>CAZUEO010000011.1:0-58096 GCA_964619675.1 uncultured Planctomycetaceae bacterium | reverse complement strand
CGAAACGCTTTTATCCAAAATTACTTCTCTGGCATATTCATATAGGTCAAGTCTAAACCAGTGCTTCAGTGGTACAGCAAATCCAGATTTTGGCAAGTTCCATATAGACTTCGGAACATATTTTGCGAGTATAGCTCGAAGCAAGGATTTATACCCTTCTTTTAAAAGGATATTTTCAGGGATTGAACGGCTAAACTCCACAATTCGATAATCCAACAATGGAACCCTTACTTCAAGGCTATTTGCCATACTTGCTCTATCTACTTTTGTTAAAAAAGCATCCGGCAGCAGATTAAAAAAATCCAGTGTTGATACACCTTTGGTCCACCCTATATCAGCATAATCGAAGTGGCCTATTCTCTTCAACAATCTCTGTGATAAATCATAATACGTGTCATTCGTGCTCAGTAAGCCCGGATAAACGCGATAATCATATACTCGTTTTAGAAAATAGGTGTACTCAATAAGATCATTTGCCAACAAAGAGTAAGAAAGGGAATCAATTCTACCAACTGTAATAGGTTTGGTAATATGGCCTAAAGTTTTACGTAAAGGCCGAGGGATCTGTTCGAATTTGTCCCATAAATTAGCCCTTACGTAGTGATTGTAAGCTCCCAATGCAACCTCGTCACCACCATCACCTGACATAGCCACTGTAACTCGTTCCTTCGTAAATTTAGATAATATATAGGTTGGCAAACCTGAAGAATCAGCAAAGGGCTCATCATGAAATTTTGGAAATTGAGGCACAATATCTTTTATATCGCTGCTTGACAATATCAGCTCATTATGCTCAGTTCCTAAATGAGCTGATGTTTTTTTAGCAATCGGGGCTTCATTAAACTCTTTTTCTATAAAACCAATACTGAAAGTCTTAACTTTATTTGGGCACAATTTTGCAAGTATGGAAACAACAAGCGAGGAATCTACACCACCGCTCAAAAATGCTCCTAGAGGTACATCACTTCGCAGCCTCAATCTGACAGAATCTTCAATAAGCCATTCCATTTTTTCGACAGCATCCTGATAAGAGATGGCTCGATTATCAAGATAATCAGTTATCTTCCAATAAGGCTTTACAGAATAGTCAAAATTCTCTAATCTTAATTCAAGATAATGTCCGGGCAGCAATTTATAGATATTTTCATACATCGACAATGGCGACGGAACATATCCCTGCAAGAAATAGGCACTGGTAGCATCGCTGGACACTGTTCTTCGGAACCCTGGAATACAGGATATGGCAGATAAAGTGCTTGCAAAATAAAAACGATTGTCCTGTACGCCGTAATAAAGCGGTTTTATTCCCATTCTATCACGGTAAAACAAAACTTTCGCGTTCGGCCTGTCATATATGGCGATTGCGAACATTCCATTGCATTTACTTATAAACTCCGGGCCCCAATGCTTATAGGCGTACAATAAGACTTCTGTATCTGAATCAGATATAAAATTATAACCGTGATCAGAAAGCTCACTTCTAAGTTCCTTGAAATTAAACACCTCGCCATTAAAGACAATGACAATACTTTTATCGTCTGTCAGCATCGGCTGGTGTCCTGCTTGGGATGTATCTAAAATGCTTAATCGTCTGTGCCCGAATGCTATCTGGACTTGGCTTGCTGAATCAATGCCTATCCATGTACCTTCGTCGTTAGGGCCGCGCAGCTCCATTTCTTTCAAAGCCGATTTGAGAGCGTCATTCGGCAGGGGCAACCCCTTCTTACTGAGTACACCAACTATTCCGCACATTTAATACTCCACACAATGATCTGAGTGTAATAAAAAAATCACTTGATCAATAAATTTCAAAAAACTGCTAATAACGTTTTATTGATCACAAAAATTTATAAGCATAAACAAATTATTACGGTACTGTTATCGTCTGAAAAATATTTATTTGTTTTGAAATCGCAGCACAAAATGAGATACTGTCAGGTATTGAAATAGCCTGTTTGATGATAGCTTGCCAAAAGGATAAAGAATAGACCACCTAAAATCATACAAATCAAATCCAGCAGCCTGAAATATCTTTATCCATTGCTGTGGATTTTGATGTTTATGCCATTCGATTGTTTTGGCAATCGGCGATTTCAAGCCTATATCATTCCAGAAATTTCTTCTTGCGCAGTCGGCAACAATTACGATTCCTTTTGGATGTAAAAATTTTTTCAACTCTTTCAAGAGCAGAACATATCCCTCTGCCGCCGAGGTATCTTTGTCAAGAACCTGCACTTTATCTTCATCAAGATGATTTATAACATTATACATTAAAATAATGTCAAAAGGTTTTTGTGGTATTTCTAATTGATTTAAAAATAATCCTTTTGCCTCAATATTAGTCAATTCCAACTTTTCTGCGGTTTCACGATACTTTTGTAAGCTTCCCCCTGTTGAGCCATCTGCCTCTGGCTCTATTCCAAGAACATATTCTGCTTTGTTCAATCCAGCCCAGGTGCAGAACGCGCCACTTCCACACCCTATTTCCAAAATTCTTTTATTCTCTAAAACCAAATCCTCAAATATAAATTTTGACTTCAAAACGTATCTTTTGAGAGAGGAATATCCACCTCTTTTTGCTGCGAAAGCGAGCTTTTCCTTATAGTTCATTGTCTGTCCTTTTTCCTAGAAACAATTTTTAGCGCCTTATTAAAAGTCTGATAATTTTGATAAAACTTTTTATTTCTTGAATTCACTTACGATCTCAGAAGTTAAGGCAAAATTTGCCTGTTTTTCCAATAATAATTTAACAGCATCAGCAATCGCACCTGCATCGGCTAATCCTCTTTTAATTCTTCCTATCATTTTCTCACATCCATCAGGCCCTATTACTAATATAGGTTTATTTGTTTTGAAATAATAAAACAATTTAGCAGGTATTGCTTCTGCCTGGACCACGTTGCCTCATCATTCCTAAGGACGTGGTTAAAATACCCGCATCCAGGGCTGCGCTATTTTTTTGAACTATTCCGATAATTCCACACATACCTTGCTTTCAATATCAAATGGTTCATAATCCGCAGAGGAACTCGCAACATTTCTTTTTCGTCATTATAAAATATATTGGCCGAGAACATTAAACCAAAAAAGATAATAATAAATGATGCGGCCTGAATAAACAGTTTTAAAATTATTGCCATGTTAGGTAACGGGATCAGCCAGATAATCAGCCCGGCAAGACTACTTACAAGCAATATCAGACCTAATTCTTTCCATCGCATGACATGTTTTATCGAAATCTTTGTAATTTGGCTGGTCTTGAATAACAAGTATCCCCCTGAGATCAATGCTGCAATAACCGTGCCTATACTTGGACCCATAAAAGCTAGCAATGTGCCTTTGCCGATGAAGACAAGGGTGAGGCTCACTACAATATTACAAGCCAGACTTAAAAAAACTGATATCGCTATGCTTTTTGTTTCCCCAAATGCCCGCAATATGCTTGAGTAAAAAACTACTCGCAGCGGCAATCCGAGCAGATAAATTCTGAATGGCCATCCGGCCATTACATATTGATTGCCATAAAGGAAGACCATCAGATCCATACCAATGACCATGAAAAATGCAAAGCAAGGATATAGAATCAGACTGCTTTTACGTGCGGCCTCCTGCCAGAGAAATATTGCATCGTTTGTTTTTTTTTGCGCTACCATAGAAACCAGATTCGGCATTATTGCCGTGCTGATACTTAGGCTTATCAGCACCACAATAGGCAATTCTATTGCGCCGCAGTAATAAATGGCATAGGTCGCCGGATTGAAGAAAGTGGAGATCAAGACTTTATCAAACTGTGAATTAAGTATAGCGCCGATTGAACCAGCCCACAGCGGCCAAGTATAATGAAATTGCTCCATAATGAGCCTGTGTTCTATCCTCCATCTGCCGGGGGATAGCCTGATCATATCAATAATACCGATTGCTGCTATCAGACATGAACTTATGACCGATACCCACATAACTGCGGGCAGCCCTAATCCATATCCAAATGCGGCAATGGTTAGCACCATTCTACCAAAGGCCGCGATGATACTATATACTCCTGCGCGTATTGCCCGGTCAAGACTCAGCATGAAAGCCGGTATTAACTGCAAAATACCATTGGCTATCGCGTACAGGCTAAAAATTCGAACAGGTTTGACAAGCTCAGGATTATGAAACATTCGAGCTATATGGCCGGCACCGAAAAACATTACTAACATGATAAACAGAGATAATATTGATGTGCCAAGTATTGTCTGACCCAGTAGCGGCTTTCGCATTTCCACCCCGAGCTTGGGTATGAAATAGTAGAGGCTGCTGCTAAGCTGCAATGAAAACAAACCTGCGATGAAGCTGTATACTAAAAAGGTCTGCCGATAGGTGCCAAAAGTTTCCTGACTTAAAAGCCAACGTGCAAGCACAACTCCTAGCAAAATGGTGCTTGCCTGTGTTAGGCCTTGGCTAACCATTATCACAAAACTTCGTACACGTATCCGCAAAACATATTTCCCATAAAACTTAATTTTTCAGCTTTTGTTTGTGTTGTATCACCAAGTCGGCAATTAAGGTGACCATACGATCGACGCTTTTGCCATCCATACCCAACAATTCATCCTGCAAAAGCACCCTTGCATTTTTTGCCAAATTCAATCTCAATTGCTCGGTAGAAACGGCAGAAATGATCGCATCCTCAAGTTCATCGGGGCTTTCAACCTCAATGGCGGCACCATACAGTTGTCCGTACTGCAGTTTATAGCTTAGATTAAGAAATTGAATGAGGATAACCGGTTTATCAAAAATCATGGCTTCCAAACAGACCGTGCTGAAAAAAGTCATGCAAACCGAGCATTCCTTGACAATATCCAGCGATGAAACTTCATTTTTGGCAATAACAAGCTCTTGGGTACTTATCCCCTCTTCCAGAGCCCAAGCCCGCCATTTTTCGGGATCATCATTACTACGAGGATGAAGTTTTAATAGCAGTAATGCGTTGCACTTGCGAGTGGCAAGTATTGTTCTGCGAATTAAGTCTTTTAGCTGTGATTCATTCACGGCTTGGTGGGCAAGAAAGACCACAGGTCGGTTTTGAGCAAGGTGAAACTTCTTCTGTAATAGGTCTTGTGATACGTTTTTGGAGTTTGAGTACTGTCTTGCGATATCATCATATTCAGGTGATCCGACAACTTCTATCCTGCTATTGATTGGGGATCCCTTAATCAAAACATCTTTCCCTGATTTGTTCATAGCAAGAATCAAATCTGCTCCAGCTGTTCCGATACGGCCGCCCGACTTAAGAGCTACTTGAATCCTTCTGGCAATCACACATTTTAGCCACTCAAAACAGCTCATTTGACGAGAATTGTTTTCATGAACTAAAAGGCCGTCGGGGATCAATACAGTTGTAACTCCAAGACCTTTGGCAATACGCAGCAAGGTGAATGTCGCAGGGTCATAGTCTTCCTGGAAAATGACAACATCAGTCTTGAGTTGCTTAACGAATTGTGTCCAGATATTTACAAATTTGCGCATCATGACAGACTTTACAAACCAGTGGCGATTTTTGGGATACCCCTCGGCAGGGAGGATTTTGTAGTCAAATCCGCTATTTTTAATCTGATCCATAGTTGAATGCAAATCGTCTGTGATACCATCTACACAAACCAGCAAAATACTACAGCCATTTTGCCGTAGCTTATTAAGTAATAATCTACTTTTGCCCAGATGCGATGAATTGCTCGGCACAAATACAATATTCATGAAATGTTCTCGCGCTTCCCCTACACAGCGGCGGTATAGATCAAATCACAGAACTCACGTACGGCGCCTTCTCCTCCTGCCTTACTGCAAACATAATGCACACTTTTTTTAATTTCATCTGCCGCGTCGGAGGGGCATGCTGAAATACCTGCGCGTTGCAAAACATCACGGTCGTTTAAATCGTCGCCAATCGCGGCTACTTGTTCCCACGTACAATTCTGTTCATGCAAAAATTTGTCAATTGTGCTTTCTTTATCTTGTACATTAATAAAGACATGCTCGATGCCAAGTTTTTTTGCCCGTGCCATAACGATCGCCGAATTTTCGCGAGTAACTATCATAGGGATGATATCAAGCTCTCGCAATCTGGCCATGCCTGCGGCGTCCCGCGTATTGAATTTCTTGAGTAATTCACCGGTCTCGCTGTAATACATTCCGCCATCAGTTAGCGTCCCATCTACATCAACACACAAAAATTTCATCTCTGCAGCCGCAGTAACAAGATTATTCGATTTTCTGGCTAGTAGAAACTGCTCAATGATGGTCCAGTCGCTTGGCTCATCCAATTCAAAATATGATTCCTCCGGCATTTCATACGCGGCGATCTTCCCGGAAATTCTGCAGCCGGTGCTCAGAAACTGTTTCCGCGAAGTTATGTATAAAGCACCATTTTCAACAAGCTGGCCCTGCCAGTCCTGACGGCGTGGACGCTTTAGCGGATCATAATTCGAAGGAACCACCATCGCCCCTTGTTCTGCCCATATAAATCGTTTTGTGCGCACGACCGTAAGAAGGCTGTCCGCATTTGTGTCAAAATACATTGCAAGTGCGCCGTCAATATGTTCAGCAATTAATAGAGGACTTGTAGCCTGTATAAGCGCAATATGCTCGAAATCATGTGCGTTGACGAATTCCAACATTGCGGATTCGGTCGATGCCGTATCGGTTGCGGTATTCGCACTTCTACCGATTATCTGCACGCGAGGAAGACCCATATTTTTTATACATTGTGCAATCTCATCGCTGTCTGTGGCGATAAACGTCTCCGACAGGCGACTTTTCGAACACGCCGAGGCACTCCAGTAAACCAGAGGTTCACCAGCAATTTTTTTAATATTCTTGAGAGGAATGCTTCTGCTTCCGCCTCGCGCCGGAATAAAAGCAACTATACGTTTTTTTGCTGGGTGCGATCCCATTTAAGCTTCCTTCGCTGTTCCACTTCGATTTTGAGAATATCCTGTGGCTTTTCCTGCAATGCTATAGCAGCCACCTTAAGGTCTCGTGCTACTCGCCTCAGGCCATCCGGCTCCAGACTGGCGGCATGGTCAGTCCCTTTCCAAGTCCTGTCCAACGTAAAGTGCCGTTCAATCCAGTCCGCACCAAGCGTAAAGGCCGCGACATCTACCGCGATGCCAAGATGGTGGCCGCTAAATCCGATAGCTTTTACCTTTGAGCCAAATTCTTTTATCAGTTTTGGAATCTCAAGCAAGTTGATATCATCAAATGCGGTAGGATAACTGGAAGTGCAGTGATAGAGGATAATATTTTTGAGTCTGCCGCGTTTTTCTATAAATCCAATGAGCTCTTCTTCTTCTTTTTTTGTGGTCATGCCAAGTGATATATGGATATCACCAGCATATTCACCGCAGAGCAATGCAAGCATTTCGTAATGAGTATTACACGCCGAAGGAACTTTTATAATCTTAGGCTTTAGCGAAATGATCTCTTTGGCGCTGGTCATATCCCAAACACTTGTGGAATAATCCACATGATAGCTTTCACAAATATCCCTAAGTTTTCGGTGTTTTTCGAGGTCGAACTCCAAGAACATCCGATGTTCGCCGTAGGTGGCGCCATAACTGTTTGCTGGATTCGGATGCGGCGCATTGAATTCTTCCGGCGTGAGACATTCACGAGGATTGCGTTTTTGGAACTTTACAACCTGCACTTTACAAAACTGTGCGGCCATCATAATCATCTCTTTGGCGGTTTCAAAACTGCCGCAATGGTTGCCGCCTATTTCCGCAATCACGTATGGGGTTCTCATATAAGCAAACTCCTTTCGTGTATGGTCTATTACGCTCTCGATTACATTGTATTGATGCATTAACACGCATCAAGTCTATTTCATAAATCGCCTAACTCTTTCGACAAAAAGTATTATAGCTCATTTTCATTTAATTGCAATCTTCAAACCACATGCCATCCATTCAGAAGCAAAATTGGCAAAATCTATAAAATCAACTTTGCAATCTCCGTTCCAATCGAGGGATGGAGAGTTGATACACCCACCGCTGGGTGGAACCGATCCACTCAAATCCTGCATCACCGCCGCTGTCATTACTTCATTATAGTCCTTAACGAATCCATAAAGACCAATGCCATATGCTTCCGGAATTGTGCGGGAGTTTATCCACAGCCTGACAGCGGGGCGAGAATTCATTGACAAACTGGCTGCTGACCTGATCGCCCGAATCTGCGGCACTGTCGCGTGCGATTCATCGAGTTTCAGGCTTCGATAGGCGCGATTTTCATAAAATTAGGCCTTGCACCGCATATACAAATAATGTCAATCACGTTTCCCACGTCCCTAAAAATTAGACAATCGTTTCTCTTAACCACCTGACAAATTTTTTCAGGCCGACAGAAATATCTGTTTTCGGATCATAACCTAATTTTACTTTCGCCTTGCCGACATCTGCATAAGTTCGCTCGACATCGCCCGGCGGGACAGGCTTGCGCTCAATAATTGCTTTTTTGCCCAGTGCTTTTTCAATTTCTTCAACCAGTTTATCCAGCCGAACAGGCCTTGATTCACCGAGATTATAAATCTCGTAGCCTTCGCATTTATTTATCGCTGCAACTGTACCATCAACAATGTCATCAATATACGTAAAGTCCCTCATCATCGAGCCGTCGCCGAATACCGGTATCGGTTTGCCCTGCTCAATCAGCTTTGCAAACTTATGAATTGCCAGATCAGGCCGCTGCCGCGGGCCGTAAACCGTAAAATATCTCAAACAGGTAAGGTCTATCCCGTACAGATGATGATAGGTATGACAGATAAGTTCTCCTGCCTTCTTGGTCGCAGCATATGGAGATATCGGATAATCAACATTATCCGTTTCGGAAAATGGAACCTTTTTATTATTTCCATAAACGCTCGAGCTGGACGCAAAGATAAATTTTTTGATACCGAATTTCCTCGCGGCCTCAAGCAGCACTACAGTCCCGTTTACATTACAATCCGCATAACCGGCAGGATCGGCTATCGAAGGCCTTACTCCCGCCTTCGCCGCCAGATGAACAATTACCTCTATGTCATCGTCGCATATCGACTCGACGCAATCGGCATCTCTTATATCACCCTCAACCAGTTTAAATCTGTCCGACTTTTTAAGCACCTGTATGTTAGACTCTTTGATCTTTCTGCCATAGAAAGGGTCAAAATTGTCCAGTCCCGCAACAAAATGCCTCTCACTAACCAATCTTTCGCAAAGGTGTGAGCCGATAAAACCGGCAGCTCCTGTAACCAAAAATTTCCTGCTCACGGCCTGCCTATGCAATAATACTCAAATCCCATTTTTTTCATATACGCCGGCTCGTAAAGATTACGGCCGTCAAAAATTACAGGCTTTCTAAGCTTTGCTTTTATCGAGTCAAAATCAGGCGTCCTAAACTGCTGCCAGTCTGTAAATATAACCAGAGCGTCGGCGCCATTAAGTATTTCGTAATCATCCCGGCCCATTCCAACAGCATTATTCAAGACCGCTTTCGCTGTTTCCATAGCTTCAGGGTCAAAGGCCCTGATTTTCATACCTGCCTGAAGGAATTTTTTTACACACCATACTGCAGGCGATTCGCGAACATCGTCGGTCTTGGCCTTAAACGCAAGCCCCCAGACCGCCAGAACCGTTTTGTCCTGGCTGCCTTTGAAATAACTCAACACTTTATCTGCAAATCTTTGATGTTGAGTATAGTTTGCCTGCTGAACCGCTTCGGCAATCGTCATTCGGCAATCGACCTGCCCGCCCATATGAATAAGGGCCCTGACATCCTTCGGAAAACAGCTCCCGCCGTAGCCAGCCCCTGCGAAAAGAAAAGCATTGCCGATTCTCGGGTCTGCTCCGACACCGGCCCTTACCTTTTCGATGTCTGCTCCGAATTTATCGCACAGGCTGGAAAGCTCATTCATAAATGAAACCCTTGTTGCAAGCATTACATTAGATGCATACTTGGTCAGCTCGGCGCTCGCGGGGTCCATAAAAATTATCCTGCTGCCCTTCCGCATAAATGGCGCATAAAGCTGCTTCATTATTTCCTGCACCTCAGGACTGTCGGTGCCGATGATGACCCTGTCAGGCTTTGCAAAATCCTGCACCGCAGAACCTTCCTTCAGAAATTCAGGATTGCTCACATAATCAAACGGCACATTCGTCTTGCTTTTAATCAGCTCAACGACTTTTTTGTGAGTCCCGACCGGAACCGTGCTTTTTGTAACAATAATCTTGTAATCTTTCATACACTCGGCAATCTGGGCGCAAACATCGAAAACTGCCGAAATGTCCGCCGAGCCGTCATCGGCGCTGGGTGTGCCGACGCCGAGAATAATCACTTTCGAATCGTCAACTGCCGCTCTTAAATCGGTCGTAAATGAAAGTCTTCCTGCCTTTTCGTTTTCTCTGACAATATCGGCAAGTCCGGGCTCATAAATCGGGATGATTCCTTTCCTGAGATTTTTGATTTTCTTCTCGTCATTATCGACGCAAATTATATGATTGCCGCTTTCGGCAAGACCGCCTGCCGCTACAAGCCCGACATAACCAACTCCCACAACAGATATTTTCATAATTATCCCTTAAAACTATGCCAGGTTCTTTTCATACCAGTCGATTATCTGCTTCAGGCCGGTATCGAAATCGGTTTTTGCCTCGAAACCGAACAGTCTCTTCGCTTTGCTCGTATCGAGACATCTCCTCGGCTGACCGTCCGGTTTACCGGCGTCCCAGCGTATCTCGCCTTTAAAGCCGGTAAATTTGACTATTTTTTCGACGAGGTCTTTTATTGTTATCTCGAATCCTGCACCGATATTAACCGGCTCAGCGCCATTATAAAATTCCGTCCCAAGCAATATTCCTTCAGCAGCATCCGCCGCGTAGATAAATTCCCGCGATGCACTGCCGGTGCCCCAACATTCGATATAATCGTCCTCTGCCCTGACGGCATCGACACCTTTTTTTATCAGCGCAGGTATTACATGACTTGACTCGGGATTAAAATTATCTCCCGGCCCGTACAAATTTACCGGTAGCAGGAATATCGAATTAAATCCGTATTCGGCACGATACGCCTGCGACTGGACAAGCAGCATCTTCTTGGCAAGACCGTAAGGAGCGTTTGTCTCCTCAGGATAACCGTTCCACAAATCCTCTTCCTTAAACGGCACAGCCGTGAATTTCGGATACGCGCAAACCGTCCCGATAGCAACGAATTTCTCGATCCCGCGCTGTCGTCCCTGCTCTATGAGCTGCACACCCATCATAAGATTGTCATAAAAAAACTTTCCCGGGTGTTCCCTGTTCGCGCCTATGCCGCCGACTACCGCTGCAAGATGAATTACAATGTCGGGCTTCATCGCATCATACATCCTTTTGATATCAGCAAGCTCAACAAGGTTGTATTCCTCGATCAGCGGTACGAGTATGTTTTTACAGCCGCGTTTTTTCAGACCATCTACAACATATTTTCCCAGAAAACCCGCCCCGCCTGTTACCACGATTGTTCTGTTTTTGAAGAAATCAGTCATTTGCTTCTCCGGTGGTCAGCAACAACCTTTTCATTTTCGGCCAATTGCATATCGGCTTCCGCCATCATTTTCGCAAGCTGTTTAAAGCTGACCTTTGGCTTCCAACCTAATATTTTCTTTGCTTTGGAGGCATCGCCCAGCAGCACATCAACTTCCGTCGGCCTGTAATACTTTGGGTCGATTTCAACGTGCTTTTTCCAGTCAAGCTCCAGATAGCCGAACACCTCGTCCAGAAACTCCTTGACCGAATGAGTTTCGCCCGTCGCTATCACAAAGTCATCGGGCTTATCTGCCTGCATCATCAGCCACATTGCTTCAACAAAGTCGGCTGCGTAGCCCCAGTCTCGTTTTGCTTCCAGATTGCCAAGGTAAAGTTTATCCTGCAAACCGAGCTTTATTCTTGTAGCTGCCCTTGTAATTTTTCGTGTAACGAAGGTCTCGCCTCTTCGCGGCGATTCGTGATTAAACAATATCCCGTTACACGCAAAAATATTATAAGCCTCCCTGTAATTAATCGTCTGCCAGAAAGAATATACCTTTGCGCAGCCGTAAGGGCTTCTCGGGTAAAAAGGCGTTTTTTCCGTCTGAGGCGTCTCGACCGCTTTGCCGTACATCTCGCTGCTGGAGGCCTGATAGAACTTGAGCGGCTTTTTCGATTGGCGAACCGCCTCGAGCAGCCGCAGTGTGCCGAGCGCATCGACGTTAACCGTGTAAATCGGCTGGTCAAAACTAACCCTGACATGGCTTTGCGCGGCAAGATTATAAACCTCGTCAGGCTTAATCTCATTTAAAATTCCTGAAACATTGCTGCCGTCTGTCAAATCGCCGTAGATAAGTTTTAATCGCGGCCCTTCGTGAGGGTCTTTGTAAAGATGGTCTATCCTGCCGGTATGAAATGTCGAGCTTCTGCGGATTATTCCGTAAACCTCATAACCTTTCTTGAGCAGAAACTCGGTTAAATATGACCCATCCTGGCCGGTTATTCCTGTTATCAGCGCTTTTTTCATTTTATCGCCTCAAGAATAGTCTTAACAACATAATCTTTCATCCCATCCGTCAGTTCAGGATATACAGGCAGCGCCAGAACTTCATTCGCCGCCTTTTCAGATTCGGGAAAGTCGCCTTTTTTGTAACCCAGATAATCGAAGCATTTCTGCAAATGCAGCGGCATCGGATAATATATTCCGCAGCCGATATTATTTTCCTTCAGATGTGCCATTAATTTATCGCGATTTGTCACCCTGATTACATACTGATGGTAAACAGAAACACAGTCAGACCTGACATAAGGGGCCTGGACGATAGTAGCCGCAAATTTACTGTTGTAATACTCGGCATTTTTTCTCCTCACCTCCGACCAGCCTTTCAGATACGGCAGCTTAACCAGCAGCGCCGCCGCCTGTATCGCATCGAGTCTGAAATTTCCGCCGACAAAATTATAGTAATATGTCGGACCCTGCCCATGGTCTTTCATTACCCTCATTTTGGCTGCCAGCTCTTCATCGTTGGTTACAACCATCCCGCCATCGCCGATGCCGCTTAAATTCTTGGTCGGGTAAAAGCTAAAACAGCCGCAGGTGCCGATACTGCCCGCTTTTCTGCCTTTGTAAGTGCTGCCGATGGCCTGTGCCGCATCTTCAATAACATAAAGATTATACCTTTTGGCAATATCCATAATCGCATCCATATCTGCCGGCTGGCCGTAAAGATGCACAGGCATAATCGCCTTCGTTTTTTTGGTTATTGCTCTTTCAATCAGCGAGGGGTTTATATTGTACGTCTTCGCATCGATATCTGCAAAAACGGGCTTTGCACCGAGGCGGACAATACAGCCCGCCGTGGCAAAAAATGTAAATGGCGTCGTAATTACTTCGTCGCCGCTGCCGATGCCCAGGCTCATAAGGCTTATAAGCAGCGCATCGGTCCCGCTGGAAACGCCCACCGCGAATTTACAATCGCTGATTGCAGCTACCTGTTTTTCAAGCTCCGCAACCTTGGGTCCGCCGATACAAACCTGGCTGTCGAGAACCTCGGTTATCTGTGTCAGCACATCTTTTTTTATCTTCGCATACTGCGCTTTTAAATCCAGCAGCGGAACCTGCATCCAAAACTCCCTGTTTTATGCTTTAACTATTTTATTACGACCGCTTCTAACGTTTGCCGTTGCGTTGCGGCTGTCGATAACCATCTTCGCGTTTTTAACAATCCATTTATAATCGTAACAGCTATGGTCGGTCGCTATCAGGATTATATCATATCCCCTGAGCATTTTTGCGCTCAATGGTTTGCTTTTCATTTTCAGGTTATGCTCCCGCATCTTGTGCGTCGCAGAAATATACGGGTCGTTGTAATCGACTTTTGCGCCCTTTTTCTTCAAAAGCTCGATAAGTTCAATCGATGGCGACTCCCGCACATCGTCGATGTCCTTTTTATATGCAAGGCCGAGAACCAGGACCTTTGCGCCTTTGAGGCTCTTTCCTCTTTCATTCATCGCTTCGAGGGTTTTGTTAACCACGTAATGCGGCATATTGGTATTTATCTCGCCCGCAAGCTCGATAAACCGCGTCGGCATACCGTACTCCCTCGCCTTCCACGTCAGGTAGAACGGGTCGATGGGAATGCAGTGCCCGCCCAGGCCCGGCCCGGGATAGAACTTCTGGAAACCGAACGGCTTTGTCGCCGCCGCCTCTATCACCTCCCATACGTCAATGCCCATCCTGTCAAAAAGCTGCTTGAGCTCATTGACCATTGCGATGTTTACACAGCGGTACATATTTTCAAGAATCTTGGCCGACTCTGCCACCTCGCAGGATTTCACCGGCACGATTTTGTCAATCGCATATTTGTAAATATCGAGGGCCTTTTGAAGACTCTTTTTGTTATACCCGCCGACGACTTTTGGTATCGTTGCGGTGCGAAAGCTTTTGTTGCCCGGGTCCTCGCGCTCAGGCGAAAACCCGAGATAAAAATCCCTGCCCGCCTCCAAGCCGCTTTTCTCAAGTATCGGCTTCATCACTTCCCGCGTTGTGCCGGGATACGTTGTGCTTTCCAGCACAACGAGCTGCCCTTTGCGCAAGTTTTTTGAAATCGTCTCGCAGGTAGCAATAACATATGTCATATCAGGCTCGCGATTTTCCGTAAGCGGCGTCGGCACGCAAATTAGTATCGCATCGGGCTTGCTCAGCCGGCTCATATTTGTTGTCGTTCTGAACCTGCCCGACTTTACCATCCTGGCCACATCCTCCGAAGGCACGTGTTTGAGCGGGCTTTTGCCGCTGTTAATCCTTTTTATCTGCCCGGTATTGATATCGAAGCCCAGCACTCTCGCCCCGCCGCCGACAAACTCGCGCGCCAAAGGCAGCCCGACATAACCCATCCCGACAATACCCACTAAAGGCACTTTCTTTCCGCTTCTCTTGGCCACTTATGAAACTTTCAAAAACCTAAAGATTCTCTTTGTACCAGTCAATTGCTTTTGCTATACCTTCTTCAAAACTGACAAAAGGCTCATAACCTATTACTTTCTTTGCCAGCGTTACATCCGCAAGCGAATGTTTAATATCGCCCGGCCGAGGCGGCGCATAAACAGGCTTGATATTTTCTTTGCCCATAAGTTTTCTTATCACGTTTACCACTGTATTTACAGTAACCGCATTTTTGGTGGAAATATTGACTACCTCGCCGTGCGTTTCTTTTGCATTTGCCGCCAGCCAGTTTGCCGTCATTACGTTGTCGATATAAGTAAAGCCTCGCGACTGCTCGCCATCGTCAAATATCGTTGGCGGTTTGTCTCGCAGCAGCGCCGACACAAACAAAGGTATTGCAGCAGCATACTGGCTTGTCGGGTCCTGCCGCGGCCCGAATACATTGTAATATCGCAAGGATATTGTCTGCAGTCCGTAAGTTTCATAAAAAGTCCTGCAATAAATCTCACCCGCCGCCTTCGTGGCTCCATAAGGCGATATCGGCGCAAGCGGCAGACCCTCATGCTGCGGCAGAACTTTACACTGGCCGTAAACGGAAGAGCTCGACGAAAAAACAAAACGCTTTACCTTCGCATCACGCGAGGCAATCAGCATATTTACGATACCATTTACGTTTGTATCGTGGCTTGCCAGCGGGTCTTTAACCGACCTCGGCACTGAACCGAGCGCGGCCAAATGATAAACGACATCAGCGCCGGCAACCGCTCTGCGGACCGTATCAATATCGCGGATATCGCCTTCGACAATCTCAATCCCGCCTGCAACTTCCGTCAGGTTTTCCCGCTTTCCCGTCTCGAAATTATCGAGAACCCGAACCTTCTGCTCTTTGTCGAGCAGAAACCTGGCCATATTGCTGCCGATAAACCCCGCCCCGCCGGTAATCAGCGATAAACCCATCTAATTACAACCTTTCAATGAAAAATAAGGCGGCCAGTTTACTCATTTTTGCCCCGTTTGTCAGCAATAATAATCTCAATCGCCTCATCGAGCGTAACCTTCGACTCATACCCGATTGCATGTTTTATTTTCTTCAGAGAAGGCAGCCGCCTTTGCATATCGTCAAATCCCTGCCCGTAAGCTTTGGAATAAGGGATGTATTTCTTGCGGCTTTTACTGCCGGTCTTGGCGATAACCTTGCCGGCAAGTGCTTCAATGCTTATTTCCTCTGACGAACCGACATTGAAAACCTCGCCATCGGCGCTGTCCAGTTCCATAAGCCCCTTCAATGCCTTTATTACTTCGCCGACATAAGTGAAACTCCTGCTCTGCTTTCCCGTCCCGTAAATCAGCAGCGGCTCATTTTTTAATGCCCAATCGACAAATCTCGGCACTACCATTCCGTATCTGCCCGTCTGCCTCGGCCCTATGGTATTAAAAAGCCTTACAACAACCACAGGCAAACCGTACTGACGATGATAAGCAAGCGCCAGAAATTCATCTATCGCTTTGCTGCACGCGTAAGACCATCGGGAAAACTTGGTGCTGCCCAGCACCGTATCATCATCCTCTTTGAAGGGCACCTGCTCATTCTTGCCGTAGACTTCGGAGCTTGACGTTATAAGGACTTTTTTGCCGAACTGGTTGGCAGTTGAAAGCACCACTTCGGAGCCGTGAATATTTGTCTCTATTGTATGCACCGGCTTTTCAACTATCAGGTTGACGCCGACAGCGGCGGCAAGATGATAAATACAATCGGCCTGCTCGATCACTTCTCTCATCAAATCGACATCACGCACAGAGCCTTCAATAAACCTGAAATTATCGTTTGAAGACAGGTGCTGAATATTGGCCGGCCTGCCAGTGCTCAAATCATCGACAACAATGACTTTCTGTCCGCAGGCCAACAGATGCTCACATAAATGTGAGCCGATAAATCCCGCCCCACCAGTCACTATAACATTTTTTGTCATTTCATTTCAAAAAATAGACTACAGATTACAGACTATAGATTACAGAATTTGTATTGAAAAATCAGATATTCAAGATTTATTTATCTTTTTGATATAGCCACCCAGCATTTTTCTGATTTCTTTGATATCGCTATTCAGCCTTTTGTAATCATTTTGCGAAACATAGCCCAAATCGCAGGCAAGGAAAAGTTGATATTCAATCTCATTGGCGGAACCCATTGAAACACTCAAAAATTGTTTTAACTCGCCGTTTCCTAATCTGCCGCATCCCTCAGAAATATTCGAAGGGATAGAAACCGCTGCTCTTTTCATTTGACTCACAAGCCCATAAATTTCATTTTGCGGAAAAGCCGATGAAATTTTATATATCTCCAAGGCAAACTCGTGAGCTTTTTGCCATACCTTTAACTTTCGATAATCAAGCATTTATTTCCGCCATCTATTATCTGTAATCTGTTATCTGTAACCTGTCATCTACAATCTGTAATCTGCTTAGACTCTGTCCCCGTCGGCTCCGCCGAAGAGGCACTGAAAATAGCCACCAAGGCACCAAGACACTAAGTTTTTAAAATATATTTTTTTCGTGCTTTTGTGTCTTCGTGGCTACTCATAAGTATCGGCAAAAAAAGAAGATAGCTTTAAATTGGATGTGTCTTCCTCCCTGCCGTAAGCGCGGTAAGAAATGAGCCATAAAATGCAAATTATCAACCTTAAAACACATAGAAACGGGTATTTTACCGGCAAAAATGCAAAAACACTATCATAAATACTTGAAAACTAATAAGCTTGTTCAAAGAAGATAAACGTTGTCCTTTTATTGCCCCGGCAGATAAAAAATCTTAATTATTTTTAAATTTTCCTTGACTCTTGTTAGAAATATGGTAAAATGATAATGTTATTTGATAACTAAAAAACATTCCGGCATATACCTGCATAAAGAGAAAAAACCGATAAGCAGAGAAATATGTCCGTAATTATGCCGGAGACAAACACCTCATCATAGCCCGCCCTGCCTGCAGCGGGCAAGTTTCACCCAGATAAAAACAATCTTTTCTACAGAAAATTCCCGACATCTTTATCAGGCTAATCAAACTTTTTTAAAGGAAATCATTTATGAAACAGACAACAAATTCAAGACAACAGAAAACGCCGCAGCAAAAAAACTATCGAACGTTTGAGGTCAATGGCCGAACAGTAATAGTTGACGATTTTATTTATCGCAGATTATTCAGAGACCCGGATATAAAGCCGAAACGGAAATATACTTTTATAAATGGATTTCGCTTAACTTCAGGCTATCCGCGTATTGTTTTAAAATCCGGTACAAAACAAATTACGCTTTCAAGGTATATAATGCATGCCGGCAAGGGAGAAATGGTTGACCATAGAAACAGAATTAAATCAGACAACCGCCGATGCAATTTGCGAATTGTAAACTCAAGGCAAAATAATCTTAACCGCAAACTTAAAAACAATACAGGTTTAATTGGCGTTTCGGTTTTTAAAGATAGAGGTTTATTGTTTGTAAGAGCCTCGTATAGAACAAAGGAAGATAAATTATTAGCTTTTCGCTGCCCGGATACGCCTTTTAACCGGATTTTGACCGCCTTAGCCCACGACAAATTTGTTTTGCAGGCCGGCGAAGAGGAATATGCGCCGCTGAATTTCCCGCGATGGAAAGCCGAGCCGTACAGAAGTTTTTTATTGAAAAAGGATTTGAGAAAGCTCAAGGAGAAGAACGGGAGAAAGAAAATGAAAAATTCTTTCACCACAGAGACGCAAAGGAAATAAATACCGTGAATGTTCTACCTCAGGCGGATTTGTCTTCTGTAATCTGCCTGCCCCGTTAGATGCGTTAGTTAGCTGCTTGGTGATGCTTTAGCTATCTAACTGGGGTAATCTGATTACTTGCTTTTTGCTTCATTAACTTTAACCGTGTAGCCGCCGCATTCTTTTCCATCCAGTGCGGCTATTGCCGCTTTAGCCTCAGCATCACTGCTCATCTCGACAAAACCGAACCCCTTGCTCTTGCCTGTCTGGCGGTCAATGACTATATAAGCCTTTTCAACCTTTCCAAACACTGAAAACAATGCTTCCAGGCTTGCCTGGTCAGCATTAGGACCCATATTTCCAACATACACTTTTTTGCCCATAACCATTCTCCATTTGGATTTCCCGGAGTTCTAAAAAAACTATTATACCTTAAATCTATGACAAATCAAGGAGATATGATGAACCGCCTGAGGCGGACAAATTCTCATCACAGAGATTTCCGAGAACACAGAGAAAAATTGGCCACAAAAAGTAAAAAGCTAGTAAAAAGATTTAAACAAGTCTAACTACTAACTTAAATCTAATGGGGCAGTTTTTATCTCGTTGTTCTTCGGGAATATCCTCTACCTTATAAATTAATTTTGTGTTTAAGTTTATCATAATACAATTGAACATCAAAACTTCAAAAAATTGCATAAGAAAGTTAATGATATTGTCCATATCCGTGCGGATATCAAACTCTTCGTTTCCAGTGACGTGCCAAGTAGGGAAACCAATTTGATTATGAGGTAATAAGCGAAAGTTATTAATGTGAGTTTTCTTGTTCTTTTGGGGGTGTTCTTGATGATTGCGTAAGTCGGTAATGTGTTTCAATTTATCATTTGTGCTTTCAAGAAAATTACTAAACTCTTTTTGGTTCGGCAGATTTTTTTTGACCCAGTCTGTAATTATATCAAAGCGAGGACCATCAAAATGTGTTTGGAAAAATTCATTTGTAATCTTTGCTTCAGTCTCGATAAACTTTTTCGCGTTACTTAGAAATGCTACTGTAATATCATCTAAATTATCAATTAAAGGGAAGGAAGGAAATACATTCCCTTCTTTTTTTACTTTTCCTTCTTTAAACTGCTTTACGCATTCCTCATATTTTTTAAAAAATTCCAAATATGTTTTCTCGCACGACAAAAGTAATTCCTTAGATTTGTGAGATAAAACTATAATTTCTTCTTTTTTTATATCCTTTCGCAAAGGAGCTTCATTCACTGCTTCATGGGATTGGATGAACACCCTTGCAACAATTTTGTTAGCTGAGCCAACATCGGCAACTGAATTGCTCATCCAAGGCATATTAGGATCTGTTTCTTTAGGGTCTAAAATTTCTGGGGGATAGATTCTAAAAGTTTTGTCAATTTTATACATTTCTAAGAAATTACCGGCGGGGCACATCCGGGTTATACCACCAGTGCCGCCTATCAGTTCTCCTTTCCCTGCTCTATATCTTGGCGCATCCTTGTTAAATTTCATTTGTTTACATCCCACAATGGTTATCTTGTTCCGTATAACATCCCAAGTCCAGATGTTTTGCGGTTTACATTTTTGAACTTTAAATTTCCGTTGTTGCCTCCTCAAAGTCTCTTGCCGAATTATAGCCTTAAACAGCGGAAAAGAAAACAAAAAATCCTCGTTCTGCAATCTATAATCAGCGTTTAAATACTTTTATATTCGTGTTAATCCTTCGGCATGGTTCGGCTTCGCTCACCACAGGCGCTCAGGACAGGCATTGAACATCGAACGTTGAATATGGAATGCCTGTGACAGACAAGTTTTTCTTATTCTCCACAGCTTTGCATAAGTGGAATTCCAACCAGTGCTTCACTGATATAAGATATAATTCGTCCTGATATTTTGTCTTCTAACCGCTGCTTAGCCAGACAATTAGACAAATAATAAACTTTTAACTTGAACAGACCGATACATGTTTAGTATAATTTAATAGAATTCTCTGCCAGTGGCAGTAGAATCTATCAAGGCCTCCGCAGAGCCAGCCTGGCAAATCTGCGGTTTTTTTATATCCATTTTGGACTCTTTCGAATCATTTCGAGCGTTCTTTCGCTATCAGCAACATAAGCTGTTACAAAGTTCGCTCTTTTATTGCTAATTAAAGCAATAACGACAACATAATTATCTTTTACAAGCACTACTCTCCTGCCCTTGTCATATCTTTTTTTCTTTTTGTCCCATCCAGCATATAATTCACTATTTGGGTCCTGCAAAGCTGCTTTAATCCATAATAAACGCTCCGCTCTCAGAGATGAGAAGGTGTCGTCTTTTTCATTAACTGATTCAAAAAAACAATGATTAAAATCTGACTTTCTAAATCTGACTTCGATCCCATCAAAAGTTTTTACTGGCCCGCGACAGTAATTAGTCTCAAAATATGACCTGTATTCGGCTGGTGTTTTATCCAGAGGCAGTGGAGGATAATTCAACTTACCAGCCCCCACTTAAATCAATTTTAAAAACATTATATTTGTGTTCACCTCTGCCTGTGGGTCTTAATTGACGACCAAGTAATCTTTCCAATTCGTACAACAATTCAGACTTAGCACTTTTTTCATTGATATTCTTATTAAGCCGATAGGCCGCTATGCCGGTCAAAACATCAACCGCTTGCATTAAAACCGATTCTTTTGAAGGAATTGCCTGTACCTGCGTAATAACAGAGGTGAGATTAGATAAAGAAAGACATCTTTTTAAGTCTTTCAATGAATCCCGGTTACGGTTGATTTTACAGTCTACAAAAACATTGTATTCATTCCAATCAAATATCCAATGATGCAATAATTGATAATAAAATTTATAGAAACCTAATTCCTGGTCGCCATTATGGTATAAGGCTAAATTCACCTGTTTATGTTCCACAACAATACATCTATATCGCAGTTGCTCTCCCATGGCATTAAACCAGCCGATAAGTTCCTTATAAAAGTTTATCCTCGATGGTGAAACTTTTTGCCATTTAAATTCTCCTCCTACTTTATGCTTGTTTCGTAAATCATGGATATCTTTTTTGAATTCATTCCGTTTATTATAAGGCAGCCATAAACTCCCGATTAACATGTACTTTGCTTTTGGATTATTCGACGACAATAAATCCGGTCGGCTTTCATCACAATAAACATCAAATATCATAGGTTTTTCTCCACTGGTTTCCCCAGTTGCCTTATTTATTTGCTACAAATCTTTTCTTAGTTGCCCCTTCAAAGCATCCTGCCAAATTATAGCCTTAAAAAGCGAAAAAACAAAGAAAAAACCTGTTTTAACACACAGGCAATTTTTCTGTTTGAATGCCATCTTTTACCATTACGCAGTATTGCCCGTTTTTTCTTCCGAAGGATTAGTCAATGCATCATAGTATTTAATTAACAACCTGTCCTCTCGTCTGCCTTTAGAATCTGTCATTGCCTCGGCAATATAATGCCCTGCTTTTATCGCTAACATGGAAAAGAAGATTCCACACATGATTCCGACAAAAAAGCCTGCCCACATTACACTTTCCTCAGGGCTCGAACTTTTAATTAGCCTAAATACTGAAAATAAAAACCACAAACTACCTGCCAGCAGTAGAAGAGCAAAGGTCAGAGACAAGATTGTTAATTTACGACCGGTCTTGATACGTTTGCGTACTCTACAAACAAATTCATCATCTGTTTCAATGGGGCGCTTGCATAAAAACATATTCTTTTCTCCTTGTCTTTCATATCCTGCCAAATTATATCCTTAAAAAGCGGAAAAACAAAGAAAAAATCTACCCCGTACCAAACAAAAGTTTTTGAAAAAAGTTGTCAGTTTTAAATTTTGACTTTTGGCTTTAAGTTTTTGGCTTTAACTTTTAAGTTTCTTTCCCCGCCGAAGGCGTTCCGCAAATCTTCAATCCCTGCCCCGTGAGATGCCGCTTCGGCTATCTCATCGGGGTCATCGCAGCCCTCGTCAGCAACTGCAATTTTCGCTTAGCCCTGCAATTATGGAGTTTACCCTCGCGCAGGCAGGGGGCAGGGTTCGGCCGCCTTTTGGGCGGCGTTTTTTCTGAAATTTCAAATCTTAAATTTTATATCCCGTAGCTCTCTGTACCTTTGCTTGATAATTATCAAGCATCGTTTTTTACCCCAATCTTCAATTTTCAATCCGCGAAGCGTTTAGTTTTTAATTTTTATTTGTCGTTTTTATTTTTTATTTTTTGGTTTTGAGTTTTAAGCTGTGGCTTTGGGCTTTTAGCTTTAAATTTTAAGCTCTTGCCTTCTCTCCGTCTTTGATTGACAATTATCAACTATCGTTTTTCAGTAAAATTATCTGTGTAATCCGTGGTTAATTTTGAGTTTTGACTTTTGGTTTTAAGTTTTTAGCTTTAACTTTTAAGCTTTGCTGCTGCCCGGCTACTGCCGGTAGCAGCAGAATGTTCTGTCGTTTTCCCAGACGGTAACAGAGTCCAGTTCCATCGGCTTTAATTTGTCCGCAAGGCTGTTAAATGCAAATTCTGCGATATTTTCCACTGTGGGATTTACCTTTTTGAAATGCTCGACATCGGCGTTCAGATTTTTATGGTCAACGATGCGGATAAATTGGCTGCTGACGATATTTTCAAAATCGCCGGTTTTTAAAGGCTCACCCGCTGCCGGTTTTTTGACTGTTACTTCGACGATGTAATTATGGCCATGGCCGCTGCGGTTGGCGCATTTGCCGAAGATTCTTTCATTTTCCTCATCGCTGAATTTATCGTTCCAAAGCGTATGACTTGCTGAAAATTCGAATTTTTCGCTAAAATAAAGCATATCGCCTCCACTTTCCTTAATACTGACTTTCCTTGCAGGCATAAGTTCGACTGCCAGACTATCTATTTTTGCAGGCGTAAATTCGTTTTCGATTGTTTTCCATACCTGACTGAGTAATTGTCCGATTTGTTCAAAACCACCGTTTAGCCCCCGCCCCAAGTGGCGGGGATTTAGGCCGCCGTTCGCGGCGGCCGCTAAATAATCTCTTACGAATTCATCAAAGATTTCAACGGTTTTATTTCTGACGATTTTATCGATATCGGTCACATTGACGACGAAGCCGGTATCTTTATTTACGGAGCCTTTAAGTTCGACCCACAGCGCGAAGTACAGGGCCAGTCCGTTTGTGGCCGGTTTTGCGCAATACGAGTTTGAACCTTTTATTGTGGTTTCAAAAGGACTAATAGCGAATCTTATTTGTCTTGAAAGTTTATGCATTATGCATAAGGCTGAGGACTTCGGCTCTGCTGCGCGGATCTCTCTTGAATATGCCGCGAAGGGCACTTGTAACCATAATGGAGCCGGGTTTCTTGATACCGCGTATTGTCATACAGCTATGTGATGCTTCAAGCACAATGGCGACGCCCTGGGGTTTTAAGTGTTCGTTAAGAAAATCGGCGATTTGTGCCGTCAGGCGTTCCTGTATCTGGAGTCTCTTTGCAAAGCAATCGACAATCCGCGCGAGTTTGCTCACACCCACCACATATTCGGCAGGCAGATACGCAACGTGCGCCTTGCCGATGAAAGGCATAATGTGATGTTCGCAAATGCTGTAAAATGGTATGTCGCGGAGTAAAATAATCTCATCACATTTTTCTTTGAACAAACTTTTTACATGCTTAGAAGGGTCGTCGTCTCTGCCGGCAAGAAGCTCAGCGTACATATTCGCAACACGTTTGGGCGTCAGTTTAATTCCATCCCTGCTAACGTCTTCGCCAACTGCCTCGAGAATCTCCTTTACCGCTTTTTCAATCCTTTGTGAGTCTATTTTTACTTTTTCAGACATTAAATCACCTCATTCATCAGGAAACTGCCAAGCAGCCTTACGCCAAAACCGATTGAGCCGTCCTGGGCGTATTTTTTCATCGGCTCGGAGGCGTCCATCTTCGGAGCGATATCGAGATGCGCCCATACGAGGCCTGCGGTAAATTCGCCGAGAAAGGCCGCTGCCGTGCAGGCACCGCCCCATTTCGAGCCGATATTCTTCAAATCCGCAATTTTACCCTTTATCTCCTCGATATACTCCTGCTCATAAGGAAGCTGCCAGAGCGGCTCGCCGCTATCCTGCGCCGCTTTTTTGAGCTTTTGGGCAAGTTTTTCATCATTGCTGAAAAGGCCCGCCTTGTGCTTGCCCAGCGCGACAATGCAGGCGCCCGTAAGCGTTGCAAGGTCGATAACAGTCTTGCATTTCAACAGCCTTGCCTGCTGCAGGCCGTCACATAAAACCAGCCTGCCCTCGGCATCGGTGTTTAATACCTCAACCGTTTTGCCGCTGGAAGTGGTAATAATATCGCCTGGCAGGTAGCTTGCACCGTCAGGTTTATTCTCCGCAGCACATATTATGCCGTAAACTTCAACAGGCAGTTTTAACCTCGCTATTACCTCCATCGCCATAAGCACCGCAGCGCCGCCTGTCATATCCATTTTCATCTCGTGCATATCATGAGCGGGCTTTAAACTTATCCCGCCTGCATCAAACGTTATCGCCTTGCCGACGAGCGCGAGCGGCCCTGCTTTTTTGCGGGGCGGAGTGTATTTGAGAATTATCATACGCGGCTTATGAACCGAACCCCGGCCTACCGACAAAATGCCGCCCATTTTCCTGGCGGCAAGCTTCTTTTCATCGAGAACCGTGCAGCTAAGGCGCGGCACAGATGCGGCGATTTTTCTCGCCTCAGCGGCAAACCGGTCGGGATACAATACATTCGCAGGCCGATTGCCGAGCGTTCTTGCATAATTTTGCGCCCTGCCGATAACCTGCCCAACCTTAACGCCACTGGCGAGCTTCCTGACATTCGTCATATTCTCATCGACAATTACAGCAGAAAGAGATTTGCTCCTGCCATCCTCCTGCTGCGTAACAAACTCATCATACCTGTACCCGCCAAAATGAATGCCCTCGGCGATTGCCTGGCCGAGCTTTTCAAGGGCAATTCTCGCAGTTTCACCGTGCAGCAAAACAGCGAGACTTTTAGCCTTTACGTTTACCGCTTCAAAAGCGGCCTTTGCAGCTGCCTGTCTGAAGGTATCGGCAGTCGCCTTTTTCTTCTCGCCCAAGCCTATAAGCAAGAGCCTTTCAGCGGCAATTTTGCCGTGCGTATAAATAAAAATACTGCTGCCTGGGGCGGCTTTAAAATCGCCTATTTTTTTCAGCCGCCCTATCGCGCCGCCGAGCTTTTTATCAAGACCATCGATAAAAGAGCTCTTCTTAACATCACTGAAAATCCCGATTGCAGCTACATCGGCCTTTAATTTTGCAATATCGGCCTTCGCCGCCTTTACATCTATTTTAATAATTTGTTTCGGCATAATTACTCCTGTGTCAGAAACGCAGTTATCGGTTATCAGTTATCAGCTTAAAAATAACAGTTTTCTATTTTAACAATGGATTAAACAGATTTCACGGAATTTATTATTAGCCACTAAGGCACTAAGACACGAAGTTTTTTAATTATATATTAATATCATTTTTTTGTGCCTTTGAGTCTTTGTGGCTATTTTAACCAAAAAAGAGGTTTTAGCAAGAGGGGAAATTTTGAATTAAAATTTAAGATTGAAGATTTAACTTCGAACATCGAACGCTGAACTTCGAACTTTCAATAAAGAAAAACTGAAAAGTTAAAGCTAAAAGCCCAAAACCAAAATTCAAAACTCAAAATTAAACTACAAAAAAATGCTTGATAATTATCAAGTAAAAATGAGGAGAGCTTTTTCACACTATGCTGCATTACAGTATACTGCATACAAGCATAGAGACGGAGGGATTTTTAATTGAGGATTTTAGATGAAAATTCTTAACCGCGGATTTCACGGATTTCACGGATTTTTTGTCACGAATGAACGCAGGTTTATTTTTTGCCACAGAGTTCACAGAGATATTCAAATGATTTATCTAACAAGCAATATAATATCCCCAAATCAAGTGTTAAGCGTGATAGATGATAATTTTCCTCAC
This sequence comes from uncultured Planctomycetaceae bacterium, assembly GCA_964619675.1. Classification (GTDB taxonomy): domain Bacteria; phylum Planctomycetota; class Phycisphaerae; order Sedimentisphaerales; family UBA12454; genus JAPLMW01. The sequence goes on along the minus strand of CAZUEO010000011.1, from coordinate 31,382 downwards.
TTTCTTCATAAGAATGCAAAAAACAACCTGAAAAAACGTTTATATTTGATTCCGCTTTTTGTCTCTTCTCACGCAGCTTATTTATTTGATCGTTTTCATCATTAGTTAACGCTCTCCTATTCATAAATACAGCATTAAAGCTTTTAGAATATTCGTCCCTAATCTCTTTTATCTTGCGAGCATCTTCTTTCTTATAAATTTCAGGGAAATACAGCGGAATTCGGTGGGCTATTGGATCTCTTAGCTTAACAATTTCATCATACCAAGGTTTTAATTTCGCAAGGCTTAGCTTCTCATTCAGACCATTTATCTTTGGGTAAAACTTTTTATTAAAAAGCCCTATATCCTTGCGTATAACAATTTTATAACCAGGATATTCATATGCGAATACAAAAGCTAAGCAATCCAAGATAGCATATACATTGGCATAGAATAAATTAATATCCTGCGATAAAATTGTATTTTCATTATCATCTAAACACTTTATGCGACGCTTATTATATATTCTAGAAATACTATCGACAGTTGCTTTTAACATGAATAAACGTCGACTTACCCCTTCATTTAGAAATTTCTTAGAACCTGCAGATTTCAGCTTTACATATAAATTTTGAGATTCAGTAATTAAATCGTACAAATATACCGCCGATTCCGGAATACAGCCACTTATGAGCATCTTGTATGGTTGCAAAAAAAATATTTCTATTTTTTCTTTAGTAAATTTGGTTTTTATCTCCTTGCCCCATCCTTCTAATAATTTGTTGAACAACAGCAATTGAATAGGTTCATAGATTTGAAACATTGGATAGCAAGAAGCAATTCTGCCAATAACATCATTTAATAATTCATAGTATTTGCTTTCCTCCTCTTTAATTCCCCATCTATTTATTCGTTTAACAATATCACTATATCTGCTATCGTTAGTTCCTATGCACTTTTTTCGGAGATCGACCATATCAACTTCATCGCGGGACAATGCAACCAGAGAAATGCGTTTTAGAAATTCATTTAACAATTTAAGCACATCAGCAATATCTGCCGTTAAAAACTCATACTCTATCTTCATAAATTACGATGCTCCTGGGGAAAATCTAGGGATGCCATTTATTTCTTTCCAGCTTTGTTACCTATTTTTAAATTTTGATTTTTCATCCTTCGTTCTTCACTTTTATTTTCGTTATATGGATTCCCGTTCCCTATGGGATGGCTTATGCCATTTCACGGGAATGACAAATCCCCTGCACAGGTCAGGGGGTTAATTATATTTTCCCTGCACCCTGCAAGGCAGGGCGTTTCCCCCTGCACAGGCAAAGAAAAAAATCCCGCAAGGCGGGACATTCCCCTGCACAGGTCAGGGGGTTAATTATACTTTTTTATGTTTTTTCTCCGCTCTGTATTGCAGATAACTATCAATAAAATTTTCAATATCGCCATCGAGGACGGCATCGACATTGCCCGTCTGGAAATCAGTGCGATGGTCCTTAACGAGCTGGTAAGGCTGAAGTACGTAACTTCTAATCTGGCTGCCCCAGGCGATTTCGCCCTTGGCACCGTAGATTTTGGCAATCTCGGCGTCGCGCTTCTGCTGCTCCAACATATACAGCCTGCTTTTGAGCATTTTCATTGCTTCCGCCTTGTTGCGATGCTGGGAGCGGTCGTTTTGGCACTGGACTACAATGCCCGTGGGAGCGTGCGTAATCCGTACCGCAGAGCTTGTTTTGTTGACGTGCTGGCCGCCTGCGCCGCCGGCACGATAATAATCTATTCGCAAATCCTCTTCATTTATCTCAATATCAACATCCTCGGACTCAGGCAGGCAGTCAACGGCTGCAAAGCTCGTATGCCTTCTTTTGTTGGCGTCAAAGGGGCTGATGCGGACAAGCCGATGCACTCCTGTTTCGCAGGAAAGCTTGCCGTAGGCAAATGGGCCTGTTACCTTGAGCGTAATCGAACGCAGGCCCGCTTCCTCGCCGGGCGTTAAATCCAGCTGGTCATAATTGAATTTATTCTGCTGAAAGTACCGCGTGTACATTCTCAAAAGCATATTCGCCCAGTCGCAACTTTCCGTCCCGCCTGCGCCTGCGTGAATGCTGAAAAAACAGCTCTTCATATCGTCAGGCCCGCTGAGCAGGCCGGTAAGCTCTATCTGAGCGCATTTTTTCTCGAGCTCACTGAGGTCTCTTTCAACTTCCGCCAGCACCTGGCCGTCATTTTCGTCGACGGCCATATTAAAAAGCTCTGAAAGATTCGCAGCATCCGACTCTGCTGCGATTACCGGCTCAATGAGTGTCTTTAACGCGCTGAGCTTTGAAACAACCGCCTTTGCAGCATCGGGACTGTCCCAAAAGCCCGGGCGGGACATCTGCTGCTCGAGCTCTTGTCTCTCGGCCTGCTTGGCTGCAACGTCAAAGCCAGTCCCGGATTCTTGTAATCCGGGCCCGCAAATCGTCGATTTTCTGCTTAAGTTCGGCTGTTTCCATATATCGCCTTATAACAAATTAAGAGGCCATTTGCAATTGCCAAAAAAGATGCGTTGTGATAATCTGGTCGGTGTGATTCGGACATAAGAAATGAAAAAGGCAAGACTTGGCAATTCGGAGCTCGAGATAACAAAGGTCGGGCTCGGCACGTGGGCAATCGGCGGGCCGTGGCAGTTCGGCTGGGGGCCGCAGGATGATAATGACTCTATAAAGGCCATTCTCGAATCGCTCGAGACGGGCGTTAACTGGCTGGATACAGCGCCTATTTACGGCTGCGGACACAGCGAGGAAATTATCGGCAAAGCACTTAAGCAGACCTCACAAAAACCTCTCGTCGCAACCAAGTGCAGCCTGCTGTGGAACGAGAAAAAGGAAAAAATAAGCTGTCTTAAGGAAAAAAGCATTTTCGCAGAATGCGATACCTCACTGAAACGGCTCGGCGCTGACGTTATTGACCTTTACCAGATGCACTGGGGCGCTCCAGACGAGGATATCGAAGAAGGCTACGGCGCAATGGCAAAATGCGTCAAGGCAGGCAAAGTCCGTTATCTCGGCGTATCCAATTTCACTATCGAACAAATGAAGCGGGTAATGAAGATTCATCCGCTTACTTCGCTTCAGCCGCCATACAGTATGCTCAGGCGCGATATCGAAGATGAATTCCTGCCCTTCTGCGCAGAGCATGATATAGGCGTAATAGTTTACAGCCCGCTTTACAAGGGTATGCTTACGGGCAAATTTACAATCGAATCTGCCGCTGCTCTGCCTGCCGACGACGTTCGGCAAATGAGCTCGGATTACAAGATGCCGCGGCTGGAAATCAATATCAAAACAGTTGAAGAGCTGGAATTTATCGCAAAACGAAACGGGCACACAGTCGCCCAGCTTGCGATAGCCTGGACACTGCGAAGGCCTGAAGTTACCGCTGCGATTGCAGGGGCAAGAAGGCCTGGCCAGATTAAAGAGACCGCCCCTGCGGCGGATATAACGCTGTCCGAAGACGATATAAAGGAGATTGAAGCGCTGCTGAAAGAAAGAGATAGAAAACTTAAAACTTAAAGCCCAAAGTGCAAAACCAAAACTCAAAACCCAAAATTGAATTGAAGTATCGTGCCTATCAGTATTCCATAAAGATGATAGAATACATCGATACTTTGCCAAATGATATTTCAACCGGCACAATTACCAAACAACTGCTTAAATCCTCCACATCTATCGGAGCCAATATAATCGAAGCAAAGGGAGCAAGCTCCAAAAGGGACTTTGCAAATTTTTTCACCTATGCCCTGAAGTCCGCCAATGAAAGTTTGTATTGGCTCGGGTTATTAAGGGATGCTAAAAAGCTGAACGGGCCGTTACTAAACTATCTTTTGAAAGAAACAAAAGAATTGGCAAACATCTTGGGTTCAAGTATATTAACTATGAAGGGTAAAAATAAGTTTTGACTTTTGCGTTTTGGTTTTAAGTTTTTCGCTTTAACTTTTAAGCTAAAAGAGACTCATTATGAAAACAAATCATAGCATTTACAAAAGCCCGCTGGTCGAGCGGAACGCCTCGAAGGAAATGTCAGAGCTTTTCAGCGAACAAATGAAATTTTCCACATGGCGAAGGCTTTGGCTGGCGCTTGCAAAGGCTGAAAAGAAGCTCGGTCTGAAAATCACACAGGCACAAATCAGCCAGATGGCAAAACATCTCGACGACATCAATTTTGACAGGGCTGCCCAATATGAAAAGAAATTCCGGCACGATGTGATGGCTCATATCCACACGTTCGGCGACGCTGCACCGAAAGCGGCGCCGATAATTCATCTGGGCGCGACAAGCTGCTACGTCGGCGATAATGCAGACTTGATAATTATGAAAAAGGCGATGCAGATTATCGCAGTCAAGCTGGCAAGCCTTGTAGACTGTCTGGGCAGCTTTGCAAAAAAATACCGCACGCTGCCGACACTCGGCTTTACGCATTTCCAGCCTGCACAATTAACAACCGTCGGCAAACGCGCTGCACTGTGGTGTAATGATTTTGTTACCGACCTTTCTGAAATAGAGTATCGTATAAGCCATTTGCCGCTGCGGGGCGTAAAAGGCACAACCGGCACGCAGGCCTCGTTTCTCGAACTTTTCGGCGGAAGTCACAGCAAGGTCAAACAGCTCGATAAAATGGTTGCAAAGGCATTCGGTTTTGAAAAAGTATGTGTCGTTGCCAGCCAGACGTATTCACGCAAGATAGATTCGCTCGTAATAAATACGCTTGCAGGCACAGCTCAGTCGGCACATAAATTCTGCAACGATATTCGGCTGCTTGCGAACTTAAAGGAAATCGAAGAGCCTTTTGAAAGAACACAAGTAGGCTCAAGCGCAATGGCGTATAAGCGCAACCCGATGCGCTGCGAGCGGGTAACGGCGCTTGCGAGATTTTTAATAAGCCTTTCGGCAAGTCCGCAAATGACTGCGGCAGAGCAGTGGCTTGAAAGAACGCTCGACGATTCGGCAAACAGACGAATAGTAATACCTGAGGCGTTTCTCGCGGCAGACGGCATTCTTGAAATACTCATCAACGTATCGAACGGTCTTGTGGTCTATCCAAATGTAATCTCAGCGCATATTGCCGCGGAGCTGCCCTTTATGGCAACTGAAAATATCCTTATGGCGGCGGTCAAGGCGGGCGGCGACAGACAAAAACTCCACGAGAAAATCAGAGTACATTCGCACGCCGCGGCCCTGCAGGTTAAAAAATTCGGCAGGTCAAACGACCTTATTGAAAGACTGAAAAAAGATGGCGCTTTTGCAAAGGTAGATTTCAAAAAAGTCTTAAATCCGGCCTGTTACACCGGCAGAGCACCGCAGCAGGTCGATGAATTCATAACAAAAATCGTAAAGCCGGCGATTAAAAAATACCGCGGAAAAGTCCATAAAAAGACAGAGCTTAAAGTTTAGAAAACGGATGTAAGATATGACCAAACAAGAACTTGCGAAACGCATTAAGGAAACTGCGTACCTCGAAGGCGACTTTTTACTTCGCAGCGGAAAACGCAGCAAATATTATCTCGATAAATATTTGTTTGAGACTCAGCCTGACATTTTAGAAGCACTTGGCGCTGAATTTGCGAAATATGTAACCGGCGATGTTACTTTAATCGCAGGCGCTGAGCTGGGCGGTGTTGCGCTTGCCGCGGCAACTGCGATGCAGACAGGCAAAAAATGGGTCATTATCCGCAACAGCAAAAAGGATTACGGCACAGGCAAGATGATTGAAGGCGCATTAAATAAGGACGATGTCGTACTACTCGTGGAGGATATCGCAACAACCGGCGGGCAGGTTCTTGAGGCAGCGAAGGTAATTACCGAGGCGGGGGCAAAGGTAAAAAAGATTGTCGCAGTAATCGACCGCAAACAGGGAGCAGGTGAAAATATCACAAACGCAGGCTATAAATTTGAGAGCATCCTTACTAAAGAAGACCTCGGTATAAAAGATTAAAGACAACAGTTTATGAAACCTCGCAAGGGTCAATTACCGATACTGATTTTTCTTGTTCTGTCAATAATTGTCTTCGGCTCCTGCTTTATCAGCAAAAGAAACTACGAGTTCATTATTTACGTCGGCGTTATAATATTCTTCGCTGCGGTTTTTGCCATCTCCAACGACAAAGTCTTTTTTCCCAACAGCGTGCTGTGGTCGCTGGCAATATGGGCATTTTTTCATATGGCAGGCGGTGCAATATATCTAAACGGCACTCGCTTATATGATATTATTTTAATTGACCTTTCGAAAACATATCCTGTTCTGCGATATGACCAGTTTGTTCACATAACAGGATTCGGCGCAGCCACGGCAGTTATGTTCTATCTGCTAAAACCTATGCTGGGAAATTTCACCGAACACCCTATTACTCTGTTTATTATAATCGTCTCTGCCGGTTTGGGAATCGGCGCACTCAATGAAATCGTTGAATCCATCGTTAGTGCTTTAGTTCCGCAGTCCGGTGTCGGCGGTTATTTAAATACGAGCCTCGACCTGATATCCGATGTGATTGGTTCAATACTCGCATACGTGATTATTCGCCTCGCTGATAAAGATTTTATGAATAAAAACAGCGCCTGATGTGTTCCAATATCATTTCTGCGGATTTTGTTTTGGGGGCATCAGCCAATTTTATCCATTTTCCGTTGGCAGGCTTGATTTCCATCTTCGATTTTTCCATACCAATTGCCGAAGGTGCATTTGCGATTATCATATCGAGGTTTTTTTCTTTTAATTTCTTTTCAGCGTTCTTTCGCAAATTCCTGTCTTCCAGCGCAAAGCCAACGACAACCTGGTCCTTTTTTTTGTTTTTTGTCGCCCATTTTAAAATATCAGGTGTCGGCTTTAACTTTATTATTAGCTCCCCCTTTGACTTTTTAATTTTGACCTTCGATTTTCTGGCAGGCGTGTAATCCGCCACCGCAGCTGCCATAATCAGACAATCACATCTGCTGAAATATTTCCTTACCGCTTTGAACATTTCATCTGCGCTGATTACCTGGACAACTTTAAGTTTTGAGTTTTGAGTTTTGAGTTTTGAGTTTTCAGCGACGGTTATGAGCGTTACCCTGTGACCGGCCTTTAACGCGGCATCGGCGAGAGCAATGCCCATTTTGCCGCTGCTTGCGTTGGAGATAAAGCGAACGGCATCGATATATTCTCTTGTGCCCCCTGCGGTAATAAGGAAATGCAATTGGCTCGGTTTCATTTACTCTTCGTCATTTTCTCCAGCCGCTGCATAATATCGGCAACTTCAGCCATTCTGCCGACACCTTTACTGCCGCAGGCAAGACGGCCCTGGCCGGGGCCGATTATTTCAAAGCCCATTTGTCTTAATTTTTCGACGTTTTGACCGACGGCAGGATTCGTCCACATTTTTTCATTCATAGCGGGTGCAAACAGAACCTTTTTCTGCCAGCAGGCGCATAACGTCGTGCTGAGCAGGTCGTCACAAATACCGCCTGCAACTTTGGCGATGATATTTGCGGTAGCAGGCGCGACGACGACAATATCGGCGATGTCGGCAAGACTTATATGGCTTATCTGAAAGCCGGCATTCATTTCCCACATACTGGTATAAACCGCTCTGCCGGTTACCGCTTCAAAACTTTTCGGCAGAATAAATTTGCAGGCGTTTTCAGTCATAACGGTATCCACAAGAGCGCCCGGGGCAGTCAATTTGCTCGCAAGGTCAACCGCTTTGTAAGCTGCAACGCCGCCGGTTACGCCAAGCAAAACATTCAAACCTTTAAATATGGAATTTTCCTTTGCCATTGCCGCATCACTTATAATTTCGGTATGTCGGCTTTTTGCGGCTGTGGGTTATAGTCGGGAGTGATCTTGTCCTGTATAATTTCCTCGATGACAATCTCCATCATAGTCTTTTTCTCCGTGTTTTCAATCAACGGTCTTGAACCTTCCAGAAGCTCAGCCATCCGTTTCTGAATAAGGGCCGACAATTTGAAAGGCCCGCCGACTTTTTCAAAAATCCGCTTGTTCTTCAATTCATCAATCATTCTTGTTCTCCAACTGGTTTAGTGATAATTTCCATAATTTCCTTTACGGCCTGCCGGAGGTTGTCGTTTATAACCAGATGCCTGTAATGCTGCCAGCCTGCGGCTATCTCTATGCCGGCGCCGGCAAGTCTCTTTTCAACATCATCCCGGCCGTCTCTGCCTCTGCCGTTTATCCTTTTGGCAAGCTCCGCCTGTTTGGGCGGCAGAATAAAAATCAGCCTGGCATCAGGATACAGATTCCTGACCTGCTGTGCGCCCTGCACATCAATCTCAAGAAGAACTATCCTGCCCTGACCGAGCGCCTGCAGGACACTGCCTTTTTCCGTGCCGTACAGATTTCCGAAAACTTTCGCGTACTCGAGAAATTTTCCGGCCTTTACCCCTTCTTCAAACTCATCCCTGCCAATGAACCGGTATTCTCTACCGTTTTCTTCACCGGCCTTTTGCGGGCGAGTCGTAATCGATACGCTCAAATAAATATTGTCAAGCCGTTTGACAAGCTCTTTGCATATAGTGCTTTTGCCTACTCCGCTGGGCCCGCTTATTATTACCAACTGCCCTGCCATATCCCGCTGCGAACTATTCGACATTCTGTACCTGTTCCTTGATTCTCTCGATGCAGGACTTTATCTGAACCACATCAAGGCATACCTTCGCATCCGAGGCCTTGCTCGCGATGGTATTGGTTTCGCGAAGCATTTCCTGCGCGATGAAATCCAGCTTTCTTCCTGCCCGCTGCTCTTTCTGGCAGCTTTCGACAAACTGCCGGAGATGCGAACCAAGCCTGATGATTTCTTCTCCTATATCGCTTCGGTCGGCAAAGATGGCCACTTCTCTTGCAAGGATATCACTGTCAAGCTCGAGACGAACGGCGCTAAGCAATTCCTTGACGCGTGCCGCAAGCCTGTCTCTGTATTCACTAACAACTACCTGCTTTCTTGTTTCAATATTCTCAAGCAAATTTTTTATCTGGCTGCACTGTGCCGCCAGGTCTTCGGCAAGGGCCTGTCCTTCCTGGCTTCTCATTATCTTCAACTGCTCTACGGCCTGGGCTGTTACCTCAAGGACAGCTTTTTTTAACTGCTCTGCCTGCTCATTTTCCGGCTCCTGAGGTCTTACAACACCCGGCAGCAGAAGCAGGTCTGCAAGATTTATTCTGCACTCGACTCCGCTATCGGGCTGACTAACGCTGTTAAGCCTGGCGATATAACTTTTAAGAGCGGCAGAATCTATCTCATACATAGGTTCTCCGCTGATGTTCTTATAGCGAAGAATGTAATTAACCGCGCCGCGATAGACATTTTGGCGCAGAAGTTTTTCAATCTCCTGCTCCAGAAACGCTGCGGATTCCGGCAGCCTGATGTTCGGCTTGAAATACCGATTATTAACCGTCCTTATTTCAACGGCATAGCTTATCCCGCCTATCTCCCGGCAGATGCGTGCAAATCCTGTCATACTGTTCAACATCTGTAACCCTCACTCAACGCCGGCCGGCGTATTAAACTCCCGACTTTCAAGAGGTTTTTCAGTTTCAGTCGGCACTGTCGGCACAGAAGCCCGGGGCTGTCCACCTTCGAGATATTCACTCGCCTGAGGCTTGTACCACTTTACGGCAACAATGCTTAAAAGCAGCCAGACCGCAACGATACAAATTGTAACCCAGGTAAGAAAGTCGCCTGTTTTTGTGCCGAGCAGGGAACTGCCGATTCCACCGAACGCCGAGCTGAGCCCGCCGCCTCTGCCTTTCTGTATCAGAACAACAAAAACCAGAACCAGAGCCGCGACGAGCCAGATACCCATAACAACTTTCATTACAAACGGCACTGCCGCCAAAACAAAACCTGCCATATATTACCTCTGGAAAATAAAAATTATTTTTCCGCTTCCACCGCAGCTTTTACGATTGCAGCGAATTCATCGGCTTTTAGACTTGCCCCGCCGACCAGAAATCCGTCAACATCCGCCTGCGCTATAATTTGTGAAGCATTATCCGCTTTTACCGAGCCGCCATACTGAATTCTCATCTGGCCGGCAATATCCTTATTATACATCGCAGCGAGCAGTTGTCGAATCATTAAATGGACTTCCTGAGCCTGCGAAGGTAGTGCATTAACGCCTGTGCCGATGGCCCAGACAGGCTCATAAGCTACCGTTATCTTCTTTGCATTTTCGGCAGTTACGCCTGCCATACCTTTCTGCACCTGCTGTTTGACAACCTGTTCAGTTTGTCCGGTCTTGCGCTGGTCAAGAAGCTCACCGACGCAAAATATCGGTAAAAGCCCGGCTTCTATTGCCGCCAGGAGTTTCTTGTTTATAAGCCCATCGGTTTCGCCAAGCACGTGCCGCCTTTCGGAATGGCCGATTATCGCGTTTCTGCAGCCGACATCTTTAAGCATCTGACAGCTTATCTCGCCCGTAAAGGCGCCCTTCGGCTCGAAATACACATCCTGCGCGCCAAGAGCGATATTCGATGAACCAAGAGCATTTTTCACGGCTGCAAGATAAACAAAAGGCGGACAGACGGAAATATCCACTTTATCGAGCATCGCACCACATCTTTGCACGACGCCCTCTGCAAGCTCGACGGCGCTTTTGGCGTCGGTATTCATTTTCCAGTTGCCGCCTACGAACGGTTTTCTCATCATCTTCTCCAAAAAAACTACTCCAGCAGTGTATCACTTCGCGGGAAACTGCCCAGCACAGAAAGCTGAAGACAATGTTGCTTTATCTCTTCGAGACAGGCCGTAAGTTTTTCATCTTTCCGGTGTCCGAGACAATCCACAAAGAAATAGTATTCCCGCTGTCTCTTTTTGCTCGGTCTTGACTCGATATTAGTGAGGTTAACGTCCCGTTTTTTGAAGACATCCAGCACATCGGCAAGGGCGCCTGCTTTGTGAGCGGTGCTGAACTGTATCGAGGTCTTGTCGTCGCCGGTCGGTTTTGCATCTTCTTTGCTTATAACCAAAAACCGCGTTATATTATTCACGATATCTTCGATATTTTCACATATTACCTTTAAGCCATACAGTTCGGCAGCGACCTCAGAGCCGATAGCGGCGGCGAACTTTTCCTTTGCCGCCATTTGAGCGGCCTTTGCAGTCGAGGCCACTGCTATCGTATTTGCCTCCTTGAAAGTCGCGCTGAGCCACCGCCTGCATTGAGCGAAGACCTCGGGTTTGGAATAAAGCTTTTTCACTTCCTCCAGCTTGCAGTTTGCAAGAAGATTATGGTGAATCGTCATATTGACTTCGGCACAGATAAAAACATCTGAATCCACGAAGGCATCGAGAGTTTCAATAACGCCGCCTGCGATGGAATTTTCTATCGGCACAACACCAAGGTCGCAATGCCCTTTGCTTACCTCGTCAAATATGCCGCGTATATCGAGCACCGCTTCGTACTCAACAGACTGGCCGAATTTGCGAATCGCAGCGGTATGCGTAAAGCTGCCTTCCGGCCCGAGGTATGAAATTCTCAAAGGCCGTTCGAGAAGGAATGAGCCGCTCATCAGCTCCCGCCATATCGCGACAAGGGTCTTGTCCGGCAGCGGTCCTTTATTCAATTCCGCAACTCTTGCAAGCACCTTTTTTTCACGGTCCGGCGCGTAAACCGGCCCGCTGCCCTTGACCTTGCCTATCTGAATGACTACCTGCGCACGCTCATTAAGCAGCTCAACGAGCCGGGCGTCTATCTGGTCTATCTTTTTACGTAAGTCCTCAAGATTCATATAAATACAGCAAAATTCCCTAAAACCGGTAATATTTACCACAATTGAGAGTTTAAGTCAAACAAATTGATGTCAGCCCGTAACTTACCTTATTTTGCCAAATATTGTTCAGCACCGCTGGATTTGATTATTTCACTGCTGCCCGTTTTAATCAGTATGGCTTCTGTATCCTCCGTTTTTTCGATTAAATCAAGACCTTTTTCCGCACCTAAAACGCTTACGGCGGTGGCAAGGACATCGGCTTCGGTGCCATTCGGTGCGATAATCGTAACGCTTGTAAGTTCATTGGCGCTTTTTTCTGCTTTGGGATTGAAAATATGGCTGAATCGCATATCGGCAACTTTATAAAATCTTTCATAATCGCCGCTGGTTGACACGGCCATATTACTAACGGCAATCTTGTCGATAATCCGATTGTCCTTTTGCTTTGCAGGGTTGCGAATTCCGACAATCCATTTGTTCTTTTCTTCCGTCAGTCCGAAACAACCTATCTGGCCGCCAATTTCAACTAATCCTGCCACCGCACCGCATTTCTTCATTTCGTTAACGGCTTTGTCCGCTGCATAACCTTTTGCGATTGCTCCCAAATCAAGTTTCATTCCCTCTGCTACAAATCTTACTGAAAAATCATTTGAATCAAGCAGCAGCCTTTGAAAACCTATTTTCTTTTTAATTTCTTCAAGCTGCTTATCTGCGGGCATAGAATTTGCCTCAGCGCATTTTTTCCACAAATCAACCAGCGGCCCTACGGTAATATCAAAGGCGCCACCGGTTTTTTTGCTGTAATAAACCGACTGCTGCAGGATATCAAACAGGTCTTTATCAACTTTGACAGGTTGTTTTGCCGCCAGCAGATTTACCTGCGACAATTGAGAACTTGGGTCGTATCTGTTCATCAATGTTTCAAGCCGGTATATTTTTTCAAAAGCCGCATCAATGCTTAACTTCGCGGTTTTTTCATCAGGCGCAACCGCAACAATCCGTGCAATTGTGTTCATCACGATTTTAGTGGGGCTTTCGAGAGAAATCGGTCTTTTAGTTTTCTGTGGACGGCTGAACGAACGTAAAAGTAAAAACACAAGCAAACTCGCTGCTATACCTATTCTTAGAATCCATAACTGCCTTTTTGTCATAAAAAACCCTTCAATTTTGCCGCTATTATCAGCTATAATGCCGGAAATGAAAAATAAAAAAATCACAATGCTTGCAGATATCCTCGAGCGGAAATTGCTGCCGTTTGTCAGGACGCCTTCGCGTTATATCGGTGGTGAGGTCAACCAGATTAAAAAAGACCTCGATAAATGTGATTTGAAAATTGCACTGTGCTTTCCCGATGTTTATGAAATCGGTATGAGCCATACGGGGCTGGCGATTATCTATGAAGTGTTAAACCGTCTGCCCAATGTCGCCGCCGAGCGGGTTTTTTTGCCGTGGCTCGATGCGCAGGACATTATGAAACAAAAAGACATCCCGCTTTTCAGTCTCGAATCAAAGGCGGCAGTTAAAGATTTTGACATTGTGGGTTTCAGTCTTACAAATGAGCTTTGCTACACGGGCGTTTTAAATGCACTTGACCTTGCCGGTATCCCGCTGCGGAGCAAAGACAGAAATGAAAATCACCCTTTAATTTTGGGCGGGGCGGGAATGGCAAACTGCTGCGAGCCTGTTGCGGACTTTTTTGATATGCTGCTGCTGGGCCAGGCCGAAGAGGCTGCTGTCGAGCTTGCAAAGTTTTTGATTGAGCATAAAAAAGCAAATACATCAAGACGAAATATTTTAATAGAGGTATCTAAAAAATTCCCATTTATCTATGTGCCTTCACTTTATGATGGTCTGCTTCCACGGATTAGCGATGCCGTTACCGATAACCTTGATAGCTCTATCGTGCCTGAAAAACCGATTGTGCCTTTTACCCAGGCCGTTCATGAAAGGATGAGTATTGAGGTTATGCGGGGCTGCCCGGGCAGGTGCAATTTCTGCCAGGCAAGTTTCTGCAGAAGGCCTGTTCGATACCGCAGCCCGCAAAGGATTTTGGAAATTGCAAAAAAGGCGTATACCACAACAGGTCTTGACACAATCAGCCTTCTAAGTCTTTCAACGGCTGATTACCCGTACCTGGAAGAAGCCGTCAGCCTGCTCAATGAATATTTTGAGCCTCGCAGGGTTGGAATTTCACTGCCGAGTCTGAGAGTAGATGCGCAATTAAAACTTTTGCCGAAACTCGCATCGTCAGTTCGCAAAAGCGGTCTCACAATAGCGGTTGAAGCGGCAAGCGAAAAACTTCGAAAAATAATAAATAAGCCAATATCCGATGAACACCTTTTTGCAGCGGTCCAGGAGGCTTACAAACAGGGATTTGAAAGTATAAAACTTTATTTTATGGCGGGACTGCCGGGTGAAACAGAGGAAGATATAAAAAATATAGTTAAATTATCTTATGACCTTGCTGTGCTGCGAAAGAAGGTCTCCAACAAAGTCGCCAATATAAACGCTGCGGTAAGCTGGTTTGTGCCGAAGGCCCATACGCCTTTCGGCTGGCTGGCGCAACAAACAGAAGAATATTTCAAAAACGCTAAAGATATAATCCTTGCCGAGAAAAAAAGGCTCGGCGCAAGATTTATAAACTTTAAGTTTCACAACATTCAAAGAAGCATTCTCGAATCGGCCATCGGCAGAGGCGACAGAAAACTGGCTGACGTGATTGAATGCGCCTATAAAAGCGGGGCGAGATTTGATTTGTGGAATGAGTGTTTCAGATTTGATTTATGGAAAGAAGCATTTGAAAAATTCGGTCTTGACTTACACCGGCTTGCAGCAAAAAAATTTGAATTTGACGAGATTCTGCCATGGGAGCATCTCGGCGGCCCTGATAAAAATTACCTGCTGAAATATCTGCAGAACACCAACCGTCCCGACTGATGCACGGCGGCTACAGTTTATTACCGCACCACGGGCAGTAGTGCCATTGAGCTTTGATTTTCTCGCCGCATTTGGGACAAAAACCCGCATCAATAACGGCATCGAAGGGCGTGTGCCAGGTAAATTCTGTCCTGCTGAAGGGGCCGGATGCATCGAGAACCAAAGTGAGCTTGTCCCGCCTGGCAGTATCAACCAGAGGTTTGCCAGCGGGGTCGTTAATGTCAAACACGAGGATGTGCATATTGCCGACAGAACTTTCGCTACCTGCCATTGCAGTCTTTATCGCTTCGAGCTTTTGGCTGAGCCCGACCGGCACGAGGGTCAAGGGTCTGAGCCGGGCAGATGAAAAGCCCTTGAGAAAAGCCCTGTTTTGAATCTGGGACCATGAGGTATAGGTCTGACTGCCGCCGCGGTCAACCGAGCACTGAACCATAAAAATCAGATAAGATTTCAAAAATGAAATGTCCGTTTGCGTTTTTGAACCAGAGGCTATCGCATTTACATTAAACTCAAAGGGCAGCCAAATCGCAGACTGCGTCTGATTGCCCCTGACATTTATGATGGTAATTTCCTTTATAAACTCGCCGAGGTCGATATTGTGCCTTGCCGTCCAGCCCATACAGAACAACATTAAAAAAGCTGCAATGACAAAAACAGATGCAAATTTAAAAGATTTCATAAGAATATCCTCACAAACACAGTTTTAAAATTTTTCTTACAGCCTTCGCATCAATATCGCCGTGTTCACCAAGTACGTCACCCCTGCGGGCAAAACGGTCAACAACTTTTTGGACATCTTTTTGGCCAATGCCGTAATCTTTCAGCCTGGTCGGCATATCGATTGAGTGGAAGAATCTGATGGTGCGGTCTATCGCGGCAGCGGCTTTCTGCTTTTTACTGCCGCGTTTTACGCCCCATACGTTTTGAGCCATTTTAGCGAGCTTGTCGGCCTTGTGGGTGATTTTATACCTCCAAACGGCCGGCATAACAATCGCAAGCGTCTCGGCGTGAGCCAGACCGAAAAAGGCGGTAAGCTCATGGCCTATCATATGAGTGCTCCAGTCGCCGATAATGCCGCAGCTCAAAAGGCCGCAAAGGGCCTGCGTCGCAGACCACATAAATGATGCACGAGCGCAATAATCCTTTTTCCCGCTCATTACAGAAGGCGCTATTTCGATAAGCGTTTTGAAAATCGCCTCGGCGAATCCATCCTGCACAGGCGTATTCAAATCAACCGTTGCGTACTGCTCGGCAACGTGAATAAAGGTATCGACGATGCCGTTGCGAAGCTGATTTTTGGGCAGTGAATAAGTAGTCTGCGGGTCGAGAATGGAAAATACGGGATAGACAAACGGGCTGCCAAAGAAAAGCTTTTCTGTTGTACTTTTTCTGGATATAACCGCAACTGAGTTCATTTCAGAAGCTGTTGCAGGGAGCGTAAGCACCGTTCCCAAAGGCACCGCCCAGCGCACATCAACGCCGTGGTTTTGCAGGATTTTCCACGGGTCTTTGCCTTTGTAGCCAATTGCGGCAGCGATGAATTTCGAGCCGTCAAGCACAGAGCCACCGCCGACAGCGAGAATAAAGTCTATTTTCTTTTCGCGGCCGAGCTGTACGGCCTTCATAAGAGTTTCATAAACGGGGTTCGGCTCAATACCGCTAAATTCGAAGACCTTTCGCTTCTTCAGCGCGGCCTTGACCTGCCGGTAAACGCCGTTTTTCTTTATCGAGCCGCCGCCATAAGTTAAAAGGACCTTCGCATTCGGCTTTATAAGCTCATTGATTTGTGCGATTGTGCCTTTGCCGAAGACTATATTGACCGGATTGCAATAGGTGAAATTTTGCATATTCTTTATCCCTTTTCTTGTAAATAAGACCGCTATTTTTTAACCTATTTCGCCTTTTTTTGCCAGTATAAATAGTTTTTGCGAAACCACAAATTTGTATGAAAAAAGATTCAACTTTTTAATATTGCCATACCGATATGTCTGTGGACAAGGGTTAGAAAAGATGGCTCGCAAGACCAGGAATGGTCATGTTTAGCTAAAGCCTCTTATCCGTCTCGACGGCAGGGACACAAGTCAGATGGTAAGCAGGATAGAGCAGGAAAAAAGCTAAAACGCTAAAAGGAAAGAGCCATAAAGCAAAAGGCGGGGCTTACAAAGCTCCGCCATTTTTTTGTCTGCAGCGACCATCAGGAATTTATCTTTTCAAACGTAAAGGTGTGGGCATTGGCGTCGATTTTAATGCAATCGCCTTCGGCAAACCTGCCTTCAATAAGTTCGGCGGCAAGCTTATTCTCGAGTCTCTGCTGGATAGTGCGCTTGAGCGGCCTTGCACCAAAGGCAGGGTCATAACCTTCGTCCATCAACTGTCTTTTAGCATTGCCCGTAAACTCGGCATTGATATGCCTGTCGCGCAATCTCTGCGCAAGACGGGCAATCTGTATCTCGACAATTTTTTCAAGGTCTCCTTTTGTCAACATATGAAAGACAATGCTTTCATCAATTCTGTTCAGAAATTCCGGCTTGAAATACTTTCTTAAAACATCCCTTACGTGCGCCTCAATTTCCCAGTCTGCGCCTTTTTCCTCCGTGAGCGCAAGAATCTGCTCGCTGGCCATATTGCTGGTCATTATTATAACGGTGTTCTTGAAATCGACCGTTCTCCCCTGCCCGTCGGTCAGCCTGCCTTCATCAAAGACCTGTAGCAGAACGTTAAATACATCGGGATGTGCTTTTTCAATCTCGTCGAGCAGGACGACCGAGTAAGGTTTTCTGCGGACGGCCTCGGTTAATCTGCCGCCTTCTTCGTAACCTACGTATCCGGGCGGCGAGCCGATTAAACGGGCAATGCTGTGCTGTTCCATAAATTCGCTCATATCGACACGCACCATCGCATTAGGGTTGTTAAAGAGAAATTCCGCAAGGGCTTTTGAAAGCTCGGTTTTGCCGACGCCTGTCGGGCCGAGAAATAAAAACACGCCGATTGGCCTGTCAGTATCGCCAAGGCCGGCACGGTTTCTGCGAACGGCATTGCACAACGCGGCAACGGCTTCGTCCTGGCCGACAACGCGCTTGTGAATTTCATCTTCCATATGCATCAAGCGTTCGCGCTGGCCGCTGAGTAATTTTGAAACCGGTATGCCCGTCCATTTGGCAACGATTTGCGCAACGTGCTCTTCGGTAACTTCATTGCGAATCATTTTGCCGGCATCGCTTTTGGCAAGCTGCTGTTCCTTTTGCTCGAGCTGCTTTTGCAAATCAGCGATTGTGCTGTATTTCAGCCTTGCCGCTGTTTCAAGATCGCCTTTGCGCTGGGCTTCGTCAAACTCCGTCCGGGCACGGTCAATTTTTTCCTTAATCGCTTTTATTGCGTTGATGTCCGCTTTTTCGGTTTCCCATTCTTCGGTAAGCTCCTTATCCTTTTGCTGCAGATCCTTGAGCTGTTTTTCAAGATTTTCAAGCCGTCTTTTACTTGCTGCATCGGTCTCTTTTTTCAGCGCCTGCTTTTCAATCTGAAGCTGCATAATTTTTCTGCGTATATCGTCAAGTTCGGCAGGCAGCGAATCGTTTTCAATCCGAAGTTTTGATGCAGCCTCGTCAATTAAATCAATGGCTTTGTCCGGCAGCCATCTGTCAGATATGTATCTGTTTGATAAAGTCGCAGCAGCAACCAGAGCGCCATCGGTGATTCTTACGCCGTGATGCGTATCGTATCTGTCCTTGAGGCCCCGTAGTATCGCGATGGTTTCTTCGACTGTAGGCGGGTCAATCAAAATCGGTTGAAATCTTCTCTCAAGCGCAGCGTCTTTTTCAACGTGCTTGCGATATTCGTCGATTGTCGTTGCGCCTATGCAGCGGAGCTCGCCGCGGGCAAGCGAGGGCTTTAATAAATTGCCTGCATCAACGGCGCCTTCGGCCCTTCCTGCGCCGACTACGGTGTGTAATTCATCGATAAATAATACGACTCCGCCTTCAGAAGCGATAACTTCCTTGAGGACGGCTTTGAACCTGTCCTCGAATTCGCCACGATATTTTGTGCCTGCAATCAAAGCGCCCATATCAAGAGCAACGACTTTCTTATTCTTCAGGCCTGCCGGCACATCGCCTGCCACAATGCGCTGGGCAAGGCCTTCAACAATAGCTGTTTTACCCACACCCGGTTCGCCAATGAGCACAGGATTATTTTTAGTTCGCCTGTTAAGCACCTGCATACAACGCCTGATTTCCTCTTCCCTGCCGATAACGGGATCGAGCTTTCCCACGCGGGCAAGCTCAACAAGGTCTATACCGTACCTTTCAAGAGCCTTGTACTTTTCTTCAGGACTCGCATCGGTAATTTTTTCTGAGCCGCGGATTTGCTTCAAGGCCGCTTCAATCTGCTCGGGCGTGATGGAATTAACGGACAAAACCTCTTTCGCACCGCTACTGACAGAGGCGAGGGACAAAAAGAGATGCTCGACTCCCAAATACTCATCGCCTCTTTTTTCCGCACGGTTTTGTGCGTCAAGAATTATCTGATTGAGGACAGGGTCTGGCATAATCTGAGCACCGACATTTCCGGTGGCAAGGCGGCCGATTTCGTTATCGGTCATCTCTTTTACACGGCCGACATTGGCACCGATTAACTTCAATACCATAACCGCAACGCCGGCATCGTCGCGCAAAATGGCGGCCAGCAGATGCAACGGGGAAAGAACCGTATTAGACTTCTGCATCGCTATCTGCTGAGCAGTGGCCAAGGCTTCCTGAGCCTTTAATGTAAATTTATCAAACTGCATAACCTTTCCTTTCTATCTCTGTAGTAACTAAATAGAGCAAAGGATGTGCCTGAAAGCGTAAAAACGCAAGTTCAGCGTCGGCAGGTACTTATGGAAACAGAAAAAGATGTTTTTTATGCCAGATTGGCAGTCTTTAAAAAACAAGAGCCAAAAACAGCAGAATCGCTCCGAAAACCATCCCTGTAAAGGTCATCCTCGAGAGTCTATTGTAGCGGGCAAAGCCGGGATGGGTATCCTCAAACTCCCAATAAATTTCATCAAAATCGGATTCCTGCTTGGGACGAAGTTTCACCTTTACATAGATATGCGCAGCAAAAGAAACGAGAAATAATAAACTGCCGACGGATAACAAAAAAACCCTCATTTCTCTATCGAAACCTTTTTCTCAAGAAGCGCAAAAACGACTTTGGCAATGTCAGTGTTGTCTATATACGGACCATAGACAGGGTCTTTGCCTTTTATCCGTTTGGCGAAAAGTTTTGCGCCCCGTCCTTTTGCATAAAAAGCTACAAGCGAGTTTGTATGTTTCCTGGAGTTGAACTGCATTTTCGGCAATTTTCCCTTGCCGCTACCGGCCACAAATCTGCTTTTGTCCGGTCCCGTCAGATAACCGCACTCATGGTCGGCTGTAACAATTACAAGGGTTTGGCGCCAGGAGCTTTTGCCGGCGACCCATTCGACCACAGCCTTGACGGCATTGTCAAAATCGATCATCTCCTCTATCATTCTTGCACCGTCATTACCGTGCGAGGCCCAGTCAACAGCACTTGCCTCAATCATAATAAAAAATCCGTCATCGTCCTCGTCGAGGACATTAAAAGCAGCCTTTATCATTTCAGCAAGAGACGGCATATTTTGATTTAACTGTACATCAAAAGGCACAACAGATTTTCCGCTGCGTTTCTGCTGCAGCGTGGATGCGGCCTGAGCAATACCCAAAACCTTTTCCGGTGTATTACCTTCGGCAAGATTAAGAAACTCCTGTCTGCTTTGAATCAAAGTCCACCTGCCGGCCGAGTCTTCAACGAGCGATTTCCAAATTTCCTTTGAGCCGACATATTTAAAGCTGCCGGGTTTGTCGAGTTTCCTGCCGTTGTCGTCGAAAAAAGGATTCCCACAGCCGAAAAGAACCTCCATATCGCTTCGATTTATCATTTCATCAGCAATTTGTTTACGGCTTTTGCGGGACTTTTGATGAGCGACAAAACCTGCCGGCGTGGCATCGGTTATCGCAGTAGTCGTAACCGCTCCGGTTGCCATACCGAGTTTTTCACATCTTTCGATTATATGCTCAAGTCTGCTGCCATTGACATCGACGCCGAGCGCGCCATTGAAGGTTTTAAAGCCTGTCGACATCGCCGTTGCCGCCGCTGCGCTGTCTGTAAAACCCGTCTTTACATAATTAAAATCTTCCGCTGCCTTCTTCGGGTCGTACGAGCCGCCTGCAGAATAGGTGGTTACTGCAAGTTTTACAGGAAATTTTTCGAAAGGCAGGCTTCTCTTTTTGCCATAAGAATAATAATCTGCCGCGTCAATATGATTAAACCCGCCGCCGTCAACAATTATAAAAATAATATTCTGAGGACAATCTGATGAGGCTGCAAAAACAAGCGAGTGTGTGAAAAAAACCGCAAATAAAACTATCTTCAAAACAGCATACTTTGTTGCTTTCATTTTTTTACCTTCCTCAATCTATTTTTCCCTTTCATTTTCTTCCGATGGACCGTTTCTCCTTTTGGTTTCTCGACCGGAATAACATTTAATTGTCTTGCCGCTATATTAACAGATACAATCCTGACAGTCAAAGGCATACCAATATGGAATGTTCTGCCGCTGCGCTGGCCGTAAACGCACTGTGCGCGATGGTCGTAAATAAATTTATCTTTGCCGAGCAGGTCAAGCGGGATAAGACCTTCAACACCAAACTTTGTGCACTGAACAAAAACTCCGAAATTCGCAAGGCCGCTGATCACTGTTTCAATGGTTTCGCCAAGACGCTTCTGGAAAAGCTGCAAAATCAAAACGGTTTTTAAATCCCCCTCGGCACTATCCGCCCGTCCCTCAGTGAAAGTCAGGTGTTTGCCTATTTCAGTAAGTTCTGATTCCGTTAAAGTTTCTTTTTGCATCTTTCCCTTAAGATACATCTCAAGAAGTCTGTGGATAAGCAAATCGGCGTATCTTCTAATGGGGCTTGTAAAATGACAATAATGCTTCGAGGCAAGGGCGTAATGGCCTATGTTCAGCGGTGAATACTCGGCACGGGTAAGAGAGCGGAGGACATAAATATTTACCGCATAAGCGGCTTTTTTTTCCTTTATATAGGCAAGAATATTCTGTAAATCGAACCTGTCGGGATTTTTCGGCGCAGAAACGCCGAACATTTTGAGCGTTTGGGAAAGGCCTTTTAAACTCAATGAGTCCGGGTCCGGGTGAATCCTTCTCATAAAAGGAACATCGAGGCTGTTTAGAAGCTCTGCAACCGCTTCATTTGCCTCGACCATAAACATCTCAATCATCGTATGAGGATAGCCGGTATCAGCAGGATGAGCGTCAGTTACCCTGCCGGATTTGTCGAAGACAAGCTCGGTTTCCGGCAAATCGAGATGAAGCATACCGCTACTGTTGCGACGTAATTCTATTATCCTTGCAAGTTTTTCCATATCGCGCAGCAGCGCAACAACCTGCGGCGGTCTCTGCGTTTTTTGGCCTTTGAGGATTCTGTCGGTCTCGGTATATGTGAGCCTTGCCGTTGAACGGATAACAGAGTTTGCAAAGTCCCTTTTAAGAATATTTGCCGAGGAGTCATAGGTTATAAAAATCGACTTCGTAAATCTCATTTGGTTAGGCTGGAGACTGCAAACGCCATTGCTGAGAGTTTCCGGCAGCATCGGGATAACAAAGCCGGGCAGATAGACGCTGTTGCCTCTGTTTTTCGCTTCAATATCAAGCGGTGAGTTCTGCTCGATAAAGCTGCTGACATCTGCAATGTGGACGCCAAGCGTAAAAGTGCCATCGGGATTTTCTTCAACGCTTATGGCATCATCAAAATCCTTTGCATCTTCAGGGTCGATAGTTATTATGATTTTTTCTGTCAAATTGAGTCTGCCGGCCAAACCGGCGTGCTGAAAGCTTGCTGCGGCCTGTGATGCCGAATCGAGACAACTTTTATCGAATTGAACGGGCAGAGCGAACCGCCTTAAACAAGCGTCAATTTCGGTTTTATACGTTCCGCTTTTTCCGAGCAGTTCGATAACAACGCCGCAAGCGTAATTGTATTGAGTAGGATAGTTTATTATTTCGACAACAGCCTTGTCGCCAGGTTGAGCATTTTTTGCGCCGACATCGTCAATCTCAACAGGGTCAGTGAATTTGCCGTCCGGTAGAAGATAATAAGAATCGCCTTTTTTCGCAATTGTTCCGACAAAACGGTTGCTGGCCCGCTGAAGGATTTCGATGATTTTGCCGCTGTATCGAATCTGGCTGCCGTGACGTGTTTCCTTTACCACTTTTGCAGCAACCGTATCTCCAGTCATCGCATCTGAGGTAAACTCTTCGGGAATGAACAAGTCGCTGTGGGAATTGGGCTCAATCGGTGTTACAAAACCAAAACCTTTTGACGCTGCTCTGAATGTTCCGTAAATTTTACCGCTTGGGGCAGGGAGTGAAATGAGATTCCTTGAACCGATAATGACAAGACCTTCGTCCTGAAGCTGCTCGAAGGCTTTTTTGAATGTATCCAGTTCATCCGGTTTTACGCCAAGCGACTTTGCCAGGTTCACGGGCTTTACAGGCTTGTAATCCCTGTGACCGAGATGACTGATTATCCTCTTTTTGAATGCTTCTACCATAGACATAAAACCCCCAGGACAGGCCTGGGGGGCTAACCCCAACATTGCGTATTTCGTATTCCTGAATTTATCCTTTGAGCTTGTTGAGCTTTCGGGCGAGGCGTGATTTGATTCTTGCGGCCTTGTTTTTGTGAATGGTCCTTGTCGAGGCCACCTTGTCAAGCTTTTTGACGGCAAGTTTGTATCGCTCGGCTGCAGTCTTTTTGTCACCGCCGCTTACCACAGTTTCAAAACCCTTTATCGCGGCTTTAACCTTGCTTTTGCATGCGCGATTAATGATTCGCCGTTTCGCGTTCTGTCTTACTCTTTTTTTGGCCGATAATGAATGCGCCACTTTAACTCCTGACTAAAAAAATTCTTATACTTGTTTTATTCAAATTTATCACTGCTCGGTTTTTCTTAACCTGTCAACCCTTGCCCTGACATCCTTGTACGAAAAATCGAGCTGAGCAAGCTTGCGATACAACTCCAGCGCCTGGTCAGTACTGCCCTGCTGCTCATAGGCTCTTGCGAGATTATACCTTAAATCCTTTGCGATGTCATTATCTTTTATTTCATACTCGTTAATCGCCTGCTTTAGAGTGTCAATTGCATCGCTGAACCAGCCCTTCATAAAAAAGCACAGGCCGATTTTATTCATTGCCGATATTTTGTGTTTCGGTTCCTTTTTGGCTTCCTGCAGATAGACAATGGCCTGGTCGTACTTTTGATTTCTCATAAGCCTAACGCCGTATTCATATTTGAACCTGAGGTCGGTGGGATAGTTTTCCATACAAAGCCGGTAATGCTCCAGTTCGGCGGCCAGAAGTCGCCTTGTCGCATCGGTAAAAGCCGCCCTTGCGGCCTGATCGGAAGGATTTTTCTCAAGACCCACCTTCACTTTTCTGATATGTCTGCGGAGGATTTTCATCGCTATTTCACCTGAGCGGCGTTTAAACGTGAAATCCTTAAACTGGCTATAAGCATCATCGAGCAGCTTTATTGACTCGTTGTTTGCTTCATCAGTCTGCAATTCACCAAGGACATCAACAAGCCTGAATATATTGGCAGGCGAGCGATCCGCCTGCAGCACTTGACGCGCCTCAGCTACTGCCTGCTGACGAAAATCAACACTTTTCATAGCCGCCTGCTGCAACTGGAACTTTTCCTGGCTTTCTTTATCCTTGATGGATTGCCTGAAGTCGCCGTCCTGGTCGTATTTGCCCTTCTGCATAGTAAGATTTGCCGAGAGGTTTTTGTATTCATCGGCCAGAGCCGCATCGTCCGGCTTCAATCTGCATGCATATCCGCAGGCACCAACAGCCTTGGCATATTCTTCCATTGCCGCGTAGGAATCCTTCAAAAGCAGAAGCGACTGAAGGCTGGGTCTTTCGAGTGCTTTGTTCGCTTCGAAAATCAGGTCGGCAATCCACAAGGCGGTTTTTTTAAACCTGCCGGCAGCAGTAGCTTTGAGCATCTGCTCGGCATAGGTCAGATTATCCGGGTCCTTTGCAAGCAGAAACTCGGCGTTGAGCATATTTTCGAGCGGATTTTTGCCGCGTGCGCGTTTCATCTTTTCAAATACAGACGGCTTCTTTCCACCTTTTGCCTGCCTAATCAGGGAATTATGGCGGAGAGGCTTATGACCCTGTTCGAGCGCATCAGGTGCACGCTGCAAACCTTCAATAAACATATCTATCGCATAATCGAAGTTGTCGGTGGCGGCAACTTCCTCAGCCCTTCTGAAAAAAGGAACGGCTTTGATTAAATCGCCATTATTACTTGCAGTCACATCCGTCATAAAATGCAAAACATCTCCAATCACGCCTTATTCTGAACTTTTTATGATAAAACAACTTATATCTTTTGTCAATAATAAAGGAATGCCCTGAAAGTTATCCGTGGTGCTACTTTTTGAAGGCGGCAACGATTCTGTCGCTGTTATTGAAATCTTTCTCAATTTTTATAGGACCAAAGGCATTTGTATCCTCAAGCAGTTTTTTGACCTGCCGGCCCTGCATTAGACCTATTTCAAGCAGAAGTGCTCCATCTTTTTTCAAATGGCTGCCAACATCGGCAGCTATCCTTCGATAAATATCAAGACCATCCGCCCCGCCATCAAGGGCGAGTTTCGGTTCGGTTTTGACCTTCGCATCGAGTTTTTCATATTCAGCCCTGCTGACATAAGGCGGGTTGCATACAATCAAATCAAACTCCTTCACGTCGAGCTGACCAATTACAGGCCCAAATAAATCGCCCTGCAGAAGTTCAATTTTTTCTTCAAGCCTATATTTTGCAATGTTTTGGGCGGCAATAGCAAGAGCCTTGTCGCTGATATCCGTAGCCACGATTTTCGCATCAACAAAATTTTTCGCAATAGCTGCCGCGATACAGCCGCAGCCCGTACACAAATCGCAAACATATTGTTTGCCCTGCCGACCGCGCAAAAATTCTATCGTCCTTTCAACAAGCAATTCCGTTTCAGGCCTCGGTATCAGACAATCCGGGCCAACCGCAAGCGAAAGTGAATAAAACTCACATCTGCCCGTAAGATACTGGACAGGCTCACTTTGCAGACAGCGTTTTACCAGGCTATGCAGTTTATCGAGCTGCGGTTCTTTAACGGGCTTGTCGAAGTGCATATAAAGCTCGATTCTTTCCATCTCCAGCACAAACGATAAAAGCAGTTCAGCGGTCAATCGCGGCGAGTCAATCTGCTTTTCAGTAAAATGACTAACCATCCAGTCAAGCAGTTTTTTTATCGTCCAGATTTCCGCCAATTTTAGTCCTCTGAAATTTTAGCTGCCGCAAAAAGCTGACGCTCAAGCTCAAAGATGAGCGAATCGACATAATCGGTATCGATAATTTCCTTGCAATTCGGCGATATGTTTCTTCTATGTCCTTCGGCGAGCCTGTCGGCGAGCGGCACGACCTTGTCATGCATAACTCGCTTATCGGCATAATAAACTATTTTTTCTTCTATCGTCTGAGGCTCGGTATTTTCATCGAGCAGCGATTTATAGGCATGCTTCTTTATCGCAAGGGCAAGCTGGGGCCAGTCTTTTTTCAAAAATTCATACGCTGCCTCTTCGTGACGGAGCCCGTCATACTGATGACTTAACTGCCGCCACTTTTTAATATCCTCCTCGCTTACCGGCTCGTCAAATATTTCATCAAGGGGCCTGTGAAAGTCACCGGCCCTCATAATGTCGTGCAGCAGACAGGCCCTGTGAACAAAATCGATATTGACAGCCGTGCCGTTTGCAGCAATTCTTTTCGCAAGCTCTACTGCAAAATCGGCAGCTACTTCACAATGCCTGACAATGTGCTTCGGCACACTGCACTGTTTCAAAAGTTCATAGCATTGTTCAATAGTTGGGATTTTACAGTCTTGCATTTATCAGCTCAGCAACTTTTTTGCCGCTTTTGAGCATTCCGCCGAAAATCGGGCCCATTCGAGGCAGGTTGTAAGCAGAACAGACGCTCATCCCTGCAACGTAAAGGCTCTTGAAGATTTCGCCTGTTTTTTCAACGACGCCTGCTTCGGAAGATTCGACATCCATAAAGCCCTCGCCGATTTTCTTTACGTGAAAATCCTCTTTTTTGCTTTTAAGCAAAGCAACCAGTTCGGCAGGATGGCCGGTGGCATCGACGATAAATTTTGCATTTATGCAGAACGGGTCAACGTGGAGTTTTGCCAGTTTTATCCCCGTGCCGTTGACGACAACACCGCAGACGGCGTTCTTCTTGACAATGACATCCTCAACTTCCATCAGGTTGAATATAACCGCTCCCGCCGCGATTGTCCTGCTGCAAAGCGTCGTGGCAAAGGCGATTGAATCAACAATCACCATGCCGTTTTTCTTTTTTGACGGTATTCCTATCTCGTCGAGTATTTCGCAGTCTTCGAGAACAATTTCATTAAAACCTGCAGCCCCGCCCCAGATGCCGCCGCCGACGGCAAGCTTCTTTTCAATAACGGTTGTCTTTACGCCGTTTTTGGCAAGATAGTACGCCGCTGCAAGACCCGCCGGGCCTGAGCCCGCGATGACAATGTCGCTCTCGAGCCGCCCAAGCAGCTTTTCGGTATACTGCTCTATGATTGCCCTGCTGATTTCAATTTCTTTCATTTTTCGCTTCCTTTCGTCCTAATTATATACGGTTAATAAAAAAACGCACTGCCGAAAGCAAGCGCGTTCTGAAATCTCAGATGTGCCTCCCTTCGCAGGAATTACCGCTGGTCAGGTTCAAAGGGTCGCCGGCTTAACGGCCTCTCAGCCCTATTCTAAAATGAAAATCGACAATCGAAATTTGACCGCAATCTCGAAATTGCCTCTTTCAAATCTCGACTTTCGATTCTCAATTGCTCTGTCGGCCAAAAGCCGACGGGGCTCCCCTGTCATTTGGATATCAATATTAACTTTTGACATCATTATATTATATACCAGCAAAAGGAAAACAAGCAAAATCCTTTTCCTTATAAGCCTTGTAATTGTCGGCTTTTGACACTATAATATACCGTTTTACTGCGGGAAAATATTATGGCGAAAATAACCAAGCTCGACGATATCGTATCGCTGTGCAAAAGGCGAGGTTTCATATTCCAATCCAGCGAAATCTACGGCGGGCTCGCAAGTTGCTATGACTACGGCCCTTTAGGGGTCGAGCTTAAACGCAATGTCCGAAATGAATGGTGGAAAAGTACCGTCCAAACGAGAGACGATATTGTGGGACTTGATTGCAGTATTTTTATGCATCCACTGGTTTGGAAGGCATCAGGCCATGCGGACAAGTTTGCGGATTTGATTGTCGAATGTAAAAAATGTAATGTAAGAAGCAGGGTTGACCATCTTGCCGAACATACCGAAGAACACGCCGCCCACGTTTCAATCGAGACCGCCCAAAAGAATGCCAAGGACCTTTCCAAAAAGGCTTGTCCTGCCTGCGGCTCGGTCGGAAATTTCACAGAACCTATGCCGTTTAGGTTGATGTTCGAGACGCAGATGGGGGCAAACATTGACGATTCAATGACAATATTTCTGCGGCCTGAGACTGCACAGGGAATTTTTGTAAATTTCAGAAACGTTCTCGATACGACAAGGGTAAAAGTACCTTTTGGAATTGCTCAAATAGGTAAAAGTTTTCGCAATGAAGTAACGACAAAGGCGTTTATCTTCCGGACAAGAGAATTCGAACAGGCCGAGATAGAATTTTTCTGTGCCCCCGGTACCGATGAGCAGTGGTTCGAACACTGGAAGGAAACGCGGTTCAACTGGTATATAAATCTTGGTATGAAAAAGGAAAACCTGCGGCTTCGGCCGCATGAAAAAGATGAGCTTGCCCATTACGCGAAGGCCTGCGTCGATGTCGAGTATAAATTCCCATTCGGCTCAGGTGACTGGCAAGAACTTGAAGGAATCGCCAACCGCACCGACTTCGACCTGCGCCAGCACCAGCGGGGAATGAGGACTCTCAACGCCTGGTATGAGAAAAAAGGCGATTTGTCAAAAATTGAGCTTAACAACGAAGCCCAGAACTATCAAAAGGGGCCGTTGAGCTTTTTTGACGAGGAAGGCAAGAAGCGATTTATCCCTTACGTAATTGAGCCGAGTGCAGGAATCGACAGGAGCTGCCTTGCATTTCTGGTTGACGCTTATGATGAGGACGAGGTCAATGGCGAAAAAAGGAATCTGCTTCGCTTTCATCCTGCTATCGCACCGGTAAAGGCTGCTGTCTTTCCGCTTGTCAAAAAAGACGGAATGCCTGAAATCGCAAGAAAGATTTATGACGACCTGAAAAAATATTTTACCTGCTTCTACGATGAAAAGGGTGCTGTCGGCAGGCGGTATCGCAGGCAGGATGAGGCAGGCACGCCTTTCTGCATTACCGTTGACGGCCAGACGAAAGAAGACGACACCGTAACCGTACGCGATCGCGACAGTATGAAACAGGAAAGAGTAAACATATCGCAGTTAAAACAATATCTGCGTGAAAAACTGGACTTATAAATAAATTTAGAGGTTTACACTGATGAAGAAACTTTATTTATCGAAAACAGACAGGAAAATCCTGGGCGTATGCGGCGGCCTGGCTGAAATGCTCGGCGCAGATTCAACTTTGATAAGACTGGCACTTGTTTTCTTGTGCTTGCTTACCGGCATATTGCCTCTGGTTGCAACCTATATCATTGCGGGAATGATCACGCCTGAAAAACCGCAGGGACAATAAGAATGCTCAAAAATCTTACGAGAATTTCCCGCCTAAAAGACAATGTCGAAAAAAATGTTACTATCGGCGGGTGGATTTACCATTCAAGGCCGGGCGGCAAACTAATATTTCTCGTTGTCCGCGACGGCAGCGGCCTGTGTCAGTGTGTTATTGAAAAAGGCAAAATCAGCGATGAACTTTTTGAGCAGCTAAAAAGGCTTGGCACAGAATCTTCGCTTACGATAACGGGCACCGTGAAAAAAGACGAACGCAGTGTCGGAGGATATGAACTTGTCGTCAGCGATGCAAAAGTTATCTGCGAATCGACTGATTATCCGATTACGCCAAAATCACACGGCATAGATTTCCTTTTGAAGAACCGTCATTTACATCTTCGCTCGCAAAGGCAGTGGTGCATTGGCAAAATACGCCATACGTTAGTCAACGCGATAAGACAATTTTATAACGATAATGGCTTTACCCTGATAGATACGCCTATTCTTACAGGCATTGTCGGCGAAGAGGCAGGCAGTTTATTTAACGTTGACTATTTCTCAATGCCCGCTTACCTGACGCAGACCGGCCAGCTCCATCTCGAATCCGCTGCGCTGAGTTTCGGCAAAGTTTATTGTTTTGGCCCGACGTTCAGAGCTGAAAAAAGCAAAACCAGAAGACACCTAACCGAATTCTGGATGGTTGAGCCGGAAGTTGCTTTTGTCGATTTGCCGGGTTTGCTCGAAATAGCCGAAAATTTTGTGTCTTTTATCGTAAAACAGGCGCTTGAAAAAAACCGCCCCGAGCTCGAAACGCTCGGCGCTAATCTCGCCTCGCTTGAAAAAATCCAGCCGCCTTTTTATCGTCTGACTTATACGCAGGCGGCAGAAATTTTAAAAAGCCAAAGAACGCAGGACTTTCTCGCTGTACAATTGGATGAATTCAGGCAGGCCAAGCAGCAAACCGAGAAAAAGATAAGCGAGCTTGAAAACGAGGCGAAGGGACAAATCAAGCAATGGCGGCAGGACAAAATCGCATCGGAACTTATTGACCTGCGCGGTGAGCTGGCGGAAATCGAGACAAAAATTGAAAACAATCCCAAACACGCAAAACTCGCAGCCCAGTTCGAATGGGGCAAAGACCTCGGCGGCAGCGATGAAACGATAATATCGCTTATGCACGACAAGCCTGTCTTCGTTACCCATTACCCGAGAGAAGCGAAGGCATTTTATATGAAGCAGGACCCTGACAATCCCAAGGTCGTCCAGAATTTTGATATGCTGGCGCCGGCAGGCTTTGGTGAAATCATCGGCGGCTCAATGAGAGAAGACAGCTACGATAAACTGCTGGCGAGAATAAACGAACACGGTTACAGCGTGGAAAATTACCAGTGGTACCTTGATTTGCGAAAGTACGGCTCAGTTCCGCATGGCGGGTTCGGTCTGGGCATCGAGAGGACGCTTGCCTGGCTCACCGGTGAGTCGCACATCCGCCAGTGCATCGCTTTCCCGAGAATGATGGACAAAATTTTGATTTAAAATAAATCTGCTTTTATTTTTCACCGGGAGCAGCCTTTTTGTCGAGCATGCCCCGCAGAACAGTTCCCATCAACGCATCGGTCATGCCTGCGCCTGCGCCGCCGACCATTACTTCCGGTGTAATCCTGATTCCCCCGGCCTGGACCAGTTTCATAATCTCGATAAGAGCAGCATTGTCTGAGCCAATCACCTCGGAAATCTTCTTATAAGCTATAGCCTTAGCCTCAGCGGTAACCTTAATTAATTCAGCCTCAGCCGTTGCGCCAATAATTTTTTTCAGCTTATCCTGCTCGGCGATCTGAACGTTATACATAGCAGTTGCCAGCCGTTTTTCCTCTTCAGCCTCCTGCCTGGTCTTTGTCAGTTCCT
>CAZUEO010000010.1:2312-60334 GCA_964619675.1 uncultured Planctomycetaceae bacterium | reverse complement strand
CCGGGGTATCTAATCCCGTTCGCTCCCCACGCTTTCGTGTCTCAGCGTCAGCACAGGCCCAGTGCGCCGTTTTCACCACAGGCGTTCCTCTTGATATCTACGCATTTCACCGCTCCACCAAGAGTTCCGCGCACCCCTGCCTGCCTCAAGAACAGTAGTTTGCCCAGCCGTTCCCCGGTTGAGACGGGGGATTTCACAAGACACTTTCTGTTCCGCCTACACACGCTTTAAGCCCAGTGATTCCGAACAACGCTTGCCATCTCTGTATTACCGCGGCTGCTGGCACAGAGTTAGCCGTGACTTCCTTTGGGTTAGATCAAACGGCATTGCTGCCGACTTTCAGATCCCTGACAGCAGTTTACACCCCGAAAGGCTTCATCCTGCACGCGGCGTCGCTGGGTCAGGCTTGCGCCCATTGCCCAATATTCGTTACTGCAGCCCTCCGTGGAGGTCCGGGCAGTGTCTCAGTCCCGATGTGGCTGGCCGATCTCTCAACCCAGCTACCCGTCATAGCCTTGGTAAGCCATTACCTCACCAACAAGCTGATAGGAAACAGGCCGCTCTCAAACCCGATGAATCTTTGGTTATCTCACATTCGAGAAATAACATTATCCGGTATTACCGCCCCTTTCGGTAGTTAGCCTTGCGGCTAACGGCGCTGTTCCGGAGTTCAAGGTACGTTACCTGTCTGTTCCTCACCCTTTCGCCACTAACTGTACGGTAAAGCACAGTCCGTTCGACTTGCATGTCTTAACCACGCCGCCAGCGTTCGTTCTGAGCCAGGATCAAACTCTTCGAGTTTATCCATCAATCTCTATCCATAACGGATAGGAATTGTCAAAAAGCTCAACACTTCGCTATACGCATCGAAAGTGCTGAAAATGCGGCCCTTTCAGGCCACACACCAAATTTAAAGCATCCAAAGCCATTGCGTAATGAACTCTGGAGCTACACCTTCGCTGCATCGTGGTACAACTGTTAACTTTTAAAAGAGCCGAAAAAACAGCGGTCGAGACGCCAACTGTAGCGATAACCCGTCCGCTGTACAATTCATTATCATAATACGTTTCGAAAGAACAGTCAATCATAATCTTTCAATATTTTTTCGACTTTTCAAAGATGAACTATAACATCTGAATTTACAAGGACTTGCCGAAGGCGGGAGCGTTTGTAAGGTCTTGATAAACAACGACTTATAGCCACAGAGGACGCGGTGTCCGGTATTTGGCATATGGTATTTAGTATTTGGCTGCAATTAAAAATTTAAAACTTGTGGAGCCGCCTAGGGCGGGTAAAAGCGTTTGATTTATAAGGGGTTAGGGGATATAAGTAAGAACACAGAACTCAGAATACAGTAGACAGAATAAGACGCGAGGAAATAAAGGAATGGCAAAGATACATAAAATGGACGGCAATTCATTAAATCCGCAAAAGGAACTTGCAGCATTTCTTAAATCACAATTTCCACAGGTTTTTACCGATGGCAAAATTGACGGCGATAAACTTAAAAAAGCTCTTGGAGAAGAACTCGATACCAATAATGAACGATACGGTCTTACGTGGGCGGGGAAAAATGAGTGCTTTCGCCATATTCAGGAAACTACAACGGCAACGCTGAAAAGCTCAGATTTGAAATCTAAAATTTCAGAAGAAGATAAAAACTCAGGGAATATTTTCATCGAGGGAGATAATTTAGAGGTTTTGAAAGTCCTGCAAAAAAATTACTATGGCAAAATAAAGATGATTTATATCGACCCGCCGTACAACACGGGTAATGATTCATTTATTTATCCGGACAGATTTAAAGAGGAAAAAGAAGATTACGAAATGCGGGCAGGAATAAAAGACGCTGAAGGATTATTAACTAAAGACGGCTTCTGGCGAAAAAACAGTAAAGACGCAGGGCATTTTCATTCAAACTGGCTTTCAATGATGTATCCGAGACTTTTTCTTGCAAGAAATCTGCTGCGCGATGATGGTGTTATCTTTGTTTCAATCGATGATAACGAAATCCATAATTTAAGAATGATTATGGATGAGATCTTCGGGGAAGAGAACTTCATTGCAGACATCATTTGGAATTCAACAAAATCAGTAACGAATACCGCTTTAGTATCTGTGGCTCATACACATAATCTGATCTATGCTCGAACCAAAGATTATTACATCGAACACAGATACAACTTTCGATTGCCTGAGAATGGAGAAGGATTTTCCAATCCCGATAATGATCCCAGAGGGCCTTGGAAAGCAGATCCGTTTCAAGTCGGAGGGTGGAGACCAAATCAGCAATATGAGATAACCAATCCTAAAACAGGCAAGGTTTATAAACCAAATACAAGTTGCAGTTGGAAAAACGATTACGAGACTTATCTAAAACTTGTTAAAGACAAAAGAATCGTTTTTGGTTCCAAAGGTAAATCTGGACCACAAAGGAAAAGATTTCAATCTGAAGCCGAAGATCGAGGGAAAGTAACTACGACTATATGGGATGATATTGATACGACAACCAATGCAACGGTGGCGCTTAAGCTTCTTTTCAAAGATTGTAATGTTTTTACAAATCCTAAACCTATTGATTTTATTCAGCGCATAATACAACTTGGCACATATGAAAAAGATTCCATTGTCCTTGATTTCTTTGCCGGTTCTTGCACGACGGCACACGCTGTTATGCAGTTAAACGCGGAAGATGGCGGGAACAGAAAATTTATCTGTGTTCAGTTGGCAGAGCCTTGCGAAGAAGAAAGCGAGGCGTATAAGGCGGGATTTAAGACAATAGCTGATATCGGCAAGGAAAGGATTCGGCGGGCGGCGAAGAAAATAAGAGAAGAAAATAAAGGGAAACTGAATTTTGACGGCGGGAAGTTAGATTTGGGATTTAAGGCTTTTAAGTTAGAGCAGAGTAATTTCAAACAATGGAGAGAAAACGTAAAAGAGCCGGGAGAACTTAAAAAGAGTCTTTTGGAAATGGTTGATAATGTTACAAAAGGGGCGAAGCCGGAAGATATGCTGTATGAGATAATCCTGAAAAACAGCCGATTTGATTTGAATGTGAAGATTGAAAAGAAAAATTTCGATTCGATAGATTACTACCTGTTAGCCACAGAGGACACAGAGAACACAGAGATTATATGTTTGGCCGAAAAGATTACAAAGAAATTCGTAGAAAAGATTATAAAAGAAAAGCCTGAAAAGTTTACCTGTCTTGATGGCGCATTTAAGGATAACGACCAGTTAAAGACGAATATGGCATTGCAGATGGAAGCGGCGAAGATTGAGTTTAAAGTAATATGAAACTACAATTTGAAGCAAATCAGAAATTTCAGATAGACGCGATAAAGGCGGCAGTTGAAATATTTGCGGGTCAGCCTGCGGGGGCAAGTGATTTTGCTTATGCAAAGGCTGCATCGGTCGGCGGGACTTTTTTAAGCGTAGTTGCAAATAATCTAATTCTCGATAATGAGATGATATTAAAAAATCTGCAAACCATTCAACAGAAAAATGAAATAGAACAATCAAAAACGCTTGATGGTTTTCATTTTTCAATAGAGATGGAAACCGGCACGGGGAAAACTTATGTATATCTGCGAACCATTCACGAGCTTTATAAACAATATGGTTTTAAGAAGTTTATTATTGTAGTGCCGAGCATAGCAATTAAAGAGGGCGCATTAAAGAATCTTGAAATAACAAAAGAGCATTTCGATATGCTTTATGAAAAGCCGACAATGGACTTTTATGTTTTTGACCCGAAGAAAAGAGGACTTGCCAGAAATTTTGCAACGACAAACACGCTCCAGATAATGGTAATGAACATAGACCAGTTCACAAGGGCAGGAAATATATTTTATCAGCAAAGCGACTGGGGTATTCCGGCGGAGTTTATCAGCGCAACGAGGCCGATAGTTATTGTCGATGAGCCTCAAAATATGGAGACGGAAATTAGAAGACAAGCAATAGCAAAGTTAAATCCATTATGTACGCTGCGGTATTCGGCAACGCATACAGTTAAATATAATGAAATTTACCGGCTTGACCCGGTAAAGGCTTACGATTTAGGGCTTGTTAAAAGAATTGAAGTTGACGGGATAACGGAGGCGGATAGTTTTAATCAGGCGTATATTGAGGTAAAAAGCATAAGGCCCCAAACGAGAAAAATAATCGCAAAGCTGCGAATAGATGTTAATACGCAGGATGGAGTTGGGAAAAAAGATGTAAATGTCTCAATTAGCGACGACCTATATGATAAGTCGAACAAAAGGGATTTATATAAAGATGGTTTCATCGTAAACGAAATTGACAGAGATTCGGTAACCTTCAATAACGGTCTTGTTCTTAATACCGGTCAAAAGCAAGGCGGGCTGACCGATGAGATAATGAAATATCAGATTGAAAACACGATTAATAATCATTTTGAAAAGGAAAAACAATTAAAGGATAAGGGAATAAAGGTTTTAACACTGTTTTTTATCGACCGGGTGGCAAATTACCGTAATTATGAAAACGATAATCCTATTAAAGGCAAAATAGCCTTATGGTTTGAAGAATTTTATGAAAAGATAAGAAGACAAGACAAATATAAGGATTTGTTGAATTATAAGGCCAAACAGATTCATAACGGGTATTTCTCACAGGACAAAAAAGGCATTCTTAAAGATACAAACGGAGAAACGGCAGTTGATGACGATACTTATGCGTTGATAATGAAAGACAAGGAACAGCTACTTGATATTAACGAGCCATTGAGATTTATATTTTCACACTCGGCGTTAAGAGAGGGTTGGGACAATCCAAATGTATTTCAGATATGCACGCTTAATGAAACTCAGTCAACATTAAAGAAAAGGCAGGAAATTGGCAGAGGTTTGAGACTGCCTGTCAATCAGGACGGCAAAAGAGTATTTGACGAAAATATAAACGTTCTCACTGTTTCGGCAAATGAATATTATGAAGATTTTGCAAAAGTCTTGCAATCTGAGATTGAAGAAGAATGTGGCGTTGATTTTGGCGGAAGAATTAAGAATAAAAAGAAGAAAAAACAAATAAAGTTAACAAAGAACTTACAGCTTGACGAAAATTTCAAACTTCTTTGGGACAAAATTAAACAGAAGACCCATTACAGTGTCGATTATAATACTAATGAATTGATAAAACTTACCGGTAAAAAAATAGGTGAAATCAAAATTACAAAGCCAAAGCTGCTGCGAAGCAAAGCAGATATTGGAATGGACAAAACCGCAGTTACGGCGGAGCTAATAACACAATCAAGCAGAGATTTCTATAGCGACATAGAAACTGTTCCAGATATTCTTTCATATATCCAGAACAAGACCAGATTAACCCGCGATACAATTTGCAGGATTTTGCTTGAGTCGGGTAAAATTGAAGATATTTTTATCAATCCGCAGCAGTTTATGGATAAAGTCTGCGAAGCAATAAATTTTGTTCTGAATGAAATGATTATTGATGGGATTAAATACGAGAAAATAGGCAATTCATACTGGGACCAGATGCTTTTTGATAATGAAGAACTTTCTGGATATGTTGATGATTTGTTTAAAGTATCCAAAAAAGAAAAAACTGTGTATGATTATATACAAATAGATAGTAATATCGAAGAGGACTTTGCCAGAGAATGCGAAAAAAGAGATGATATTAAATTTTACTTTAAATTGCCTTTCTGGTTTAAAATAGAAACTCCGCTTGGCACATATAATCCTGACTGGGCATTGGTTTATGAAGGAGACGAAAAAGTTTACTTTGTTGCCGAAACAAAAGGAACAAATAATATTGATGACCTAAGCTTGAGACCAGAGGAAAAATATAAAATTAAATGCGGGAAGCGACATTTTGAACAATTTGACGGGGTTGTGTTCAAAGCTCCGGTTAAATCATTAAAAGATGTTGTTTAGAGTTAATATGAAAGCACTGTATCATCACAAAAAAAGTGGGGATATATTTGCGATAGAGACAGATGATAAGGGCAAGGTTCTTTCTACAAGCGGGCCGCTACTATCAAAAGACCTTAATCCGAAAATGTTAGACTATGATGATTATTGGAATACGGAAATAAAAGCTAAAATAAAGGATTTTGTGCGTATCAGCAAAGACGATTATCTTGAAATACTGCGGAAAAACGGATTTTCTACCCAAACTATCCAGCGCCATTTATTTGGTTAACGCCTGAGGAAATAAAAATAGTAGATCCGCCCCGCCTGCGGCGGCGGAGAAGTTAAAAGTGAATAGTTAAAAGTGAAAAGATAAAAGAATTTGAGATTTGAAATTATTTTAAAAATGAGGTGTGTATGTTTATTCTATTAAAAATCGGCGGAACTGCCTGGGCAGGCCCCGAAGATAACCTAAGAAGTTGCCTCAGTGAGATAACTTTCCAATAAAATAGCCCTGTTAAAGTAGTAACGCACTTAACAGGTAAAATCGTCTTTCGCCAATTAAAGCTGCATCTCACGGGGCAGGCATTGCAGCGGTTATTATAATCCTGATTCTGATTGCCGCAGGGGTAATAAGGAATAGGTATCCTGAGAAGAAGCATAAGCCCTGGAAAAAAGTATAAAATTCTGTATTCCCGATAGACAGCCTTAGAGGCATCTAACGGGGCAGGGAAAATCGAATCCGCCAGAGGCGGACAAGAGAGAAGTGAAAAGTGAAAAGATAACGCCGCCCCGAGTGGCGGCGGCTAAATGAAATTGTATCGGTTTAAGTCTGAGGAAGAGTTAAAATCTTTAAAACCTTGGGCTTCTTCTCCTGCGGCATCTGGTCCAGATGGACATGACAGTAATCATGATGGTTATAGATACTTAAGGTATTCGTGCAGCCGGGAAACCTGCATTTGCGGTTTTCGGCAGAGGTTTTTAACGTTTTTCCCATCGTTACTCCTATAGATAAATCAACAGATAAAAAAGCTGGAAAGGACAGGTGTATTCCCTGCGGCTTAAAGATTTTCTAACCCTTCATATCAATTATACCACATTATTGGGCGCTGTCAAACAATATTTTACCGAGACTGTTTTAGATTGAGAATTGTCGATTAGCGGGTAAAATAAGACAAGACCTATGACAGAATCCCGCACCTGCTTACGTTGAATCAGTACAGATAGGTGCGGGACAAGCAGAACAGGAAATAAATGCGGAGGTAAATGATGATGGAGCCGGAACAACCACAGGGACAAGGAAACATACCGCCTGAGATACTCAAGAGCGCGATGAAGGCGTTTAAGAAAAGGCTGAAACTGACCGCGCTGGATGACGATTCCCGCCTGGGACGCGGGGCGTTCTCGAGCGGGCCTACGGGCGTTTTCGCAATTCGGCCGCCAAACCAGTTCCCACAGGAGGTGTGGGTGGAATTGTGCAGGCAGGGAAAACTGCGGGACAGCGGGTATGGATTGTATGAACTGGCGAGTCCGCACCAGCCCAATGGGAAAAAGTAAAAGGAAAAAAAGGATTTGACCCCGCACCAATTCATTATATGATAATAGGACTGGAATAACCGAATAGTAACCAGGTGCGAGACAGGTAATTAAATTTAAAGGAGTAATAAAATGGCGAAAAAGAAAAGACGTAAAACAACGACAATCGCAGCAGGATATATCGAAAAGATAACTTCACAGATTTTCGACGGAATAAAGGAAGACCTTGAAACATCATTCAGGCTGATGCCCTCCGACAGCATAAATAAGATAAAAAAGATGCTGCCAACCCTGAAAAAACAGGTTAAAAAGAAAATAAAAAAAGAGCTCGAAACATCATTCAAACTGATGCCCCCCGACAGCATAAGCAAGATAAAAAAGAAGCTGCCGACCCTGAAAAAACGAATCAAAAATAAAATAGAAAAAGAACTCGAAATGTTATTTAGACTAATGCCCGCCGGCAGAAAAAAGGCAAAAGTAAAAAAGTAAAAGAAAAAGAATACAGTAGTCAGTAGACAGCAGTCAGAATAAAGGAAAAAACCCAGTGAAACCCCGCCAAGCAAGTTGGCGGGGCTAACCAACAAAATAGAACCCCCAACATAAAGTTGGGGGCTTGAGGACGGAAATATAACCATACCAGTTTTGTCCACAAACGAAACCCCGCAGATTTTTTTACAAAACGCGCAACTTTTTTCGTGCGCGTTTTGAAAATCTAAAAAAAATTGAACCCTTAATTGACAAGGACTTATGAATTTTGACCCCAAAATTTTTGCCGAATTTTTTGCAAAAACGCGCAACTTTTCAGGTAATACGGGGGGAGATGTTGGCCTGAAAGGCCAACATAGAGCAATCGAGAATCGAAAGTCGAGAATTGAAATCCAGAATTCTCGATTGCGGTCAAATTTCGATTGTCGATTTTCGAAAAAAGCCAACATAAAAAGTCGAGAATGGAAAGCAAAAAGATGAGAAGAATTGAAAATTTGAGGACTTTTACAATGGTTAAATTCGTTATTCCAATTCCGGTTTTTGCTCCAGCGATTTTAGAACGCATCGGTGTCGCAATCCTGCTGCGCCACAGAAAAAAACGCTACGGATACCCTTTCAGACGCATAAAACTTACAAAAGGCAAATACGCAATCGTCGATGCGGAAGACTACGAAAAATTAAACCAATATAACTGGTACACAAAAGATAACGGATATACATTCTACGCTGAAAGAAAAGAAAAAATACTCGGCAAAAAAAGATGTGTACGAATGCACAGACAAATAATGAACGCACCGTCAGATAAGGTCGTCGACCATAAAAACAGAAACGGACTCGATAACAGAAAAGAAAACCTGAGATTAGTCAGCCAGCAGGAAAATAACTGGAACAGCGAAAGAGGCGCCAACAAGGGCAGCAGCAAGTATAAAGGCGTCAACTACGACAAGGCACACCAGAAATACCGGGCGACACTGTGCCATAACGGAGGGAAAATACATTTAGGATACTTCGAGAATGAAAGCGATGCTGCAAAGGCGTATGATGCGGCGGCGAAAATATACAGGGGAAAATTTGCGGTGCTAAACCGCGATATCTTCGACAATACCCCCCACTACGAGGGTGGGGGCTAACCGGCAAA
Source organism: uncultured Planctomycetaceae bacterium (assembly GCA_964619675.1). Lineage (GTDB taxonomy): Bacteria > Planctomycetota > Phycisphaerae > Sedimentisphaerales > UBA12454 > JAPLMW01. Next base: position 51,283 of record CAZUEO010000010.1, on the reverse strand, counting down.
AGTTTGCCTTTACTTTTGAAGTCAGGATAAATAAAATCCGAGTATGGAGAAGATAAAGATATACGATACGACGCTGCGGGACGGGATGCAGGCAGAGGGAATAAGCTTTTCGCTTGACGATAAGCTCCTGATAGCAAAGCACTTAAGTAAATTAGGCTTCGATTATATCGAAGGCGGATACGCATCGAGCAATCCCAAGGAAATGCAGTTTTTCCTTGAGGCTGCGAAGCTGAATCTCAGCCCTGCTAAAATCGCAGGGTTCGGCAATACCCGCAGAGCCAATGCAACCTGCCAGACAGATGCATCGCTTAACGCGATTCTGGCGTGCCGGACAACCGTGGCGACGCTTGTCGGAAAATGCTGGGACCTGCACGTTACAGAGGTGCTGCACTGCTCACTCGAGGAAAATATCAAAATTTGCGCAGAGTCAGTGGAATATATGAAAGGCAAAAACCTTGAAGTGATTTTCGATGCGGAGCATTTTTTTGACGGCTACAAGAAAAATCCCGAATATGCGATGAAGGTTCTTGCTGCAGTCGTCGATGCCAAAGCCGATGTGATTGCACTTTGCGAGACCAACGGCGGGCGTCTGCCAAGAGAGGTTTACGAGATAACAAAGGCTGTAAGACAAAAATTCCCAAAAACACCGCTCGGTATTCACTGTCATAACGATACGGACTGCGCAGCTGCAAATTCGCTTGCCGCAGTGCACGCAGGCGCACGGCACGTGCAGGGCACAATCAACGGGCTCGGCGAAAGATGCGGAAATGCGAATCTCTGCACGATTATACCGAACCTGGCCATAAAAATGGGTTATGAGGTGTTAAAGCCTGAAAAGATAAAAATGCTGACGGAGACCTCGCGATATGTTTCCGAAATTGCGAATCTTCCGCCTGCGACAAATATGCCTTATGTGGGCGAGAGCGCGTTCGCACATAAAGGCGGGCTGCACGTGGACGCACTGCGCAAGAACAAAAGGACTTATGAGCATATCGACCCTGCCATAGTCGGGAATGAAAGAAGATTCCTTATCTCAGAGCTTTCCGGCAAGGGAAACGTCCTTGCGAAACTGGAAAAGGCGAACATCGCACAGGACAAGGCACTTGCTCAAAAAATACTGGCACAGGTGCAGGACCTTGAAAACAAGGGTTATCAGTTCGAGGCTGCGGAGGCGAGCTTCGAGCTGCTGGTAAAAAAAATAACGGGCACATACAAGCCGTTCTTCAAGCTGGAGAAATTTCACGTAACAGTTGAAAAAAATTCCGGCGGCAAAATGATAAGCCAGGCTACGATAAAACTCGCCGTCAATGGGCATACGGAACATTCAGTCTGCGAAGGCGATGGGCCTGTCGATGCGCTTTACGGCGCGCTGTGCAAATCGCTCGAGCGATTCTATCCGAATATCCGCCAAATGCACCTGATTGACTATAAGGTCCGCATCGTAAACCCGGCAGCAGGCACAGCAGCTATTACGAGGGTCATTATCCAGACCCGCGACAAGGACACAATCTGGGGAACGGTCGGGGTGTCTGAAAATATCATCGAGGCAAGCTGGCAGGGGCTTGTCGATAGCGTCGAATATAAACTCATCAAGGACAATTGCCAGGTCCCATAACTCTTTTTTTTATCTAAATCCACCCTCTTTATGCGCCGATAAAAGTAATATGAGATTATTACTGCGCAAATATAGCGTCGCTTTCTCTCTTTTAGAAATATTGATGGTGTTAGCTATCATCGGGATTTTAGCAACCATAGTAATCCCCGGAATCCAGAACCATAGTCAAAAGGCCAAAGAGGCCGCCGCCAAGGAAAATCTGCAAAAACTCAGAAACATAATAGAAATGTATGCCATCCAGCATAAAGGCTATCCGCCCGGATATGTGAGAGAAACGCTCAGCACGGCAGAACTGGTTGTTGCAGAACAATTGTGCCTCGCCACAAATTCAGACGGGGAAGATGCCCCAAGGGGAACCACCGGCTTTCCATTCGGAGGCTACTTAACAGAAATACCTGTCAATCCGCTTAATGACAAGAATACAATGATGATATTAGCCATTAATACACCATTTCCCGCCGAGGCAGACAGTAGCACCGGCTGGATATACAAGCCAAACACAAAAGCAGTCAGACTTAATCACGATGGTACTGATTCTGATGGTGTCAGATACTATGATTACTAAAGAATGTAAAAGCGACTAATCTAATTTTGTGTTTTTTGAAGAATTTACGCTGTCTTTGTGAATTAGCCGCCTAAGTGTCAAAGGTTTGCCCCCATCATATTCTTCCGGCAGTTTTACACGATTTTTTCCCAAGGGAGTAAGCCAATAGCTGCCATCTGTGAACCAAACTGCATTCCATATACCTTTATCAATGTCAACATCACCAATAAGATATTCAGTACCTTTCATTTCCATTCGTCCGGAAGGCGTCATTGAATTAATATCTAATATCTCTATAGACACCCCCAGAGTACCATCGGATTTATAATCAGCCAGGAAGTCTCCCGTTTTAACAACCATTGTATTATTATCACCCTGCATGGGAAAAGTAGCCTCGGCATTGGGGCCTACAAATCGACCTCCAAACGGCATCTTGGCATATTCTATTCTGCCATCCGGAGTAAATTTTATCACCCAATGGATTTGGCTATAATATCCCTCCCATACAGCTGCAAGAGCTTTGGGAAATGCTTGAGACCTTATTTTATTATTAGTCGTTCTGTCAGCAGACTCACAACCAACTATTGGCAGAAACAGCAATAAAATCAGAAACATCTTTCTCATCTTAATTCTTTCTTAAATTAAGCTACTGTCACAAAGAACATGATTTACCATTTATACAAAATGTTACCCGGATTGTAAACAAAAAAAAGAGGTGATTCCTGTTGGGAATCACCTCTTAAATTCACTCATAACTGACTTTTCAGTTATTTCTTTCTTCTAAGCAGCAGCCCGCCAAGACTCAAGAGAACCATAGTTGCCGGCTCAGGAATCATAACAGTAACTGTTCCAGCGTCACCACCGTTGCCATCCATAATACCCAAGGTTACCGGAGTACTGCCTACATTAGCCCCAGCACCATTCAAATCAAGCACAGCAAGTTCTGTTGGGTTTGCCCAGTTTGTCAGATTACCCAGTGAGATGGCATAAACGTCAAAACCATCGACAGCAACAGTCCAAACAAACAGGTTGGCAATGCTTGCGCCTGAACCTGTAAGTGTTGCAATGTTGGGGTCAATACCAAGCGGACCCCAGTCAATATAAAGGTCAAGAGCATTGTCCGGTGTCGGGTCTGTGAAAGTAATCGTAATCTCAAACGGAGCTGTCGCTACCGCGGTAAACAATGGAAGCGCATTTACTGCGCCCGCCATACCAAGAACCAATACTAACATTAACATTTTTTTCATTGTTCGGTCTCCAAAAATAAAGGTTAACAATCTAAATGCTTTAGCCTATGAAAGGCACAATTTACGATTAAACGTTTGCGCGTTTTTAAAGTCGAATTTTAAACCACGAATTAACACGAATAAATATAAATTACATATATTCTCCGTGTTCTCTGTGGTTAAAACCGTTAAATTGTTTTCTCAACCCCGATTAAAGTTGTCAATCCGCCTTCGCCAAGGCTATGGCAAATAAAAGAGCTATTGCCGTCTAAAAGATAGAAACTCTAATATCTAAATCCTAAAGTTGAGTTTTCTTTCGCCCGAATAGCAATAACTTCACTCTACCCCAATTAACTTAAGCGTATTATAACATAACCGAAAGAGGAATGCAAGAGAAAAATAAAAAATTTTAGGGGTAGGGTTTAGGGCACAGGGTTTAGGGAAAAACGTTGATTTTGCAGCGATAATTCAAAAAATAATAACGTAATCACTATAATGAATGTAATCTGTGATTAAAAACAAAAAGGAGGCAGGTCCGAAAACCTGCCTCCTTCATTTCGCTAAACAAGCTTTTTAAAAAAGCAAAAGCTTATTTCTTCCTTAGAAGCAATCCACCGAGGCAGAGCAATGCAATTGTTGCAGGCTCAGGAATCATAACAGTAACTGTTCCAGCGTCACCACCTTCGCCATCCATAATACCCAAGGTTACCGGAGTACTGCCTACATTAGCCCCAGCACCATTCAAATCAAGCACAGCAAGTTCTGTTGGGTTTGCCCAGTTTGTCAGATTACCCAGTGAGATGGCATAAACGTCAAAACCATCGACAGCAACAGTCCAAACAAACAGGTTGGCAATGCTTGCGCCTGAACCTGTAAGTGTTGCAATGTTGGGGTCAATACCAAGCGGACCCCAGTCAATATAAAGGTCAAGAGCATTGTCCGGTGTCGGGTCTGTGAAAGTAATCGTAATCTCAAACGGAGCTGTCGCTGTAGCAGTAAACAATGGAAGCGCATTTACTGCGCCCGCCATTCCAAGAACTAAAACTAACATTAACAACTTCTTCATCTTAAAACCTCCTTAAGAAAAACTAAATATTCACAATGTTTTCAAACTCATTCCTTTTAAGCATACTAAACTTATGGTGTTGGTATTATCCAGGAATTGTAATCGCCGGCATACGGGCTTGAATCTAACTGGCTCGTTTTCTTACCAAAGTTGGTAGCCAATATATCCAGATCAACACTAGCAACTGCCTTGGCGAAAGCGCCAGTACCCTGATCCAGATGATCAAGATCAGCACAAATCTCATCGCCTACAAGCTGAGACCTCTTTTTACCATAAACAGGTGCGAACAAGTCAAGATCATCACCAGAGACACGCTTAGCGAAAGCACCCGTGCCCTGCTCTTTACCATCAACATCGCCCAAATGCTGGTATTCATAACACCAGCAATCAGGGTTGCCAGCAGCTACCCAATTAATATATCCCTGTCCAGGATCTCCCGCAGGATATCCAGAAGCGGTAGTTTTCATACATTCCTGGGCACCACATTCATCATAGAGTAGTGACGCAGTGAGGTTCGGGTCAGGAGTATCACCCTGTTCAAGGACGACTCCGCCGCGATAAGTATCTTCCTCAGTTGCTACGATGTTAACTTCTTGTACTGCACCATTGCAGTCCATCGTCAATGCACAAAGCGTGCCGCTCGTTGGCGGGGCGTTTACAGAATCGCCGACCGGGGCGTAAAGTGAACCAAACTCAAGTACGATGTTGTTCGTGCCTTGACCGTCGCCTGCACCCGGATCGCCCGGAGCAGCAAGCGGGTTGCCATCAGCTACTACAATGCCGGTGTTACCATCAATGATAATCGTGGCAGGGTAGATGCCGTAGCCTGCGCTCGCAGCTTCGCTTACGCCTGTCTTAAAGCCGGTGACGTCCACAATCTTTGCAGGACTGTCAACCACAATCTTCAGCGCAAAAGCCCTCGGCAGATTACATGGGTCGGCACCTGCATACTTCAGGTCAACCTTATTGCCATCCGCAACCTGTTTCTCCAGAGAGATGTTCAAAGCAAGTGCGGGTACAGCAAGTAAAACCGCTAAAACTAAAATCAGCTTCTTCATTTTTTCTTACCTCATTAAAACAATTTTCTCTTTTTTTCCAACTATCGCCGAGACTTTCACTCAGCGAGGTTCCGGTTTCTTATTCCCTTCCGTTCACCGTGTCATTTTGCCTGAAAGAAACCAAACAGGCAAGGAAATGGAACTATCACCCGGACTCGGAAGGCAAGCCCAGCGTGGAGTTTTTTTCCGTTTCCAACACCTCCTTTTCTGCCCTATTTGGGCCGTGTGACGGTTACAAATTTTCTAATGTTATATTATCATCAAGCAATCCAAAAATCAAGAAAAAAATCAAAAAAAGCAGAAAATAATACTAAAAATGCGGATTTAAGACCTGAAAGGCTTACAACTTTTCCAGGCCATTGATTGTCATTACCGTCTGATAAAACTAAAGAATTTAAATTAGAAAATTTTTTAAAAAAGTCCTTCTTCCTAACCCCAGTTTTCAGCTTAAAAACCGAGATTGTGTCAAAATCAAGCTAAAAAATAACTTTTTATAGGGCTAAAAAGAGGACTAACAAAATCTATAAAACCTTATTATTTTTTGCGGCCAGATACTATATATTCATACTCCTCAATACCCCCTTTTGCTGTTAAATTATCAAAAAAATAATTTATATGCCGGCAATTTTTCGCCAGTTTCTACCATCTTTTTGAATGAGTGCATCGGCCTGCGGAAAACTTTCACTTCCTGCCGGATAAAAGTGCGGTTCCGTATCCTGCTGCCGCCAAGCTGTCAGGACATTATCAATAAGCTGCCAGGAAAGCTTTACATCATCAATCCTCGTAAAAAGCGTCTGGTCGCCAAGCATACAGTCAAGCAGCAGCCGCTGATAGGCCTCCGGCGGCTGGGCGCCAAAGATTTCAGCGTAATTAAAGTCCATCTGGAGAGTACCGATACATAATTTCGGGCCCGGCCTTTTGGCCTCAAAGAAAAGACTTATGCCTTCCTGCGGCTGAATTTTTAATACAAGAACGTTGGCAGGCAATTGCTCAATTCCCACTGAGGCAAACATCAAATGAGGCACCTTTTTAAAAACCACGGCGATTTGGGTAACGCGTTTGGCAAGCCGTTTTCCCGTCCTTAAATAAAACGGCACATCCCGCCATCGCCAGTTATCAATGAAAAGCCTTACAGCAATGTACGTTTCGGTTTTTGAATTTTTGTCAACGTCAGCTTCCTGCCGATAGGCAACTGCAGGATTGCCGTCAATTTTACCTGCCGAATACTGGCCTCTTACAATATCCTCACCCCACGGCTGAAGACTAAACGGCCTGATGCTCCGCAGGAACTGTACCTTCTCATCGCGGATATGCTCGGCTTCAAACGAGGCAGGCGGCTCCATTGCGACAAGAGAAAGCATACTCAAAATATGATTGACGAACATATCGCGCAGCGCCCCGCTTTTGTCATAGTAGCCGCCCCTGGTTTCTATGCCGATTGATTCAGCTATCGTTATCTGAACGTGGTCGATGTAATTTCTGTTCCATACCGGCTCAAAAATCGAGTTGGCAAAGCGGAACATCAGGATGTTCTGCACCGTCTCTTTTCCCAGATAGTGGTCTATTCTGTAAAGCTGCTGTTCGGTGAACCATTTGCTTAAACTGTCGTTAAGCTCAAGGGCACTTTGCAAATCCCTTCCGAACGGCTTTTCAACAACCAGCCTGACAAATCCACCGTCCTCAGATTTATTCAGGCCGGCCAGGCCGAGATTCTCAACCACATTCGGATACAGCAATGGCGGCAGTGCCAGGTAAAAAATCCTGCCGAGATTCCGGCCGGTCTTCTTGTGCCGCTCAAGAAGCCATTTTTTAATGTCAGCGTAAAGATTTTTGCTGCCGTAATCGCCTTTTATGTAGTGAAAATTGTTTGAAAAATCGGCTTGTTTTTCAGCGGCAGGCAGAATGTCCGCAACGGCATCAGCGGCTGTTTTTCTGAAATCATCATCGCTCAGATGCTTTCTGCCGCAGCCGAGAAAGAAAAAATCCGCAGGCAGCAAATCCCTTTTAAACAGGTTGGCCAGGGCGGGAATGAGCTTTCTTTTTGTCAAATCGCCCGAAGCGCCGAAGACAATAAGTCCGCACCGCGGCGCCTGCGACTCAACGCAAAACATCTGTTCATACGTAATTGATGGACGGATACGCTCCATTTTTCAGCATCTTTTAATCCGAACCCACTGGCTCAAATTCGTCCTTGGCCGCCCCGCATTCGGGACAAACCCAGCTATCCGGCAAATCTTTAAACGCCGTACCGGGGGCAATGTTATTATCAGGATCACCCTTGGCAGGGTCGTAAATATAGCTGCACATAAGACATTTGTACTTTTGCATAGCTTTACCTCTTTCCAAAATTATTGTTTCTGTCTTTTTTTAACTGCCCAACTGTTCAAGCTGTTTCTGGAGGCTTACCACGTGGCCCATTTCCTCCTTTATTATCTCATCAACCTTATTTCTGCCGGCAGGCGAGGAAACAAATTCCTTAAGCCCGAGATAGTAATCTATCGAGGCCTTCTCGGCTTCAATGGCCCTTTTTATGACTTTTACCGGCTCTTCATAACCGGCAAATTCGGTATGCGGCGATGACTGGCCTTCCCAGCCGGCACTTTTGGCTATTGCCTTTAAATAATAAACTATCTCATTATTAGGGTCAAAAACTCTTACATCGCGGCCTTCATCTTTAAGATTTTCCCGCATCTCGTCAAAAATTTTCTCGTGCTCGTCCTCCATCTCGGCAAGCTGCAGGAAAAACTGCTTCATAGCCTTGTCCACACAAACGGTTGCCGCATCGCGATAGAATTTTGCGCCGTTGCGTTCAATCTGCCGTGCGATTTCAAAAATTTCCAAAGCCGTTAAATTGACTGTCATAAAATTTCCCCTTCCTTTCTATGCTTTCCACAAGCCGTGGACATTGCAGTATTCTCTTGCACTTACTTTTGCGGCGTCGATTTTGAAAACCGCTTCAGGTTTCCGGCCGGGCGACAAAAATTCCCTGTACGCCCTGCCGTCTGCAATCAGCTCAATCCATTCGATATAATGCTTTTCTTCCATCGGATGAGGAACAGAACCTATTTTAACCTTGTAGCCGCCTTCGATTTTTTCAATTACCGGCACGTGCTTTTCCTTCGCCGCATCGGTTGTATTTTCAACGAGCAGCTTCATCGGCTCACCGCAGCAGACAAGCTCGCCGGCGCCGCCGTGAGTAACCTCAACGATATTGCCGCAAACAAAACATTTGTAGATTTCAAGTTTCTTTGCCATAACTACCCCTTTCTTACTTCCTAAGTTCTTTATGTCTTTCCGCTATTTTTTCAGCTAACTCATCAATTTTTCCAAAGTCTTCGCTTTTCGGCTCGCCTTTTATAAGGACAGGCTCGAGCAATTCGGCTTTGCTGTTTGCCAGCAGTCCTTTTAACTGCTCGACCATTCTGCCGCCCCAGCCGAACGAGCCGATAATTGCGAGATATTTCGTTTTAGGCCTCAGGGCATTTACCAGAAATGCCGCATAAGCCGCCGCAGGATGAGCGCCCGTAAGAAACGTCGGCGATGCAAGCACTATACCAGCGGCATCGACCGACTCGATAGCGAGCCTGCCGATGTCGGCGCCGACAAGGTCAAACTGCAAAATCCCTATACCTTTTGCCATAAGCGCACCGACAAGGTGTTCAACCATCTTTTTTGTGCTGCCATGCATCGAGACGTAAGCAACAATCACCTTATTTTCAACTTCATCGCTTATCCACTGCCTGTATGCATCGATGATAAAGGCAGGCTCATCATATACCTGGCCGTGACTTGGGGCAATTATCTCAATCTCGATATCCTTCAATTTTTCGAGATTTTTAACAATCTGCCCCCTGAACGGCATCATTATCTCGGCATAATACCGTTTCGCAGCTTCATAAACCCTTGGCTTGTCCTTTACGAAAAGCTCGCTTGCGGCAAGATGCGCGCCAAAAAAGTCGCAGGAAAAGAGAATTTTATCTTCAACCAGATATGTTGAGAGCGTTTCCGGCCAGTGCACCCAGGGTGTAAAGATAAATTTAAGCGTCTTATTCCCAAGCGAAATTTCCTGACCGTCATTAACAACTATAAATTTCTGCTCATCAATTCCAAACAGGTCGATGAGCATACTTTTGCATTTTTCGTTTGTAACGACTTTTGCATCGGGGAAAAGCTCCAGCACATCAGGCATTGAGCCTGAGTGGTCCTGCTCTGCGTGATTTGCGATGAGATAATCGATTTTTTTAACGCCCGCTTCGGCAAGGTTTGTTATAAGCGTATCGGTTTTTGGAGGGTCAACCGTATCAATCAAGGCGATTTTTTCACTGCCTTTTACGAGATAAGCATTATAGCTTGTGCCGTCAGGCAGAGGAATAATCTCATCAAACAGACGCCTGTCCCAGTCAATTGCCCCGACTTCCAATATGTCCGGCTTTACCTGCCGCATAATCAACCTTTATGCAAAAGTCACAGAAGTTTTTTAACCACCTCGAGCACCTCATCGTAATCAGGCTCATTGGCAATTTCCGGCACGATATTTTCGTAGCGGATAATACCCTGCCTATCCACGACAAAAACGGCTCTTGCCAGCAGTCTTAAATCCTTTATTAAGACTCCATACGCCTGGCCGAAGGAAACGGTTCGGTGGTCACTGAAGACATAGACATTTTTCACATCGGCCGCGATACACCACCTGTCCTGTCCGAAGGGCAAATCCATACTTACCGCCAGGACCATAACATCTTTTCCAAGCTTAACTGCTTGCTCATTGAACTTTCGGGTCATTATGTCGCAGACGCTCGTATCAAGCGAAGGCACACAGGAGATAATGCAGATTTTCCCAGCAAATGAGGAAAATTTCACGGTTGAAAGGTCTTTTGTAACGACCTCGAAATCCGGCGCCTTATCGCCGACATTCACGGCATTGCCCAGAAGAACAATGGGGTTGCCTTTCATCGTAACCAGTCCTTTTCTCTCGGGCATATTACACCTCCCGTTTTTAAAAGTTCGCTGCTTCTATTTCCGCATACGCCATAGGATGGTCACATGCCGGGCAGGTGTCGAGCGCCTCCGTGCCTTCGTGGACATAGCCGCAATTTCTGCAGACCCATCGAACGGGTTTTTCTCTTTTGAACACCCTGCCTTTCTCAATGTTATCGGCAAGCTTTAAGTACCTGTCACGATGCCTTCTTTCAGCGACCGCGATATTTCTGAAAACATCAGCAATCTCCGTAAAACCTTCCTTATCTGCAACTTTTGCGAAACCGGGGTACATTTCCGTTGTCTCATAATTTTCGCCTGCTGCCGCTGCCTTGAGATTTTCGAGCGTCTTGCCGATTACGCCCGCCGGAAAAGCCGCTTGTATCTCAACTTCGCCGCCCTGCAGGAACTTGAACTCTCTTTTTGCATGCTCCTTTTCCTGCTCAGCGGTCTCGGCAAATATCGCCGACATCTGCTCGAAGCCCTCCTTCTTTGCGGCAGAAGCAAAATAGTTATATCTGTTGCGAGCCTGCGACTCACCTGCAAATGCCGTGAGTAAGTTTTTTTCTGTCTGAGAACCTTTTAAATCCATAGTTTTACCTCCATAATTTAATCTGTTTTATCAATTTTATTTTCCTTCTTAAAACACTGCCTGCACAAACCCTCTGCGTAAACGGTAGTTCGCAGCACCCTGAACTTGTGCTCTAATTGTCGCGGCAGCCTGATATTCTCAAACCTGTCGTAGTGAAAGTCAAAAATTTTTTTACATTTTATGCACTTGAAATGCTGATGATTTTCAAGATTGCCGTCGAAGCGTTTTACATCCCCGCTGCCTTCAACTATAAATGCAGCACCTATCCTGCTTAACGTATTAAGAGTCCTGCTGACGGTATCGAGCGAGATATTCGGTAAAACCCGTTTGACCTCCCCATAAACCGCTTCAGCGGACGGATGCCGGCTGGATGAAATTAATACCCTGTAAACTTCAACCCGCTGAGGCGTTATCTTTAAGCGCTTCTGGCGACAAAGGTTATAGAACGCTTCAAGTTTTTCCTTTAAGTCATTCAAAACTTATTTCCAACATTACCAAACCTTTTTCCAACAACTGCGTAATATAATCAGAACTAAATAGGAGTCATAACTATATAATCGTAAATCCTATTTGTCAATGAATTTTTTGAAAAATTTTACATATAAATTAGCAGCTCGGTGAAGAAATGTGAAAAAGGTAATTTTTTCTCGCTGGGACGTATGGAGGGTGTAGTCGGCAAAGTTAGCCGAGAGATGTGAAGCGGCCACGGCCGTAAGGTCGTGGAGCTTCACATCGGGGGTTAAAAACACAACAAAGTTATCGGACGAGGCCCAATATAGGTTTCTTTTATGCTTCACCAAACGAGAAAAGGGGAGTTCTTTGTTAAACTGGGTAACTTTTAAGTCGAAAAAGCAGATAGCGTTAAGACTTACAGAGATTTTATGAACAACAAGAGAAAAGACATATTGACAACCGGTCAGGTCGCGCAGATTTGCAAGGTTGCCCCCCGCACGGTAACCAAGTGGTTTGACACAGGTCAATTGAAGGGCTATCGAATCCCAGGCGGCAGAGACAGGAGAATTCCCGCGGCAGAGCTGATACGTTTTATGAAAACACATAATATGCCGATCGACCAGCTCGAATTAGACAAAATCAGAATCCTGGTAATCGACAGCGACTGGCAGATGGCAAATATACTTGCCGAATCTTTGAGCAAGAATCCTTTGTTCGGCGTAGAAACCGCCAACAGCGGCTTTGATGCCGGCCTTGTTGCTCAGAGATTCGAACCTCATGTGATTTTAATAAACCTGATGGCTTCTGATATCGACGCCGACCATATCTGCAAAAACATCAGGAAAAATCCCGAGCTGGGAGTTGCGAAAGTAGTTGCCCTGGCCGAGGGACTAAAACAGAACGAAATCAGAGCAGTTCTCAAGAAAGGCTACGACTTCTGCATAACAGAAACATCCAATATCGCCGAGATTTCAAAAACCATCAATCTGGCAACAGTAATTATTTAAAATCAAAAATTAAAAATTTTGCATTTCGCCGTGTCCCCTTCAAATTTGTCACTTTTAATTTTTTGTCTGTATTTTTTCATTTTTATTCTTTATATTTAATATCATCTCTATTGGAGTTTATTATGGAATACGCAGTCGGCACAGCGGGCAGGATAATCGCTGCAAGGCTTTTTGAAGGCGAGCAGCTTTACGAATCCATTGAATCAATCGCCGAAAAGGAACAAATAAAATCCGCAGCGGTACTGATAACCGGCGGCATCAGAAAGGCCGACGTGGTCGTCGGCCCAAAAGTTGAAAAACCAAAAATTGAGGCGAATTTCAAAAATTTTGAAGGGCCGGGCGAAGTCCTCGGTGTCGGCACAATCTATTGCGACGAAACAGGCAAACCGAAATTACATCTTCACGCAGGCTTCGGCAGAGGCGATAACCATATAGTCGGCTGTCCCCGCGGCGGAGCAAGTATATTTTTAATCCTCGAAGTAACGATTATCGAGATAACCGGCATCGATGCAAAAAGAGAAACAGACCCTGCAACAGGCTTCAAACTTTTGAGAATTAAAAAATAAATTGTTTGAGGGAGGCAATTATGAAAAAAAATATGGCGCTCAAGGTTTTAAATCCCATTCTCGGTTTGCTGATTATCAGCCAGGCGGTAACAGGATTCTCCCGTTCGAAGCTTTCACACGAAACCTTCGAATTTCTTCACGAAGGCGGCGGGATATTATTAATTATCCTTGTCGTCACACACTTCATCCTGAATTTCAACTGGGTAAAAGCAAACTACTTCGCCGGACATTGATTTCTTGTTTTTTTACAAGATTTTTCGCCGCACAATTTTTTGAGTGGTCATTCTGAAGGTTTTTGCTGGGGCTGATTGGATTCCTGAATCGGCTGGCGGCGATTAAGATATATTTTGCGTGGTTCTATCAGCGGCCAGAACACCAAATTAGGGGATGTATTTGAAGAATATAGCGGTCTTGGGAGAAAACCTCCCTCGCCGCCATTGTCTTTGAAATTATTGCCAATGCTATATAATTTAAAATCCTCTCCCTTAACACTATAGACAAGCGATTTGTTGCTATAGGGGTCAGCAGGTAATTGCCGCAAGTATCCTTCTTCTACAAGCTCATTAAGTTCACCAGGAAGATAACCTTTATCCTGACGAAATCTCATGACAGCAATCATCGTTAATAATGCCTGTAATTGTGCCTGACTGTCATAGTAATTGTAATAATTTCTCCTATAATCCGAACCCCAGACAAACAGAAAGAGCATGTCGAATCGCTGATGTTCAAGTTTCTCAAAATAATCTGGCTGCTTAAGATGAAGCTCCCAAGGGGTTATCATAAATGCGGTATTCACTTTTTCATAATATGAGTCAATCTGACTTTTCACTTCCTTTTGTGTAGGACCTGCAAACCAATTTTTAATTAACCACCACCCACCTTTGCCGCAGCATGAAACATCATACCCTGATAAATCTTTCATCCCTTTCCATGACAGACGACCTGAGCCGTCTGGCTTATAAACATACGTTCTCTGGAGAATATCATAGAGAGCTAATTTCTCGGCTGTAAAATCGGAAAAGCAGGTATGCGCATCTGATATTTCCTCCAACTTCTGCTGAAATGATTTTAGCAAATGAGCCGGAACCTGTGTTTTTGCCAAAACTAGCGATAAAGTCTCCACAGCCTTTTGTTTAAACCATAAACTATATCGAAATTCAATTAAGAAAAGTGATGTGGTACACATTTGAGAACTGGCGCGATAAATCGTTAGTACATCGTCAAATGCTTCAATATATTTTCCCTGCGCGGCATTAAGTTTGGCATTCCACGCCATAGCATCGCTCATATCGGATGAATCAATCATTATATTCAGGAACTTAATGCTTATCAATTCGTTACCCCTTGCGCATTCTCGTTTTGCCCAATTATAAGGCTTTTGACTTGCTTTTCTGAACTTTTGGAAACAATCGGTATTTGCAATAAGCCATTTCTGCAACAAATCCTGCTCAGTTCTGTTAAAGTCGTCTACCCATTTTGCGTATATTCTATCTCCTCGTTGCAGTTGCTTTGGCATCTGAACAAAACTATCGAATGCTTCTTTGTATAAATCTGCTGCGTTAAGACATGGGTCATAATTTATAGGCTGTGAAATTCTGTTATACTCAGCCAGGTAATCTACGGTAATCTTTGGCTGACCTCTTGTCACGAAAAAGCCGATTGCAGCCAAAACAAAAGTTCCGGTCAAAACTATCAGTAAGAAAATCCTAAACTTTTTCATAGTAATTACCGTTATTGTGAAGGTTTTTGCGAGGGCTGATTAGTTTCCCGAATCGGCAGATTTTCTCTTAAATCGATAATTTTTTTCTTCATTATTTCATTGGCTCAAAACGTTTTACGCCGGGAAAGTTAGGATTGCTTTCTTTCGGCGGATTTTTTATCCAGTCAGGAGCCGGCCAACTGGGATCCGCTTTGGATAATTCTCCAAATAAATCTCATTTCTTAAAATTCTTAAGCAATTCTGGTGAATCCCACCAATCTCCATAGACCGACTCTTTGTCCCATAGAAACCGGATGAAGTAGATGGCCTCATCAGTTTTAAACAGCAACCTGTAAAATGGAATCTTCTCATCTATCATTACCATAGGAGTAGAATTCTCTTTTCTAATATAATTATTTATTATATTGATTATATTCGGGTCCTCAAAATAATAGATTTCTCTAAATATCTCTTTTCGCATTACAGGATCATCGGGTTCTTTTCTTTTATCGAGTGCGACTTCTACTACCTCCACAAATAGAATTTTCTTACCGTTGTATTTAGGATTAAAATCAGCTTTTTGGATACAATTGACAATCGAGCTAATCTTATTAGGTTCTCTGATAGGAAAAATTTCCCCAATTTTTATCCATTTGTCTCCAGAGTGAAATCTGTTTTCATAGACAGCATCGACTTCTTTCACTTTTGAAGAATCCAGTTGTGAAAAGGTCTCTTTTGTCAATTCAATATACTTTAACTGACATCCGGGAAGGACGAGAAAAGCAGTAAACAAACAGATTGTTAAAATAAGCTTTTTCATAAAATTTATCCTTTATTTTAAATTCTCATAATTTCATTTCCAATGTGCTGCCAGCACCTCTCCAGCGAAAACAACGTATTACTTCTGCAGAACCAACTGCTTTTGCATCTTGCATTGCATCATGTACAGTATTACCTTCACTTAGCGAACGCCAGAAAACATTGAAAAATCTGCTGTAATAAGGATAGAGACCGCCTTTTATTATAACATCGCCGCCGCCTAACACCATCTGGTCAGTAGTATGAATATTAAGCCCAAAAGTAACGTCGCTGTTTGGGTATGCATAATGCGAATTAATATGGTGCTGCAGCTCATAATCATATACCCAATTTTCATAATCTATTGATCCATCACCATTTATAGTTACTACATTACGAAGAGCGTAACATGATTCAATAACCATTATCCTAAGCTGGCCATATGCAAACGGGATTCTGTTAAGGTAATCAGCATTTTCCAGCTCATCTGACAGCCACACATAATTATCAGGCACTGCAAGCCCTTGATCAGTCCATGTCCTGGAATTAAAAGCAACCCAAATTCCATCATTGAATGACAATGCAGTTCTCCGATCACGAAATCCATATATTCCTACAAGATAATTCCCATGAGCATAAATATGTCCATACCGGATGTTGCGGTACTTTCTAAACACTTTGTTGATCATACCATGGCGAACTTGATTATTTTCTCCATAACCACGTAGAATTATAGGCTTTGCATGTCCTTGCCATTTCCTTGAAGCAAACAGACAAGTGCCAGTGGTTAATGTATCGCTTCCATCCTTCATCCCATCTTCCATCATACATATTATTAATCCCGCAGTCTGGTAAGATGGAGGTCCGTCAAGAGCCAAGATGCTGGATTCACCAGATGCAGAACCAGATGAGCTAAGCATAACTCCTTCAAGGGATAAGCTATTAGCAATTGACCCAAGGACAGTTGGTGCATAACTGTAAGAAAGTGTATAGCTAACCGCGCCTGCTGAGAAAACGTTAGCATCAACTACTGCAATAAAGTCACTTGTGTAATTGTTTGACCACAAAATCGTATTATCCAAATTTTCGATTTGTAGAATCGCGGAATATCCTTCATCTAATTTCCCTTTTATGGTGAATTTTTTACTTGGATCAAACAATTCATCAAAACTTAGATTGTGAAGCGGTGAATTGAATAAGACACTTTGGCTTACAGTTAGATATTCATTTCCATCTGTCTTAATAACTGCTCTCAAATGATGGGTTCCTTTTGAATATCTCATCTTGTCAATTATCAAAATCGGATTATCCTGCGAATCCCTTGAGGCAATATATTTTTCATCAAGGAAAAAGGCATAATAAGCAACATTCATGTCTTGAATGCTCTGACAGGTGACAATCAATGAGCTTTCATTATCATCTACTGTCAGATATACACCTCCGTCAGAAAGCCAATTAGCAGTGAATCTTTTCAAATCAAGAACATTAACCTCCCCATTTTTGTCAAAATCAGCAATAGAGTAACCATTAGGGTCAGGGAAGTGAATTGAGTTTGGCTCTATAGTCTGAAACTTGCGTGCGAATATGACATAGTCAAGAAAATTAACTATGTTGTCGGCATTGAAATCAGCTAAAATAGCACCCGCAACATCTTCATCCCAGTATTGTGCCAAAAACGAAAAATCCTTGAAGTTCACTATCCCATCCTTATTTATGTCTCCATCACCTGCACCCAACCAATTTTCAGCGATAATCAGGATGTCTCCAAAATCAATCGATTTAGAGCCATCGAGATCCGCCTGGGCGACATAGTTATCGTTAAGCCAATATTGGCAAAATACTGATAAGTCATCGATATCAACATCCCCATCTTCGTTAAAATCAGCAATAGAATAGTTAATAATATCTTTTTTACTTCCCCATTCCAATGCAAATATGCTGTAATCAAAGAAGTTTACTCTGCCTGTTCCATCAAAATCCCCTTCAATTTCATATACATTTGAAAAGTGTTCAGAGGAGATTGGCACACCTACCCCTATACCCTTATCTGTTCTTGGGGTAGAATTTTTATACAGTGACGTTACTAATTGCTGCGGAGCACTCTGCCATAAGTCATATCCGAGATTAACATCGGCGACAGGACTATCAGACCTGATGAAATATGGCCAGCCATTGGGATCTCCGGGTGCTTCAAATGGGCTTTGAGTGAGGTACATTGGATTTTTTTGAAAGCTGGAATCAGACAGATTATCATTATAAGTATTGCCATAGTAGGCAATATTTGATATAATTGGTGGATAGAAATACTCTTCTACATCAATATACCACCCGCAATAACAGTTGGTAATTATCGAATTAGTCAATTTCAGATAGTCAAGGTAACTGGGATTTTGCCCGCCAGCTAAAACTATCCCATAGGAGTTGCTGGAATTGCCGTCAATAATCACATTATCTATTGAGGGATTGACATTTGTTCTATATATGCCGTCAACTCCAAAGTAAATCGAAGTGTTGTTATGGTAAAACAGTGAAAAACTAATATCTGTTAATTCATCTATGCCGTCCTGCCAGACTGCGTATTTTGCGCCATAGAAACGGCAACCGCTGATTGCATCATTCAATCGCTTGTCATATATTTGGACATTGCACCAACCCCCGTAAAAATCAGTAAATTTCAAGGATGAATCTGAAGAAGCATTAGCATCAAAAACAATGAACTCAGCGTCGCTCCCCGGTATGTAATCTGAAATGATTGTAATCCGCCTGCCAAGCTCACCTTCAATATTCACTTTTCCGGTACATTGCGGGTTTCCGGTTGCAATGATGCTTGAAGCTCCGGTTTCGGCTATAGTTGTTCCCGGGCAAACCTTGAAACTTCCTTCTGTTCTAATCACAGAGTTAACGAGGGTGATATTTGAATTGCATTCAAGCGAACCATTTACATCTATAGTGCAGTTTTCAAGAATTAAGTTGCAATCATATATAATATATGCACTACCCGTAACCAAAATGGTTTTGTTCGAATAGGAAACAGGGGTATTGTATTCCTCGATCCCGGTTAAAATAATATCATAACTCGCGAAGGCAATCCCGCAATTAATAAAACACGCTACCAGCAATAAAATAACATAGTTCCTCATAACAACCCTCTATAAAATTTTGAATTTTCTCTTCTGTGAACTTATCCTTATTAATTATTATTAAACCGGTTTAGAAGTCAAGTATTTTTTGTACGTTTTCTGGTTTTTTGTGATTTTATTATTGACTAATCAATTTCAACTAATCGTTATCGACTAATCAATTCTGATTAGTCACTCCTCTGGCGGTTGTTTTTTTACTACGTATTAGCGCAAAATCTTTCCTATCCTATTTTTTTCACTCCCTAGGGGATGCCTTGCGGCAAAAATAATTGCCGGGCAGTTGTCTTACAAGACCCTTGAGCCTTAATGAAACCAGCGAGGCATTGACCTTGCCGGCGGTAACAGTGGTTTGCGTTATTATCTGCTCAATATGCACAGGCTCGCTGTCAAGGCAATCAAATATCTTTTTCTCAACCTCAGTCAAATTCAACTGTGCCACATCAAAAAGAGATTTTTCGGCCGTCTTAACGGATTTACCTGCCGACTGCGAGACATACTCCTTAAAGTCATCCTGCAGATATTCGAGCGTTTCAATTACATCCTCAATTGATTCGACAAGCCTGGCGCCCTGCCTGATAAGGCTGTGCGGCCCTTTCGACAATGGCGAATCAATCCTGCCGGGCACAGCCATTACTTCCCTGCTGTTTTCAAGGGCTGCTCTTGCGGTTATAAGAGCGCCGGAACGGGGCATAGCTTCAACAACAATAGTCGCAAGCGACAGGCCTGCGATGATTCTGTTTCGAGGCGGGAAATTTTCAGAAAGCGGCTCATATTCGAGTGGCAGCTCGCTGACACAGGCGCCGTTTTGGGAAATTTTCTCAAAAAGCTGTTTGTTTTCAGGCGGAAATATTTTCGCAAGGCCGCAACCCTGCACGGCGATTGTCCTGCCGGCTGCACTTAGTGCGCCGCTGTGCGCTGCGCTGTCGATGCCCCTCGCCATACCGGAAATAATCGTAAAACCTGCCGCCCCCAGCAGGTGAGCAAAACGAGACGCCTGTTCGCTTCCATAATGACTGCACCGGCGAGAACCAACAATGGCGACGGCAAGGCTGTCTGATTTCGCAAGTGAGCCTTTAATGTAAAGCACCGGCGGCGGGTCATAGATTTTTTTCAGCAGGACGGGGTATCGTTCATCCTCGATATTTATAATCCAGACGCCGAGCTTGCGGGCAAGTGTGATTTCCTTTTCTGCATCGAATTTATCTCTTGTGAGGCAGATTTCTTCGGCGGTTTTTGTGCCGACGCCTTCGACCTTCGCAATCGCACCGGCACCTGCGCCAAGAACGGTTTCAACCAAGCCGAACTGCTTCAAAAGCCGGGCAAAAATTACCGGCCCGACACCCTGCGTGCGAACAAGTGCCAGCCAATTTCGTATATTTTGGGAGTTTTCCTCCACTGCAGCCTCACAAAAAAGAAGGAAATTTTTGTAACTTTTTTATCCGCTTTAGTGCCAAAAGCAATAAAGAAATCGCTTGAATATACAAAAAATAACAACTTTGCTGTAAAATACGGAGCTTTGAAGTCTTAAATGTGATTCATATTTTAAGGTTACTTTGCAATGGACTACTGTAATGTAATTGATTTTATAACAAGATGTTACAAAAGTGGAATAACAGCTCTTTATATTCTGTTATTAAGCAAAAGACATATTAAATTGACTTAGGATTATTTTATTGCTATTTTAAGGGGCTTATGGTTTCGCGAATGGAAACAACTAAAAAAACGGCTAAGACTTCTTCTAAAGTCGAGAAAGTCAAGCGGGTAAGACAGTTCAAAAACATAAAACAGGGTCTTGAATACCTGCTGAGCCGGACGAATTATGAAAAGCAGACACGTCTGCGCTACAATGTAACTACGTTCAGTCTTAAACGGATGGAGAAACTGCTTTCACTGCTGGGCAACCCACATAAAAAACTTGCTGCCGCTCACATTGCAGGCACAAAAGGTAAAGGCTCAACCGCAACGATGCTTGCACGAATGCTGGAGGCCAACGGCTACAGCGTGGGTCTTTATACTTCGCCGCACGTGGTCGACCTGCATGAACGGATAGCGATTAATGGCAGAAATATCAGTGATTCAGAACTGCTTGGACTGATTAACCGTATCTACGCGCCGGTTGAGAAGATGGCAAAAGATGATGTAGCTACGTTTTTCGAAATTTTCACGGCAATGGCATTTATGTATTTTGCCGACAAGAAAGTCGATATTGCTGTTATTGAGGCCGGGCTTGGCGGCAGACTGGACAGCACAAATGTGATAGCACCTGCTGTTGTCGGCATAACAAGCATCAGTATAGACCACCAGAATCTTCTCGGCAATACGATTGACAATATAGCAAAAGAAAAGGCAGGCATCATAAAGAAGGGAATCCCGGTGGTAAGCGTTCCGCAGGACCCGCTTGCGATGAAAGAGCTTAAAAAGGCAGCAAGCACGGCAAAAGCGCCGCTTGTGGTAACCGGCAAAGATATAGATTTTTCATACCGGTTCGAATCTTCACGTGAACACGGGCCGCATACGAGAATATGCCTGACGACGCCGACAAGCAAATTCGAACACTTAAAAGTGCCTCTGCCGGGCGAACATCAGGCCATAAACTGCGGACTGGCTATCGCGATGCTCGATATGCTCAAGGCAGGCGGCTATAAAATCAATGACGCCAAAGCTGCCGAGGGCCTTAAAGAAATCAAGATGCCGGGCAGAATGGAGATTATCCACAACGACCCGCGTATTCTGATAGATGCCGCTCACAATGCAGCAAGTATCCGTGCACTGATTCAGGCAATCGGTCAGCACATACCTTATGATTCGATGATAGTAATCTTCGGCTGCGGACAGGATAAGGACGTACACGGCATGCTCAAACAGCTTCAATACGGAGCCGATAAAGTGATATTCACCCGCAGCAATTCGCCAAAGGCGATGAATCCGCAGGACCTTGCCGATATGTACACAGAAATCTGCGGCAAGATGTGCCAGACGGCGATGAGCCTGAGCGAGGCAATTAGAACAGCATCAAGCGCTATCAGCAAAGAAGACCTTATTTGTATAACCGGCAGCTTCTATCTTGTCGGCCAGGCAAAAGTAATGTTTAAGCCGAGCTAACCGGACTAACTGCAACTGGAACTGGAGCGGGGTTGATATACTGGGCATCGCCAAAGGCAAGGATAGGAACGAAAATAAAGCCCAAGAAAAACAAACCCACGGCAAAACCGGTTCCTTTGCCAAAGTTTTCGGCAATGCCTAAACACATCAGAAACATAATGACAATATTGACCAGTGGAACAAAAAGAAGTACCAGCCACCAGCCGGGCTTTGAAGCAATCTTCAAAAGAACATACCAGTTGTAAATCGGAATGATACACGCCCAGCCGGGCTGACCTGCCTTAGTAAAGACCTTCCACAGTGAAACTATCATAAAAACAAATACAACAAGCTCTAAAATCAGTCTCATAACAGAATCCTTTCAAAAAACCTTAAAAGTAATCTTCACTATCGTTACTTCGGCAAAATCACCATTTTTGCATTACGGAATATTCGACAGTCGCATTCGAATTATCGCATCGTATAAACTTATTCATCCATCCAGTTGTCGGCAAATGCTGTAAAATCCCTGAAATCTATTGAGCCGTCAACGTTGTTCGGGTCCTCATACAGCAGGTCATAATCATTTGCATCGCTTACAGCAGGCTTCATCCAATCGCCTGCGAAATCTGCAAAATCAAGGAAATCAACCCTGCCGCTCTGATTTCTGTCGCAGGACCGGCACCATTGATTGTTTTCGTTGCAATCGTTTAACCAATATTCTGCAAATTTGGATAAGCCGTCATATCCTTCAATTACCGTGGTATCCAGCATGCTCAGCCAATACGAACTGAGCATAAATAAGTCCCTGTAGTCTGTATACCCATCAGCATTAAAATCGCCATTTGGCGGCAAATCTATATCAGGGTAAGTGCCCTCGGGCATATAAATGACTGTATAAGGATTATTATAATCGTCTTCGTATTGTCCGGTGAAGTCCGTGTCTTCTGAAATAATAAACCAGTCGCTTCTGAACGTCAGGGTCTTATTATCCGGCGACTTGTCGTATAGATGAAACTTGAGTGGTATCATCGACCTTACATCGCCGGGGCTTTGCAGCGCCCTCAAATGCAGCGTAGCTGTTGCACTATCCGGATAAAAAGGAATATCGGAGTTGAATACAACCCAGTATGTATATGGCTGACATAAGTTAAAGAAAGTGCTGACCTGGTTTGGGCTGTTCAAATCATATATCCAAAGTGCATGCAGGTTCTCGTTTGGCTCTATCAAAAAGTATGCCCAGCCATAATTCGGGTCCCATCTAAGCTGTGTCAAATCAATTGAGTTTGGAGATATTACAGAATCTCCGGCCTCTAATGGTTTTGTTCTTGAAACAAGCGGATATTTTGCGTTGTTATCTTTGGGGGTGGCTGGAGCTGAGGATTTTACATAGGGGACAGCGGTCTGAGGAGAAGCGTCTGTGAAATCAATATCAGTTATATCGAAACCCTCCAATTCACCGAGTCCTGACACTGAATTGCCATACACGCCGCCGGATGGCTCCCAGAAATTCTGATATTGCGCCCTGACAAAATGCACCCAGATATAGCGAGGAGGTAAGGGTTCCCGCCGTCTTGGAACAGTTATTTTAAGCTGCACCCAGGTATCGACAATATCGTTATATCCTGCTCCCGGGCCGGGCCACTTAAAGCCATAATCAAGCGGTGCATTGCCGTCAAGTACGTTCCTTTGCCCAAGGCCGGGGAATATTTTCACAATACCTTGTTCGTCTGTCCAGCAGTAGAAAACGCCGTCTTCAGTATCTGAGCCTTCCTGTGGTTCTGAAACGATAAATCCGTATTCCTTGCCGTTTGGAGCATTTCTTTCCCATATATCGCCGTTGCCGGTATGATAGGTGTCCCAGTGCCCTGTAACCTCTACCTTCACCATTATTGGTCTGTCGTGCAGAGGACGTTCCAAAATATCGTAGAGCCGCACTATAAAACCAAAAGCTGCTCCGCATATATCCGTACCCTGAGTATCTCCGCTTACTTTCCAGACGTCAAGACGATTCGAGTCTACAAGCTCTATACCGAAGTCGCCTACATTAATTACTTCGTTGCTCTGTGTATTCCCACAACCGTCTATGGTCGTAAACGACAGAAGAACAGTATACAGAAGAACAACTTTCACTTTTTTAATTAGCTTTTTCATACAATATCTCCTTCTACAGTTTTTTCAAAATGACTATTCGCATACGTTTACAGTACCTTTTTTCATCGGACCAAGCAGGATAACTACATCTTCAAACCTCCCATGTATGTCAGGATTATCAGAGAGGAAAAAAGGCTCGGTCTCCACAGAAATTGTATGTTTGTCATCGGAGAGAGCTAAAAGTTTAACTCTCACCTTCTCGGAGCCGACAATCCTGCCTTTCTCATCGTAAGAGCATATAGACAGCAGGTTATTTGCATCTGGAAATATCTGGTCAATGAACTTCCCGACGTCCTGCTGGTTGATTCTTGTTAGTACTCTTGTTACAGGTTTTGGAATATCATCAGGAAGGTATATCACCCATTGATACTTATAGTGACGACATTTCTTGGAAACAAAAGCAACATCTTTGATATCGTTCAGGATTTGAACAAAAAAGGGAATATTTGAGTCTATCAATTCTTGTTTGCCATCTGAGATTCTCCACGTGAGGTGTTCTTTGACCGGCTCGACTTTGTATGCCCAGCGGATGAACTGCTTTTTTGTCCAGCCCGTCGCCTTGTATATGGGATCGTTGAATCTTAAATACAAAACGTAAGAAAGTACGAGGCCGAGCGACGCTGCAATAAAGATGATAAAAATTGCGATGATTTTAAGTTTTGTTAGTTTCATTTCTCTCTCCTTTAAAAAAAAGCTATAATTGCCACTGCAATTCCCGCTTTCGTTCTCATCTTGTTTCTCCTGTTTTAAGGTTTCAAACGCTGTGAATTAGTCCTTTTATCCTCTATCTCCAAATCGCGTTAATGTCAAAGAAAACCTTCTAAATCAAAAAAACCGCCTACGAGCGAGAGCAACTTAAGAGGGTCTAAGCTGTTTTGCCTTCGCTAATGCTGCGCCCGAGATAGCAAAAGTTCAAATTTTACCATCTCTGCGTTGCGGAATATTCGACAGTCGCTATTGTATTGGCGGCAAGCTCAGCCGTAAAGCGGGCCGTTGTCGCATCTTTCTTTACGTAAGGATGACTCGATTCGTCGATTTTCCAGTTGACCCAGGCGGGAAACCTTTCATCAACAAAAACAGTAACAGGTGAATCCTTGCGGTTGCGAAGCTCGATTGAGTGCTTGTCCCAGCGCATTCTGCGGTCAGTCCTGCTGTCCAGACGCTTATATTCAACGGCTATATCAAAGGCATCGCCGATATACAATGATATTTTTTCATCCTTCGGCGTATGGTCTATCAAATCCTCGCCGACAAATTCGAGCATATCATCAACATCCTTCTTAAAGACACGCACTTTGCCTTTCGGCAGCGCAATGCCCAGGCCGCTTTCCTTTTTATTTTCAAACTCGAATTTTACCTGAACCTTTTTGTCATTTTTGTTCCGCTCATAAAGATATATCTTCTTTGCAGGGACATTTAAGGCAGGGGTGATAAACTCAATCTGCTTGGTTTGGTTATTGTTAATCGTGCTTGTGCGCCCGAGCGTGTAAATGTGATATTCCATAAAAGGCTTTTCCTCAAAAGCAGGTGCCGCGGCGGCGGCCCTTTCATAAACCATTAAGTCCATCATTCTTGCCGGTCGCGGCTCTTCAACTCGTCTTACATCGCCTGCGATAAGTTTAATTGTCGCATCCCTGTAGGTTGCGCCGCTTTGGTTATCGATTGTTACCCAGCCGCTGATGTCGAAAGCGTTTTCATCGGCGCTGAGAACGGCAGAATAGTCCGCCTCCCAGCCGATACCGGTGGTAGTATATGTTACACGGCATAATTCTTTGCCGCCCTTATCGGCATGGGCAAGCCAGATTAGCGTCGGTCTGGTAACCAGGCCTTCAGGAAGCTGCCGGAGTGAGACATTTTCAACACTGTCATTGCTGATTATCTCCAGCCCGCCGCCGGCGTTTTTGAGTATAAGGTTATTGTCTCTTGCGGCCATAAGAACACCTGCAACTTCCCTGCCCTGGTCGGCACCGCTGCCTTTAATCGAGACATTGACGGTTTTGTCGAGGTAACGGTTCAAAAGACTCGATGTGCTGACAAGGTCGTATTCGTAATTCTGCTCGAGGATGGCAACTTTTGCAGGGCTGCTTACACACTGAAAACTTACGCTGGCAGGTTCTATGGCACAGGCCACATCGGTAAACCTTATCGTATTAATGCCCTTGTCAAAGACTATCGAACGCTGCTCCTTAACTACGCCAAAGTTACTGTTATAAACGGTTACCGCTACTGAATTTTCATCAGCAGGCGGCTCTTTTGCCGCAAAAAGACAGGAACAAACAAAAAGAATTGTTAAAACAGAATTGAAAAATTTCGTTTTCATATTCGGCACCTCCAAAATAACAGCGATATTCTTACACAAAAGAAGACGGACGTAAAGAAAAATTCAGGTAATTAAAGAGGCATTTGTGTTGCCGAAATTGTCAAATCCTTCAGCACTGATGCAGCCGGCTGAGAGCCGAAATGGTCAAGGCCGGCGACAGCTTTTTGCTGATATTGAAGGGCCACAGATTTGGCAAAATCAATGCTTTTCGAAGCATTGAGAATTGATACGATGCGGTTTATGTCCGCCTGGCCGGCGTCAAATGCATCGAGAAGCTCGCTGCCGGCCGATGAATCGAGGACGCTGAAGGCGTGAATGACGGGCAGAGTCGGCGTTGCGGTAAAAAGGTCTCTGCCGCCGGTTTTGTCGCTGCGTCCACGGGCATCGAGTATGTCAACAAGGTCGTCAATAATCTGGAAAGCCAGGCCGAAATTGAGGCCGAACTGATATAATCTGCCGGCGGACTGCTCATCGGCATCAGACGCTATTGCGCCGAGCCGGCAGCAGTCGGCAAAAAAAACAGCAGTCTTTTTTTCAATTATGTCAAGATATTCCCCAATACCAATGCCGAAATTGCCGCGGCAGGCGTTCTGGAGCATTTCTCCGCGACAGACTTTGCCGCACATCTCGGCAAGAAGCCTGTTGATATCGTCCTTGCGGAGAGATGCGACAGCCAAAAAAACTCTGCTTAACAAAAAATCACCCATTAGAACGGCAAAATTGGCGCCCCACAGGTTATTTGGCGTCGCAAGACCTCTGCGCCGCTCGGCATTGTCTATCACATCATCGTGCAGAAGCGTGGCGGTGTGTATCATCTCAACTATGCCGGCAACTTTAATATGCAGCTCAGTTGTCGGGGCAAATAACCTGCCGGAAAGCAGCACAAAAGAGGCCCGCAGCATCTTGCCCTGCCGGCCTTTGAGATAGTCCATAAACGATTTGAGTCCGGCATCGGGACAATCGAGCTGCTGGTCAAAAAAACTGCTTACCTGCACAAGCTCATCGGATATAAGCTCACAGGCAACTGTTGGGGCCTGGCGGGGTATCTTACTTTGACCGGCCATGGGCGTAATCGAAAAATTTTCCGCGCAAAAGAAGCGTCATCTCGCCGGGTTTGCCGCCGGAAATCCGTCTGCCGTCAACTTCAATAACGCCGATGACCTCGGCTGCCGTGCCGGTAAGGAACAATTCATCCGCAACGTAAAGGTCAAATCGCGTCAGGTTCTTCTCGACAACTTTGATTTGCTCGCGTTCGGCAAGACGAAAACAGACAGCTCTTGTAATACCTTCAAGAGAACCCGCCTGAATAGGCGGAGCGTAAATAATGCCGTTTTTAATAACAAAGACATTATCGCCGGAGGCTTCGGCAACGAAACCTTCATGATTGAACATAATCGCTTCAGGCACGCCTGCATCGAGAGCCTCGATCTTCGCCAGGATGTTGTTAAGATAATTAAGGCTCTTGACCTGCGGCGGTATCGCAAGCGGATGATTGCGTATCGTGCAGGCAGTGATAACCCTGATACCTGTTTCGCAAAGTTCCTTAGGATATAGCTGAATATTGTCGGCGATAATAATTATCTGAGGCTTTTGGCAGTTAAACGGATTAATGCCAAGCGAGCCGATGCCGCGAGTAACAATAAGGCGAATATAGCCGTTAGCAACATTGTTTGCCTTGACGGTTTTTATGGTTTCCTCGGCAAGCTGCCGGGGTGTCATACCGATGTCAAGCCTTAAAACTTTTGCTGATTCGTAAAGTCTCTTCAGATGCGCATCAAGCTCAAATACCTTCGAGCTGTAAATGCGGATGCCTTCAAAGACGCCATCGCCGTAAAGCAGACCGTGGTCGAAAACGCTGATTTTAGCGTTCGATTCGTCAACAAGAGAGCCGTTAAGCCATATTTTCAAGGCCATAAAAAACTCCGATTTTTCCGCCGGAGGCGGACAAGTCTAAGCCACCAGAATTTTGCCGTCGGCAAGTCTTATTACCCGCTGTGCCCTGGCAGCGATTTTTTCATCGTGCGAAACCATTACAATCGTTTGTCCCGCACTATGCAGTTTTTCAAAGACACTCAGGATACCATTTCCCGTTGCAGAGTCAAGGTTTCCTGTCGGCTCATCGGCAAGTATCACATCGGGCCGATTCATCAGTGCCCTGGCTATCGCGACCCTCTGCCGTTCGCCGCCGGAAAGCTCAAATGGCCGATGAGAAACTCTTTGTGAAAGACCCAGCTCGCCAAGGAGCTGACAGGCAAAACTTTTGGCCGATTTTGAATTGGCCAGCCAGCCTGCCGCACTGCCGCCCGCCATCTTCGCAAGCAGAACGTTTTCCAGCACTGTTAATTCGTCAAGTAAATGATAAAACTGAAATACAAAACCAATCTTTTTGTTCCTGAATTCGTTGATTTTTCTGCCGGAAAAATCGGCGATGGTCTGGCCTTCAAAAAAAACCTCGCCTTTATCGGGCGTATCCAGCGCGCCGAGTATGTGCAAAAGCGTGCTTTTTCCGCTGCCTGAAGCACCCCTTACAGCGACAAACTCGCCGCGAACAACGCCGAAGTTTACGCCCTTGAGAACTTCAAGATGAGTCTGGCCCATCCGGTAGGATTTGCAAATGTCTTTACAGCTCAATATATAATTATTTTTTTGGGTCATAACTGGTTTACCCTAAGGACATCAATACATTTTCGGCCGGCAGCGCCGAGCGTCGGCAATAGTGCGCCAAGCAGACAAGCCGCCACGGCGCAGCCGGCAACAGTCGTCAATAAAAACGGTTTTGCCCGGCTGGGTATCTCGCCTATCGCATAAATTTCCCTGTCCCACATCTGAAAACCAAAATTATCGAACAGCCAGCCTTCAAGCCTGTTTATATTCGCAAGAAAAACCAGGGCAAATAAAATCCCGACAGCGGCGCCGCAAATACCTATCAAAAAAGCCAGACGCAGAAAAACCCTTACAATGCCCGACTTCGATACGCCAAGACTCTTGAGAACGCCGATGTCCCTGCTTTTTCGGCTTATAATCATATAAAAAATCACAAAAATAATAAAGACTGTAATCAAACCCACAAGCGCAAAAAGCAGGACCAGCATAGTCTGCTCTTTTTCCATCGGGGCAATGGTCTGTCTTCGATAAGTCTTCCAGTCCTCAACCCTGACGGTGCCAAACAGGCCGGCAAGCGTAAAATCGCTTCTTTGGCCTATAAAATCCTGCCAGAGCCGGGATACCTTGTCGGTGCAGATGTCAATATCGAAGCCGTCTTTAAATTTTATAAAGATTGCACTCGTCCTTTTGGCACCGACGTCCATACCGCAAAGGGTCTGCAGGGAATCGAACGGAAGATAAACGACGGCGCTGTCGATTTTAGCAAGACCTGAGTTGCTGTTGTCGCTGTAGTAGAACGTTCCCGAATTGGCGGCCAAAGCTGTGCCGGTCTTTGCAAGAGCGCCTTTGGGCGTCAGCGGAAAACACGTAACAAGATATGACCAGGCCGGCAGGTAACTCATCTGGCGGTATTGGCCGCTCTTTTGCCTTTCGATAAGCAAATCGATTCCGACAACGCAGCCGGGCAGACTCACATCATACAAAGGCTTAAAGGCAAGTGCAGGCATACTTTTGCGATAATAAAGAGTGTCGGCAAAATCAGTCGTCCTTATGTGCGGGGCAATATTTATGCCCATAAGGTCAAGTGCTGCATTTTTGCCCGACGATTCGGACTCGACAAGACCAAATGTACTTATCACAGGCGCAGCAGAAGCGACAAAATCGCATTCTTCAAGATGAGCTATAAACTCCTCATAAAGTCCGAAACCGACAAGCGAATCGGTGGAAACAATGCAATCGGAGAAAAAGGCGTGGTTCTTGTCCGCAAAATCCGTAACAAGGCCGTTCATCACCGTCATTACCACTACTACGGTAAAGACACACAGCGCAACGGCAAGAATAGCAACAATTGTTATCCTGCGCCGCAGGAAAAATTTTATCGGCAATAAAATATCATACATTTATTCATACCTCAGGATTTTTGCAGGAATCGTTCTGGCTGCGGCTATCGCAGGGACCAATGCCCCAAGCACAGAAGCACCGACCGCTGCACCGAAAAACCGCCAGGCCCAGTGCCAGTTGAAATGATTTGGTATCCTGCTGAACATATAAATACTGCTGTTCCACAGCTTAAGGCCTAAAAGAACGCTAATCTGCCGCTCTATCACGTTGACGTTATGAGTAATTAAAAGGCCGGCGCCCAGGCCGACAGATGCGCCAATCAAACCTATAAACAAACCAAAAAACAGAAAAATTGACGCAGATGTAAACGCTGAGCCGCCGATAGACTTGATTATGGCAAGGTCTTTCTGCTTACTCATCACTATCATATAGAAAATACAGAAGACAAGCACTATCACGCCTGCGCTTATAACGCCGAAGATAACAAGCAGAACGCCCATCTGTTTACGAAGCTCCGCTGTGTACTGGCTCTGTTTGGCAACTGAAGTAATGATTTCGGTATCGGCTATATAATAAGACGGCCAGCTAAGCCTGTCGGAGGCAAAATCAGTCCAGGCCCTGCGAACAATACCGATACACTGGGCCGGGCTGAAACCGGCGGCGCATTTTATATGTACTACATCGGTAGGCGAAGGCCCTTGTCTGCTCAAAATAGCAGCCAATCTGTCAATAGGTACAAAAACAAATCTCTTGTCAATATCATAGACCGAGGTACAAACTACATCGTCAATCCTTATTCTCACAGAGCGGCTCTGCAAATTAACGAACGAACCATCAGACTGCGCATCCTTTTGAACGGCACCGACAGTTATGACCGCATCACCGCCGATAAAAGCGTCGGCTTTTGAAAAATCATATTCGTCGGTTTTAACATCCGGCTGGACAAGCAGGCCGACGCCGACGAAGGCAGGCATTATGCCGCTGTCATTGGCATCAATTTTGAATTGCGGAACTGAGGCTTGCCCGCCGGGGCGGGGAAGGTTTTTCTGCACCAGGAAAGTGTTTTTCATACCGGTAACTCTGCATCGGCTCGGCAGGTCTATCCCCCAGATGCTCACGGCCTTTACATTACCCGGGCCAAGATGAATAAGGCCGTTTGTGGAAAGAACCGCACTTGCAGCGGCAATTTCCTTTGTGCCGCAAAGTTTTGCGATAAGCTCGTCACTATGAGAAAACCCCTGCGGCGGCTGGAGAACTATGTCGCCCAGATAATCGGATGAACCGGACTCAATCGCTTCGATAAACGCCGTAAAAAGACTTGCAACGGTAACGAGCAGCGCGGTTGACAGCGCTACCGCAAATATACTGAGAAGAACGATTTTTTTCTTCTTCAGATACCGCAATGCGAGGAAAAACTTTAGCATTTATCAAATCCTTGGAAGAATTGAAAATTTAAGATTGAAGATTTAAAATTTAAGGAGCCGCCTTCGGCGGGATTTTTTATTAATCTAAACCATCTTAAATTTTAAATATTAAATTTTAAATATTAAATCTTCTCCGGTTTCAGCAACGGAAACAGTATGACATCTCTTATACTTGTTGCGCCGGTAAGGACCATTATGAGCCTGTCGATGCCGATGCCCAGCCCTCCTGCCGGCGGCATACCATACTTCAAAGCGGTTACAAAATCTTCATCAAGATTTCGGAATATGTCCTCATCTTCATCCTCGCCTTTAAGCTGGGATACAAAGTTTTCATATTGCGCATCAGGGTCGTTCAGCTCGGTATAAGCATTTGCAATCTCCATCGTGCATATATAAAGCTCGAATCTCTCGGCGAATTGTGGATTTACTTTACTTCGCTTTGTCAGAGGGCACAGCGCCGCAGGATAGTCAATCACGAAAGTCGGGTTGATGAGATTTTTCTCTACTGTCGTCTCAAAAAGCTCGTTTATGACGATTTCATCGGCTTTCTTCGCTTCCTCAAGGCCAAGCGACTTGGCCTTTTTGCGAATTGCGGATATATCGCCAATATCGCAGCCGGCATATTCCTTCAGCAAATCGCTGTATGAAGCTTTTTTCCACGGGCAACAGTAATCTATTGTAAAATCGCCGAATTTTATCTTCGTCCCTTCGCAGTGTTTTTCAACAAGCTGTCCGACAAGCTCTTCGGTAAGTTCCATCATTATATTATAATCGGCGTAAGCCTGATAAATCTCCATCATCGTAAATTCAGGATTGTGACGCGTACTTAAACCTTCATTGCGAAAATTGCGGTTTATCTCAAAAACTTTTTCCATTCCGCCGACCAGCAGTCTCTTCAAAAACAATTCCGGCGCGATTCGCAAATATAAATCGATGTCGAGCGCGTTATGATGTGTGATAAACGGTTTTGC
The DNA here is from genome assembly GCA_964619675.1 of uncultured Planctomycetaceae bacterium. Taxonomy (GTDB): domain Bacteria; phylum Planctomycetota; class Phycisphaerae; order Sedimentisphaerales; family UBA12454; genus JAPLMW01. The sequence goes on along the minus strand of CAZUEO010000010.1, from coordinate 18,647 downwards.
CGCTGCGCCGCCGGGTATCGACTGCATCATAGGCGTCTCTACTTCACAGTATCCTTTCGCTGCCAGAAAACTGCGAATCGTCGAAATGGCCGCGATTCGTTTCTTGAATATATTCATAACATCAGGATTAGCCCACATATCAACGTAGCGTCTGCGATAGCGAAGGTCGATATCGGCAAGGCCGTGAAACTTCTCAGGCGGCTGCAGCAGCGACTTGGCAAAAATCGTGAGTTTTTCTACCCATATCGTAAGCTCGCCTGTCTTCGTAAGGCCGAGCTGTCCTTCTGCGCCGACAAGGTCGCCGAGGTCGAGAAGCTTTACCAGCTCCCATTGTCCCTCGAGCAGCTTTTTACTCAGGCCGAGCTGGACTGTGCCGCTGCTGTCGCGAAGCGTTACGAAAATCAGTTTGCCGATGTCGCGAAGCAGCACTATCCTTCCCGCGCAAACAGCTTTTTGCTGCTGGTTCTCTTTAAACTTGGCCCTGACCGACTGCGTCGATTCGACATTGTCAAAACGGCCGCCGTAAGGGTCGATTCCAAGCTTTCTTATAAGCTCAAGTTTCTCTCTTCTTTGCTGCTGAAGCCTGTCTGTTTCCTGTGGTTCGGTCACTGCTCTAATCCCGACTCAATTAATTTCGCTTTTGCAACAAGAATTGCAACATCAAGCTGAGGGTCTGCCTGCAGGGTTTCTGTCAGGCCGTGCCTCTCCAGCTTTGATTTGCTATCGTCATGACTGGCTGAAGCCAGCACGTCGTTGTCTCGCTGAATATCTATCATTTTTTTGATTTCCTCGCCGGTGAGTTCAATTAACACATTCGGCATTATGCCCCAGTCTTTTCTGCCGAGCTTTTCCATAGCGTAGCGGTCTTTGACCTTGCTGCCGTCCGGCAGATGATAATAAGCCATTGTGTATTTCAGCTGCGCTCCGCCGCCCGGATAGCCGGTAATAGTCTGAACGCTGCCTTTGCCGTAACTTTGCTGACCGACCAGAACCGCCCTGCGGTAGGTCTCGTCTGCCAAAGCGCCTGCGACTATTTCAGATGCGCTGGCAGAAGCCGAATTGATAAGTATTACAAGAGGATAATCCGGATGAGTGCCTTTTTTATGTGCGGCTTTCCAGTCCGGCAGACCCACTCTCGGCTGCATACTTACCATAACACCCTTGTTCACAAACATATCGGTAATCTCCGCTGCGCTTTGCAGATAACCGCCGAAGTTGTATCTTAAATCCAGAATTAGCGCCTGCATACCCTGATTTTCGAGCATCTCAAGAATCCTGTCGAGGTCTGCCGCGGTAGTAGCTGAAAAATTCGTAACGCGAACATAACCGATATTGTAATTGGGGTCAACAAAGTATAACCACCCGCCGGAATTATCTCTCAACCAGCCGCGAGTCGTCGGCACTACAATTTTGGCTCTTGTAATTCCAATATCACTGGTTTTCTCCTCGTTGTCGCGACGAATCGTAAGCACAACTTTTGTGCCCGCGGGACCTGTAATCTTGCTGACGGCACAGGTAATTGACATATCTCTCGTCTTTTCGCCGTTGATGGCTTCTATTATATCGCCGGCATCCATACCTGAATTATATGCCGGCGTACCGGGCAGCAAACTTACTGCCCGCAGCCGGCCGTCAGCCTTCGAGATTTCAACGCCTATGCCCGTAAATTCATTGGTCATATTTTTCTCAAAGTCTTCTTTCTCTTTCGGCCAGATAATTGCCGTGTGCGGGTCAAGCGCAGACAACGCCGCCTCGGAAAAATGCTGGATTACCATCCCTTCGGGCAGCTTTATCGTTTCCGAATTCAGGATAAGAATCCGGCCGAATAATTTGATGAATTGGTCTCTGTTTAAGCCGAGCGGCTGGAAACTGTAATCTTTTCTCAACGCATAGAGCCCCGCAGCAAAATCGGTCAGCTTGTCTCTCGAAAAGTCTATCGTAATTCTGCCGCCCGCAACAGGCTCAACCAGTTTCTCACCAGAAGAGTCAGCCGTAACGGAAACATTGCTGTCGGAGCTGCCGGAAAGGCGCAATACATCGGCAAGATTACGAAAACGACTAAATACCTTATCAGCCATATCGCTGTAGTAAAAAGGCTCCACATAACCATACTCAAGAACATCAAGGCCGCGGGTGAACATTTCAGGCTTTACCTTCTGGTAGCGGTCGCCGGCCGTCTCACAAGGATTATCCATAAGAGAGGATTTGATAAGAATCTTTTCCCCAAGCTCCTTCTTTTTATCAGCGATTGTTTCGTCGTCCTCGTAGAACACATTCAGCCAGCTATAACAATAAAGAAGCGAATCGAACCATTTGCCCTTTGACTCAAATTCGCAGGCCTGGCGGCGAGACTCTGCTATAGTTTTTTGAACAAACTCATCCGACAAAATCCGCTTTTTCTGTCCTTCATCGGCAAATTCATACGCCCTGGCAATGACCGGAAAAACCTCCAGCAGATTGGGCTCGCTTTCAACCCTGCCGGCAATAACAGGAAGAATTTCAGACAGATTAGGCTCACCTTCGGTCAGCCAGTTTTCCTGAGTCCACTTGACGACAACCTCAAAAACTTTTGGCTGCTCAGGTTCATTCGTTTCGGAAACCGATTTGAATTTTTCAAGTTTGGCAGCCTGTTCGTCGAATGACTTTTTCTGCGACTGCTGCCTTGCAAGCTCGATTTGTTTATACTGCGAAATTACATCCCCAAGAGCGGCAATCTTTGGATTATTTGCATCGGCCTGTCTTATAGTCCTGGCGGCATTGTCGAAGTTGCTGTCGCATATCTGCTGTACGGCAGATTTTATCAAAGCCGTCGTATTAGCATCTGTGGGCTGAGCAGGGGACGTTTTTTGCGGCGACTGTAAAACCCTGCTCAATTTGGACATCGCAACAGCAGGGGATGCTGAAATGACAATAGACAATAAAAAAACAATTATTACATTTTTTTTCATTTACACTTTTCCGGTTCAAATAAGTAAGATAGCCACAAAGGCGCAAAGGCACAAAGTTTTTCAATATAAACCATTCTTTCTTCGTGTCTTAGTGTCTTGGTGGCTACGTCATTTACACTCTGCCGCTTTGCCGCTGCAGCCGAGAACATCAAGTTTGTGTGAAACCATCGCCTTTATCGCATCCCTGGCAGGGCCGAGATACTTGCGGGGGTCAAATTCAGCGGGAGACTCAGCGAAGACCTGGCGAATCTTGGCCGTCATAGCCATACGAAGGTCGGTATCAATATTCACTTTGCAGACTGCCATCTTCGAAGCCTTCGTTATGGCCTCTTCCGGCACACCCATCGCGTCCGGCATCTTGCCGCCATACTTATTTATAAGGTCCTTGAACTCCTTTAAAACGCTGCTCGAGCCGTGCATTACCAGAGGAAAGCCCGGCAGTTTATCGGCAACATTTTGTATTACGTCAAAAGCAAGCTTGGGTTCAACCTTGAACTTGTAAGCGCCGTGACTTGTGCCGCAGGCGACCGCAAGAGAATCACAGCCGGTCTTGCCGACAAAGTCAACCGCCTGGTCGGGGTCTGTAAGATGTTTCGAAATGTCATCATGGCCGACGCCTTTGACATCTTCTTCAATACCGCCAAGCTGCCCCAGCTCGGCCTCGACAACGACGTTGTGAGCGTGAGCGTACTCGACAACCTGTTTTGTAATCTTGACATTTTCCTCAAACCGGTGATGTGATGCATCAATCATCACCGATGTAAAACCGTCATCAACGCACTGCTTGCAGACTTCGAACGTATCACCGTGGTCGAGATGCATACAAATGGGAATATCGGGATTTTCCGCGACAGCAACATCAATTATCGCCCGCAGGTAGCTCATAGATGCGTATTTTCTCGCACCGCGTGAAATCTGCAGGATAAGCGGAGCCTTCTTCTCTGCAACTGCGCTGATGATGCCCTGCGTGATTTCCATATTGTTGACATTGAAAGCCCCGATTGCGTAACCGTTTTTGTAGGCCATTTCGAACATCTTTTTGGTATCTACTAATGCCATAATCCTGATTCCTTATTTAAAAAAATAAACAAACCAATCGCCCGATTATTCCAAATACAAAGGGTCACAAATACCGTCGCGAGCCGACTTAGGGCTAATCATTGCGCTCCTGCGGCGAATCCAGACCCATATAGCTCCTTGAGCCGATAGACAGTTCGCTGACTCCTTCCGGCCATATACTAAGGACTACCGCCTGCCTGTCAAGAGATTCATCCATACTGAAAGTCAGGCCGTAAAAGAGCCTGTGATAGTGTCTGATAAGCGTAACCTGGCTGGCAATCCTTTTGCCGTAATCAAAATCATACTGGTGAGTAAGCGTGATAGAGTAACGCGGATTTATTTTGTATGTAGCGGCAAAGGTAAAGGCATTTGAGCCTATCTCGCCTTTGACATTGGTGCTCCTGAGGTATCTTGCGCCGATATAATAACTCAGATTCGGCCAGCGGAGCCGTGAAAATCCTATGTTGAACTGCTCGATATTCCTGTCTGTCATATCATAGTTCAAATCGCTAAGGATTGCAGTCGTATCGCTTATCCGCCAGATGTAATCAACGTTGAGGCTGTCGCGCTGCATCCCAAACGTCTCGAACATTCTATAGCGCCTGTTTAAATCGCCATTGAAAATATGCGGCGCAGAAAGCGCCGAAAGCGGCACAAGAGAATTATTCCAGATAAACTTGTCCGGCCTGACAGGCGCGGCCGAGTCATTGCCGACCCAGGTATAATTGGCATTCAAACGCATCCACTCGACGGTTCTTTCCTTGCTGCCGGTGCCGCGTTTTGTCTGCCATCGCTGCAGAATGCCGATGTTAAAGACATCCTTCTGCTCGACGGCATCCGAACTTTCCGCAAATATGGCGGCGCTGGCATAAGGCTTGACAATATGACGAAGCCCGTTCAGGTCCCAGAACACCGAATGCACATCAAAGGTTTTATAGTACTGAGTCGACGCCCTTACGCCGAACTCGCCGATAAAAACGTCCTTGGAGCCGAAGGCCGTACCTGTGCCGGTAACAAGGCCGCGGGCAAAGCCGCTTCTGTCGTCATAACCGAACGTGCCCGCGATATACGGCACAACCTTGGCAGTGCCGACCTGCAAAGGCATATCAAGCTCACTGCGAGTCATACCGAACGTAAAATCCTCGGCTGAAACAATAGGCAGCCGATGATTATCGCCGATTCGCTGGCGGAACCTGCCGACGAAACTGTCGTGATACAGCGTAACTTTGTCGCCAAACAGCGATTGAGCCTTCAGGTGATATTGCGCCGATGGCAGCTCCTCAAGCTGGTCGGCAAAATCGTTTATCCGCCATTTGCCTAAAATCGCAAAGGCCCAGTTATCTTTGAGACGCTTGAGGTGAATCAAAGTCTCCTGCTCTTTGCTGGTAAAGAACTCGCCTCTGTTATAAGACTCATAAAAATACTCATCCGACAAATAACCCGCCTCCAGCGTAAGCTGCCAGTTGTAAGGCAAAAAATGCCTGTGCCGAAAGCGGAATTTGCCTCTTAACGATCTTACAGGCTCAACATTCCGCCTGTCTCTGCTGAGGTCGTCTTTGCCGTGGTCGTTGATAATATAACCGTCCAGATTGCCGAAGTAGTCGTCTTTTTCATACTCTATGGCAATACCGATTCCTATCCCTCTTTTGGAGTAATAATCGAACAAGAAGCTGGAATCGACGCCGGCTGACTCGCGCAGGCCAAGAATGCGTGCAAGATACCAGTCGGTCTCCAGCGACAAACCGAAGTCGCTGTCGTAGCCGGCACTCGCCCTTCTAATAGCCGTATCCACCCTCTGAAGGTTGCTTCTGATTCCCGGCCACCAAAAAACCGTTCTGTTGTCAAGCTTGAACTTTACATTCTTCATCTGGACATCATAGCTATGGTCGCCTAATTCGCCGGTTTGCTCGTCAACAGCCGTTGTGTCGGTAATGACAACTTCACTAACCGTCATCGCCATACGCGGAACATAAAATTCACTGTTCGTTAACGTTACATTATTACCTTGAAATTTGTTTTCCGAAAGCTGCCGAAGCCTGGCTGCCCTGACATATATGGGAATGCCCCTGAAAGGGTCGTAATTCCGCATCACGGCATTTACCACAAGGCCCTGCCTGGTCTGGAAATCATGATAAGCCTCATCGGCGCGTATGGTACGCCGGCCTTCCGTCGTTATTATATCGCCGCGAAGATAAATCGCCTTGACGGTATTGCCTGCAAGAATACCGTCAGCGCCGTCCGCCTCGCCGGCCGAGGTGCGGGAATAGAAAATCACCGCCGAATCAGCCTGAAATTCAAGCAAACCGCCCTGCTCGTCCTGCTTTTGCCACAGATAAAATCTGTTAAGTATCGTCGCAATGTTTGTTCCGTCAGGCAGAGTTTCATTTGTTATCCTGACCGGCTCTGTGCCGAGCCCGCTGATATTGACAGGATATTGAAACTTTGGCGGCGGCGGTGGCGGTGCAGCGACAGGCTGCGGTGCCTGTTTAACCTGCTGCGGCTGCTCAGCCTGCTTTTTAGAACCTTTACCGAAAATGCCTCCGAGAATGCCGGGCTTTTTAGCTTTAGTTACAGTTCTTTCAGCAACAGGTTCTTCAGCAACATTTTTCTTGGTAACGGTCAATTTCCTTTTCTGTGAAACTGCCGGTTTTCCTGCCGCTTCTTGAGTCTCTTGAGTAATGGCTGGCTCTTCCGCAGGTGCCGGTTTAATCCTGCCTGTTGCGACAAGAGCATTTTTGTAAAGCTGACTGTCGCGCACATCCTGCTCAATTCTATTTTCTGCTGTAGCAAAAACCTCGCCGCTGACCATAAACTCAGCCGCCATTGACTCGACGCCACCCGCAACCGTTTCAGCAAGCTCGAGGTCGGTGGTTTTGGAACCCGCGCCCCTCTTGATTGAAACATCACCCTCAAGATATACCTTCGCCCTGTAGTTAACATTGGTAACGCCCTGGTACTCGGTAATCCGACTGCTGAGCCAGATGATGGCCTGCTCGCTTTTGAGATGGTTGTCGCCGATTGAAAGTTCAAAGCCTTCCGTAAAGGCAAGGATATGCTCACTGTCCGAGCTTTGGAAGCTATCCATCACTTTGCCGCGAAGATGCAGGTCATCAGCCCCCGAAACCCGCGCTTCCTGCGCCTGGTTTGCCGACAATCCATTGGCAGCCAAAAAAGCTATTAAAAGAAAACTTAAATAATTTCGCATACCTGCTTTTTAAATTAACATCCTGTCTTGACGGAGATTATAGCTGTCCTGCCAGCCAAATCCAGAAAAAACCTTTATAATAATACTGATAATGGGTATAACCCGCCTTTGCGAAACTATGGCAGGCAGGCCTGCCTGCGTATAAAGCTGCGGCGGGCAGGTTAACTCAAAGTCCGATAATGGTTTAGAAAACAAGGCTTTTTAGATGGTCAGGGAATTTAGTGATTATCAGAAGAAGGTAATAAAGGATTACTATAAAAACGAGGGCAAAATTGCACTTGCCGCCCTGCAGGAGCTCATCGGCAAAATCTACCTTGCCGACACCGCCGCAAAGAAGGAGATGTTTTGGAAGCAGGTCGAGTCAGCGCTAAAGAAGCTGAAAATCCCTGATGCAGTTGCGCGGCATATCCTTCAAAAGCGCGACGTTGAAATCCTTGCAAAAAATCTCAATGATTGGTTACGATAAAGTCATTTTTGCCAGCGCGGCAGTCCATAAAATCCGAAAGGGAAAGGGCTGCCGTTGCCGGCAGCCCTCCAATCCGCCACAGCCGCAGCAAAGGCGGATTAAGTCTTTATGAAATTAAAAACCAGCGCCTTCAAGCCAATTCGCCGCCAAAATCGCAAAATCAACAAAGTCGACCGTTCCACTGTAATTCAAATCCGCGGGATTGAATCCGTTAAAGTGCTTAAGATAAGTGTATGTCTGGCCGTTGCCAATTCCCCATACTTCGACAAAATCCCAGCCTGCCGAGACAAATGTTGAAAGCGTTTTCATCTCTGCTGTCGTCTTGCCTTCTCCGCCGGCACTTTCCGTTTGTCCTGAAGTATTAACATCCCAAAAAGCGCTGATTACACTGTTGCAGTCATAGTTCTCTCCCACCAAGCCGCCGACAGACGAAGAGCCGCTCACAGCGCCTATCGAATAACAATAGCTGATAGCTCCTTTATAATTAGTAGCTACCAGCCCGCCAGCATAAGCCCCCCCGTTGACATCGCCTGTCGCATAGCAGTTGCTGATGATAGCTCCTTCTTCGTAATTATCACCTACCAGCCCGCCAGCAGAAGCCCACTCGCTGCTTGTCAATACCACACCTGTCGAGTAGCAATTGCTGATACTGCCGCTATTGAAGCCTACCAGACCACCGGCTATCACAAGGCCACTCACCGCACCTGTTGCGTAGCAATTGTTGATACTGCCGGTATTGACTCCCACCAACCCGCCAGTTCTGTCAATATAATCTGATGAAGAATAGCTGACAGCACCTGTTGCATAGCAATCGCTGATACTTCCGTAATTGTTTCCCACCAGCCCGCCGACACTTCCACTATCCTGATGGCCGCTAACTTCGCTTGTCGCATAGCAATTGCTGATACTACCGCCTTCATTGCATCCCACCAACCCGCCGACCCTTCTAAAACCGCTGGCTGAACCTGTCGAATAGCAATTGCTGATACTACCGTAGTAATTGTATCCCGCCAGCCCACCGACATAATAATGACCACTGACAGCAAAGCTCTCCAAGCCTAGATTCTTCACCGAGCTGCCTGAGTCAATACAGCCAAATAAACCAAGGAAATCATTCCATCCACCGTTGATTGTAAAATTTGTGATTTTATGACCGTTGCCGTCAAATTGTCCCGTAAAGGCCGTCCCCTGAAAACCACTGCCAATACTGGTATCTTCAGCAATAATTGCCTTTGTCCAGACCTGCTCTTCCATATTGACATCCGCCGTCAGGATAAAGCATTTGTTGTAATCATTGGTATCAGCCGCCAATTGCAGCAAATCTGTTTTCATGGCGATTTGGTATGGGTCGGTCGGCGTCCCCGACCCGCCGGAATAGGCAAATGCAACAGATGATAAGGCCCCGCCAACCGTCAGCAATACAGTTAGAATTGTTTTTTTCGCTTCCATTTTTGTTTCTCCTTAATCCATTATTATTATTTTTTGAAAATACCCGCTTCCACACGCATCACGGCAATAGCATACGGTTTTTATCTCTCTCTATCTTTATTTTTACGTATGCACGTTTCTTTCTGCGAGCCAGACTCAAAACACCAAAGCCGAACAGACAAATCGTCGTCGGTTCGGGAATGGGAAATAGCGGGACAGAAGATATAAGCTGTATCGCATCATACACTTGAAAACGATCGCCATAGAATACATCTATCGAATGTACTCCCGCAGATACGTTCGCGCTTGTATTGGATGTATATCCGTGATGATTCTCCGCGACGAGAACACCATCGACAAAAATCCACACATCATCGTCAGCTTGCAAAAAAAGTACGATTTGGTCGGCATTTTCTAAGGTAAATGTGCCCTGCCAGTGAACGGTGCGGAAAAAGCTTGGGTCACCAGACCCCGCATCGATTCCGGTAGCCGATAGCACAGGCAAGCCATGAGGTCCAAGCCGGCTTTCAATCATACCTGGTACCGGCCAATTGAAAGCGCCGCCAAAATCCTGGTCTCCTGAAGCAACCATAGTATAGAAACCAGTGAGAGCGTCGGCCATAAGTGTGCTGCAAATGCCGGCGATGAACAAAATTAGTGACGAAATCAAAATTGCTTTTTTCGCTTCCATTTTTCTTTCTCCTTAATCCATTATTATTTTATCTTTTGAAAAGAACCCGCTGCGATGCGCCATTTGGCAAATCATAGACCCCTCGGCATCCGAGCCGAGGGGTCTCGCTGCCATCAGACACGCATCACGGCAATAGCGCATTTTTATCCTCTGTCAATCTTTGAAAAAAGGTTCCTGCATTGTGTGCAATTTTGCGTTACGATGCCTTGCGAGATTATTGTGTAATTCCTCATAAAGAAAAACCCAAACTGTTCAACGACAAATCATATCATGTTGTTACTATACGGTGAGGCGGCAAGTGAATGCAAGAAAAAATGCCATAAGATTTGTATTTTCAAGCACTTATGTACAAACAATTTTTATTATGCAGAAATTATTATATCTGGACTATTTTATTCAGGATAGTGTATAATGTTTGAGCATTGTACAAAATTAGTTATGACGAAGAGGACAATATACAAAATTAGTTAAGGAGAACCAAAATATGGCTAAGAAAACCCCATTTTTGGAAAGAGGACCTTCAGCAGTTCATTGGGTAAGATTGCCGGACAGAGATAAAAGGCGGCTTTTGCATTTGATTACGCAGTGGTTTGCTGAAGAAAAGCTCAGTCATGCCCAAATCGCTTACAGAATCCGAAAATGGGTAGGGAAAAATGTTCCCGATTGTTGTGACCCCAACCCGGCAAAAAAGGTGTCGACACAGTTTGTCGGCCGTCGCATTACCGAAGCTGCTCAGAAGTACCATTTCTTGCGGGTAAGTCCTTTCTATGAGGAGGAACTTGCGCAGAAAATTACCCGGACTCTATTATTAGAAGGAGTTGAGCTTTTTGTGGCACCGAATTACGAGGAGATGCTGCGATACGTTTGGTTAGACCTCGACCGGCTTTTGACGAACAGGTTGAAAAATGGCGACACAAATAAGCCCCTCGTTGTTGGCGTCAGTGGTGGAGGAACTATGATTGACTTAGCGAGGGTTTCTCAGAGTCTGCCGGAAATGGCATGGCAGGTAGAGATTCCGGCTAATATGCGAGAGAAAGTTACCGTCTGTTCTTTAACGAGCGGTGGGATTCGGCCAAACGTTGCTGCTTTGTCGGATACAGTAGCAGCCATTATCGCAGGGCACCTCGGGGCCAAGACCTGGGGACTGCTTGGTCCGGCTTGGTTCGCCGATAAGTCTGCTCTGACAGCATTCTGTAATGATGCGGATGTGCAGGAAAACTTACGGCTGGTAAACGAGGCTGAAATTATCCTCAGCAGTGTTGGTTACCTCGGCGAACGCAAGTCGTTAATGCGTCAACTGCTTGAGCGGGCAGACGAGTTGAAGTTTGTCGAGGACCATCCCAACTTGTCTGATATACTCTGCAACTGTTACGATGGGCTTTCCGGCGAACCAGTCGAGCTGCCCGAAAGGATCCGTGACCATGTATTTTCAGTCATTAATCTTAAGCAGCTTCGTGATAAGATACGCAAAGGTTCTCGATGTATCGTCCTGGCAGCAGGAAAACAAAAAGGCTGCCACTCTATTATAGGAATTCTCAGGAAGCAAATGGCAAGCCATGTTTACCTAGACAAAGATTGTGCTGAGGCGGTGCTCGAAACCTTACATTAGCATGTATTTTTTCTAAAACGCACGATTGAGAACTTCAAGCCAGTTTTGATAAGCGGCCTTATATTGGCCGACAAGTTTTTTGTTTGGCTCGATTCTTTTGGTGCTCTTTAAGCCCTCGAATGCCTTTGAAAAATTCTTGTAAACGCCTGCTCCGATTCCCGCCCCTCTTGCCGCGCCTGCCGAGCCGTCGGTATTATAAAGTTCAACAACGGTTTGTGTAACGCAGGAAAACGCCTGGCAGAAAAGCGGACTTATAAACATATTCGCATTGCCTGCCCGGACCTTTTTGGCTTTGACGCCGACCTTCCGCATTATCTCCAGGCCGTAGTTGAGTGCAAAGACGATACCTTCCTGTGCGGCCCTCAGCAGATGTGCCCTGCTGTGAACGTTGAAGCTCATATTATGAATCGAAGCCCCGATATTCCTGTTTTCCAGTGTGCGTTCTGCACCGTTGCCGTAAGGAAGGATGATAAGTCCGTTTGAGCCGATGGGTGCTTTTTGAGCCAGTGCATCCATTTGTGGGTAATCTATCGTACCGGTATTATGTTTGAGCCAGCTGTTTAGGATACCCGTTCCATTAATGCACAGCAGCACTCCGTATCTTGGCTTTTTGTTTGTATGGTTGACGTGGACAAAAGTATTGACCCTCGACTTGGCATCAAAATTCGCCTTATCCGTAACACCATAAATTACTCCACTGGTCCCAGCTGTCGCTGCGATTTCACCAGGCTCAAGAACATTCAGCGAAAGCGCATTATTAGGCTGGTCGCCCCCGCGGTATGTAACCAATGTGCCGGCCTTCAAGCCGAGCTCTTTTGCTGCCTGGGTTGTTAATTCACCCTGTACTGAAAAAGTAGGGACAACATCAGCGACAAACTCCTGCGGTATCCGGTAATGCTTCATAAGTAAATCAGCTAAGCCCTGCTTGCGGAAATCCCACATTATCCCTTCAGAAAGTCCTGAAGGCGTGGTCTTGATTTCGCCGGTCATCTTCATCGCGATATAATCGCCCGGCAGCATCATCTTGTAAATTTTAGAGAAAATTTTAGGCTCGTTGTCCTCGACCCATTTGAGCTTGGAAGCGGTAAAATTACCGGGAGAATTGAGCAGCCTGCTGAGGCACTTCCGCTCGCCGATGCTCTTCATCGCCTTTTGTCCGATTTCAACGGCCCTGCTGTCGCACCAGATAATCGCGTCCCTGAGAACCTCTTTATTTTTATCAACCAATACAAGCCCGTGCATCTGATATGAAATGCCGATAGCCTTTATCTGTGCCGCGTTGATACGCCGGGAAGCCAAGACTTCCGCCGTTGCCTTTTTGGCGTGCTCCCACCACGTGGCCGGCTTTTGCTCCGCCCAGCCGGTTTTTTTAGCGATAATCTCAAGCTCCTTCTTTGGCGAAGTCGCAGAAGCCAAAACCCCGCCGCTCTGTGCATCGAGAAGCGACGCCTTAACCGATGAACTGCCTACGTCAAAACCTAAAAAATACATCTTTCGCTCCTTTAAACAGCGCCAAAGGTTAGTTAATAGAAGGCGGATATAATAATCGCTTTTTAAAGCCTTTGCAACTATAAAAACCAGCCTTGCGAAATATGATTTAATTTCCTTAAAACCCCCAACATAAAGTTGGGGGTTTTCGCAAGGCGGGAAATTCAAAACGGCAAATTCTTTATGATATTTTTTGGCGGCCTCATCATGAGCCCTTGCGGCGTCCTGTTCGTTTTCGAAATAGCCCAAAAATAACTTTTTGCCATTATAATTTATATACGCGTGCCATTTATTCGTTCTCTTTCTTTTATGGCAGCAAACGCCCCTGTATCTGGAACTGCCCTTTTTAGTCCGCCTCACATTATAATTATTCTGTGCACAGGTCGCGAAACGCAGATTAGCCCTGGTATTATCGAGGCCGTTGCCGTTTTTATGGTCAACGATTTTGCCTGCCGGGGCGTTCATAATTACCCTGTGCATCTTAGTGAATTTCCCATCTTCGTACCGGATGGCATAGCAATTCTTACTTTTGCCTTCAAACAGATGCCAGTGATACGGGGCCAGTTTCTGATAATCCTGGGGGTCAACAAGGGCATATTTATGCCTGGTATCGACATTTTTGTTTGTAATTAGTTTTATGCGTCTGAATGCACGGCCGCAGTGTTTTTTCCTGTGGCGAAGAACAAACCACAGGACAGGGTTTGCTATAATCCCCGGAATTTTAATGCGTAAATTAAGGTACATTGCTATCTCCTTTTTAATAAAAATCCATCCGCCGCAGGCGGATTCCTCAAATTTTCAATCTTAAATCTTCAATTTTCAATACACATCTCCCTCCGTATTACCTGAAAAGATGCGCGTTTTTAAAAAAATCAGGCCAAAATTCCGAGGGCAAAATTCATAAACCCTTGTCAGATAAGGATGCAATTTTTTTTAGATTTTCAAAACGCGCATGTTTTTTTTTGCGCGTTTTGTAAAAAAATACTCGATATTTAACCCCCAGTTTTACTGGGGGTTCAGAGCCCCGAATGTGAATGAGGGGTCGTTCAGGTACAGGTTATTTTTTGAATTTTCTCTTGACAGAATTTCAAAAGGTCTGTAGTTTGCAATTCAAGCTGCTTTCTGAGGAACGAGCGGCATCTATGGAGACCAGCAAATATCCCTCGAAGGCAGATTGAATCGGAAGAGGGTGTGCGTCTGAAAAGCATTTACAGAATAAGCAGAGAAAGTGCGCGTATTTTTCAAAACTTGTCCTCGCGCAGGCGGGGAAGGACATTGAATTTAAGGAGAAAAAAATGGAGACCAAAAAAACAATCCTGTTTGTATCACTAATTATCATCATCACCGGCATTTGCGGCACAGCCGAGGCAAAAGCGGCCTATACGGCCACAGACCTTGGTGCTGGTACATCTGGTCCTTATGGTATGAAAGCTGGTCTACAACCTCATATAAAGGCTAACATCACAAACCGTGATATTGGGGTTATTCATACTGCCGGCATGCGTGAAGTATCCACTTCATTGGCGTATAGTTCATATATCTTCACTACGGACGATATTATCTTTTTTAGCTATGAAGATGGGACTACGGTAGAAGTCTACGATTCGACAGGGAATCCCGTTCCGGTTGAACCTAATATATTAGATAAAGGAGAACATACATACGTTAATACATCTCAAGGTGTTTACCTTGTTGCTGGTTCGAATAAGTTTGCTGTCCTCACAGGCGATGCGACGACAAATAGTGTTAGCGGTTATTATGCAATGAATGCCGAAGGCTATGGGGTAAGCAGAGAATTTTACACCTACGTACCAGCCTTGTATGAGCACTGTGAATTTATCGTCTTTGCCTATGGAAACGGCACTCAGGTAACTGTTCAACAGGAAGATACCAATGGCGTCTATACAGATATTGCCACATTTACACTGGATAGGGGCAAACACTGGGCTAATTCAAGCCTTGATAATAAATATCTTCATATAATAGCTGACAAGCCCGTTTCAGCGTTGACCTGCTATGACCAGTCATATTTTGTGCCTTCTGCCAGTGGCAAGTGGAGTGGTACAGAGTTCTACACATATCTTAGTGATATTGCAGATTGGCCGGAAGATTTAACAGTTATTGCATACGATGATAACACTTCTGTGGTTATCAAGGACAGTAATGACTCCAATACAATATGGTCAGGAATATTGAATAGCGGTCAGGCCCATGTAGTGAGTTACCCCAACGGCGCAGATAAGTATTTTACCATCACAAGCAGCAAACCGGTTGCGGTAGATGTACAACCGTGGGTCGCGATGACATCAGGGTATAATCAGGGTGTCTTTATACCAGATAAAGGCGGCTCAGGGGCGGGCACAGAACTTATCGGGCCAACTTCGGATGGCGGGTATTTGTATATTCTTGCTCATACGGATAATACACATATTGATTTATACGATGCGAACAGCGGAGCATGGCAGGCCGGCTACACATTGAACAAGGGGGAAACTGTTAATGCCAATCCGGGTAATGGCTTATGGAAAATCGCAAGTGACAAGGACGTCTCGGCGTACTCTGGCTGGGAGGTTGAGTGTACAGCGGAATTTGCACCATTAATCTTCAACAAATTCCTTTTGACTCTCGAAAAAACCGATGATGTCAATGACGGTGATTGTGTCGGGCCGGGGGATGAGATAACATACACAATTTGTTACAGTTACGCTGACGAGCCAAACTTGCCGGTTCTCAACGATGTCAATATTGTTGACCATCTGCCGACGGAGGTGGACTTTAACTCGGCCTCAAACGGTGGGGTCTATGAACCCAATTCTCACACAGTTACATGGAATATTGGTACATTAGAGCCAAATGAATCAAGTTTTGTTACATTGACAGTGAAGGTAAAATGTGCTCAGCCAAACAGTACAATCACAAACGAGGGCGAGATAAAAAGCGGCAACCAGACCTTAAGCTACACTTGCGAAGACACACCTGTATGCCCGAACTATCCGACGCTTACTAATGTCGATGATGTCAACGATGGTAATTGCGTCGGCTACGGCGAAACAATTACCTATTATCTCTATTATGATGCCAACGGTTACGGCGATACTAATGTCAAGATTGACGACAACCTGCCGCCTGAAGTGAATTTTGTCTCGGCTACCGGTGATTGGCAATATAATTCCGGCATCGTAACCTGGAATATAGACTTTCCACCAGATGCCTGTGGTTGCATTGAACTGGTCGTGCAGGTCAATTCGACGGCTAAGCCAAGCAGCACAATCATAAACCATTGCGAAATGTGGGGCGATTGTATCAGTCCTGTATATGCTGACGAGAATACCCCAATATGTCCCTGGCAGCCGACACAGACACTTACGAAGGTTGATGATGTCAATGATGGTAATTGCGTCGGCTACGGCGAAACAATTACCTATTATCTCTATTATGATG
>CAZUEO010000010.1:0-2212 GCA_964619675.1 uncultured Planctomycetaceae bacterium | reverse complement strand
CCAACGGTTACGGCGATACGAATGTCGTCATTACTGATTTCCTGCCGGATGAAGTGAACTATATTTCATCAGACCCCAATGGAAGCCATGACCCTAATAGCAACACAGTAACCTGGGATATAGGCTACCTTCCAGCAGATGCCTGTGGTTGCATTAAACTGGTCGTGCAGGTCAACTCAATGGCTAGGCCATGCAGCATAATTATAAACCGTTGCGACGTGACAGGCGATTGTATTCAGGGCATTACCGCATACGAAAGTGCGCCTACATGCTTAGATATTAGTCTCGGTTCATACGTCGATGAGGTAATGGCAGACGACCCCTGCCTGTATCTGCGGTTCGGGGATGACCCTTATCATAAAGACTCTTCCGGCAACAACTACTGGGCGCAGTACGGCCCTGCAACGAGTATTGTGGACCAGACTGCCGGCGGAATGGGAAAGAGCATTTATATGACCGGTACAGGTGACAGCTACGCTGCTGCGGCAAATCGGCTGACAGAACCTCCTTCTTTTGACAATAACGACCTGTATGCCTTTGCTGATGGCGATATAACTTTTGAGTTCTGGTGGAAAGGCACTCAAGTAACTGATGCTTGTGGAATGTTCTTCCAGCAGGTAGGGGGGGACTGGGTCGGATATGAAGATAGAGCCCCCGGTTTGGGTAAGCAGGATGCTAATCAGTTCTGTATTCTTAGAAATGGCGGCTGGGACTGTCCCGGCACGCCGGTCCCCCTTGATGGATTATGGCATCACATTGTTGTAGCTTATGATGAACAGTATAATAATGACCCCTGCCAAATGCTTGTCAAAATGTATCTGGACAGCGCACTTGTCAGGTCGATAGCTTATACTGACCCTAACGGTGGAAAAGTGGGGCCTGAGATGAGCCGTATTATCATTGGTGCTGAAGGCATCGAGGGGGATCGTTATAATTATTACAATTTTATGCCGGGCTATTATGATGAATTTGCGATATATCCGGGCGTCTTGAGCGCATGCCGTGTGGCAGCTCATTATGCGGCCTGGCAGCCCAGGAATTGTGATGAACTCATGGATAGGGGCTATGGAATGACTGCCGACCTGACCGAGGATTGTAAGGTAAACTTTTATGATTTTGCCGACTTCGCGTCAGACTGGATAACTTACAGCGACCCGAATGACCCAAACACCTGGAACAACTACCCTCCGTCCTGGCCAAGTCCGGGTGTGGAGGTTATCAATATAGACCTCAATGTCGATGATGACGCTAACGCTTACATCGGCAGTGCCGCTTATTCTCCTGACGGCAATGACAGCAACGGCATCTATCAATGGCGGGCATACTATGGCGGAATGGGAAAAGCGATGGGTTCGCAAAGAAGCGCAAACCTTGCCGACTATGATGAACCGTGCAAACCAAGCACCTATGCCGCACAAATCTGGGTTAGCGACGGTCCGGACCACTCCTCGTTTAGAGATACCAATGATTCGAGCATGTTGTGCGATGGATTCAAAAGGACGTCGGTGCCGGAAGCAAACATTGTCTTATCGGGTAGGGATGCATATCAGGGAGTATTTGATATCTATGTATATGGAAACCAGGCCGGCAGCTTTACGCTGCATACATATGGCGTTACTACAGGTCCGAACACGATAGCCGGAGGTTACGGAGGCTATGTGGAAGGCCCAACCGGAAACTATGTAGTTTACCCTGCTGTTGATATTAACGACCCCAACTATGGCTTTGATAGTAACGATCCCAGAGCTGGTGGTATATTCATCAGTTATACGAACCAAATCAGCGGTATTCAGCTTGTCAGCACCAAGCGGCCCGTAGCGGTATATAACGGAAAGGAAATTGGGGCAGAAGATTATGATGTTGCATTCGAAACAAACGCCAGAAATGGTGAAGGACGAAATTTCGGCCCGGATATAATTCCACCGGATGCCTGGAGTCCTAATCCTGCTTACGGATATGTTGCTTATATCGACAGCAGCGAATATATGGAATATGACATTACAATGAATGATGTCTGTGAGGGTGAATATTGGCTTTACGCCGCGGTTGATGTGAGGGATTATGATGCGGATTACCTGGAGGTTTCTCTCGACAACATAGTGTTGGGTGTTCTGTGGGCTCCGCAAGCCGAAGCGCCGCCGCTTGTTGTGGCAACCAATTCGGTTTTAGTCAACATCTTCGAAGGAAGTCATACCTTTAAGTGGCGCCTCAC
>CAZUEO010000009.1:64582-69632 GCA_964619675.1 uncultured Planctomycetaceae bacterium | reverse complement strand
TGCCATACGTCTTACCTATCAGATGCAGAGCAGGGATACTACACTGGATATGGTTTATATAGAACAGCCTGCCAGATCATCCAGGCATCTAGCGCCGATCAGCGGCGACAATGACAAGCTTATTAGCGGCAATGATACAAGGGGGGCTATCTTTTATGTGACCGACAAGACCATAGAGAATTTACAGCTTGAAGGGTACTTTATCTACAAGAACAGCAACGCCGTCAATTCTAGCGCAAAGGATGAAATATATACCGTCGGCGGCGCTATGTGCGGGCCAATCGGCTCAAGCGAGCACTGGAAATACAGAATAGAAGGTGCGATGCAGTTAGGCGACAAGAACAGGGAGACTATGCGGGCTTTTGGAACGAATAACAGGCTTGAATATAACTTTAACGATGAGAAGAAAAGTGAACTTCATGCGTGTCTTGAATACCTTACCGGCGATGACCCTGATACCGACAAGAATGAAGCATTTGACCCGTTGTGGGGAGAGTGGCCGCAGTGGAGTATTATAAATTCTTACGTGTATATGCCCGAGGCGGGACCATCGCACGTTACGAATCTCCAGAGAATCGGGGTCGGCCATTCTTTCTGGCCTACTGAAAAAATTCAGATATGCACCGATTACCATTTGCTCTGGGCCGATCAAAATACAAGAAAGGACACTCCCGATGCCAGCGGACTGATATGGGCGGACAACGGTAAATTCAGAGGACAGCTTGCGACGTGCTGGCTCAAGTATACGCTTACCAAGAATCTCAAAGGCTTTTTCCTGGTAGAGTATTTTGTGCCGGGAAATTACTATGATGCATCAAGCAGAGACCATGCATTTTTATGTATGGCCAATGTTGAATATACCTTCTAACTTGTGCTGCGCAGCTTATTACGACGCAATAGCGTCGGTCAGCAGGGTTTTACATTTGTTGCACAGGGGCCTTTTTTGCCCTGGCCGATTTCAAATTCCACTGCCTGGTCTTCCTTGAGTGATGTTTGACCGACAGCCGTTATTTCCGACTGATGGACAAATAAATCAGCCCCGCCGTCGTCCGGCACGATAAAACCGTATCCCTTATTTGCATTGAACCATTTTACTTTACCTGTAGCCACCTGTTTATCTCCTGACCATTTAATAAAACTAAATGTTCAAACCGTAATCTTTCAACAGTTTACGCAATTCTTCTTTCTGAACGGTATTCAGCGGAGTCATTGGCAGACGCATCTCTTGTGAAGCCATCCCGAGTATCGCCATAGCAGCCTTGACCGGTATAGGGTTTGTAGCAAGACTCAGCATTGTTTTACAAAGTTTGAATAATTTATTATGCCATTTTCTCGCTGAAACAAAATCGCCTTCCAGAATCAAATCCGTCATAGCTTTTACATCAGCAGGTACGATATTTGCCACAACGCTGATTACGCCTTTGCCGCCGACTGAACATATCGGCAGCGTCAAAGAATCATCTCCTGACAGTATCGTAATATCGCAAAGGTTTGCCACCTCGCTGGTAAAATCCAGCCGGCCGCTCGCCTCTTTTATTGCTACGATGTTCTCAATCTCCGCCAGTCTTGCGACAGTAGCAGGTGTTACACCCGTCCCGCCGCATCGGCCGGGAATGTTATAGAGAACCATCGGCAAATCGACCTCTTCGGCGATTGTCGCAAAGTGCTGATAGAAGCCTTCCTGTGTAGGTTTGTTGTAGTATGGTGCTACCTGAAGTGAGGCGTCGGCACCGACTTTTTTTGCAAAAGCGGTAAGCTCGATTGCCTCAGCCGTGCTGTTTGAGCCTGTGCCTGCTATTACAGGTACTTTGCCGCCGGCGGTTTTCACCACCCGCTCAATGACCTGTCGATGTTCCGGATGGCTTAATGTTGGTGATTCACCGGTCGTGCCGCAGGGTACTATGCCGTCCGTACCGCTTTTTAAGTGAAACTCCGCAAGCTCGTCAAGCGTATTATAATCGACTTCGCCACCGTCAAACGGTGTTATCAATGCCACCATTGACCCGCTAAACATTTTTATCTCCTTACGAGTTTTCCTTCAATATTTTGCAGTATACCTTTACCGCGTCAGCCAGCCCCATATCTATCGCATCCGATATGAATGCATGGCCGATTGAGACTTCCATTACCGGCCTTATATTTTTACAGAAGTAGCCGAGATTATCAAGATTTAAATCGTGGCCGGCATTTACGCCAAGACCGATTTCATCGGCCTTTTTAGCTGCGGCTGCGTAGCGAGCAGTGAGAGATTCAAGACCTTTCTTTTCCCGAAAGGCCGTGGCAAAAGGCTCGGTATAAAGCTCGATTCTATCGGCGCCAAGCTGTTTTGCCTTGTCAACAGTCTCAATCACGGGGTCAACAAAGAGACTTACCCTTATTTTAAGCTCTTTAAGCCTGCTTATAATCGGCGAAAGCCTTTTAAGATTTTCATTATTCAAATCCCAGCCGTGGTCGCTCGTTACCGCCCCGATTTTATCCGGCACAAGAGTCGCCTGTGTCGGCCTGATATCGGGCATTATTTCCATATACCTGCCTTCCAGCGGATTACCCTCAATATTGAACTCGACGGTATTTACGACATCTTTTAACTCGTAAACATCGGAGTATCTTATGTGCCTTTCATCAGGCCGGGGATGAACCGTTATGCCATATACACCGGCTGCGATGCAGGTCTTAGCTGCTTTTATTACGCTCGGAATGCCCAGTGTGCGCGAATTGCGGATGAGAGCGATTTTATTCAGATTTACGCTTAACTTTGTCATAATCCCTGCCTTGAAAAAATTATACTCAGCAGGAATAACCAGGCAAGGGAAAAACTGCTTTTCACGGTCTTAAAATAACGTTAATATTATAGATATGGAAATTAAGGGTAAAACAGCAGTAATCACAGGTGCTACTGGGAAACTAACCGGGGCAATTATACTGTCCCTTGCAAAGGCGGGGGTAAACTGTATCTGCATATATCATAAAAACGATGCTGAAGTGAAAAAACTTCGGACGGCACTCGGCAGGCTGAAAATGGAAAGCCTTTTTATTCAAACCGACCTTGCGAAACCGGAAAATATCGAAAAGATTTTTGTCGATATCGAAAAATTTAAAAAACCGCAAATTTTAATCAATGCAGCAGCAGCTTTTGAAAAAAAGACTATCGAAAATATCACTTATGAATACATCAAACAAACACTTGATATAAATTTTGCTGCAGCGATGGAAATGATGCGAAGATTTGTCCGGCTCGTCCGTGAAAAAATCAAACGAAAGCAAAAACCTGCAGCCAAAATAATAAATATCGCCGATATTGTTGCACAAAGACCACCGGCGGGATTCAGTATATACTGCGCATCAAAAGCAGCTCTTGTCGCAACGACAAAATCGCTGGCAAAAGAGCTTGCGCCGGATTTTACTGTTAATGCCGTTGCGCCTGGGATTATAAACTGGCAAAAAAATATTACCGCCGGGCAGAAGAAAAAAATTATTGCCCACATTCCGGCAGGCAGAACAGGCAAGCCGGAAGAAGTTGCACAGGCGGTGAAATTTCTTATTGAAAACGATTACATCACAGGTCAGGTTATCAATGTTGACGGAGGCAAGGGCTTATGAAGCTCAATCACGCCAATAGGATAACTATTTTGCGAATACTGCTTATTGTGCCTTTTGTTATCTGTATGCTGAAAATCAATCACCCGGCGATGGGAACACCGTTTCGATACCTGTCGCTGCTGCTTTTATTGTTTATGGCTTTTAGTGACGCCTACGACGGTTATATTGCCAGAAAGAAAAAACAGGCAACCCCGCTTGGTGCGTTTCTCGACCCGATGGCCGATAAACTTCTTATAGCCTGTGCCTGCGTACTTTTGTCAATTGAAAAGACCGCTGTCAGCGGTTTTAGGCTGCCGCCGACTGTTGCCGTTCTGATTATAGCAAAAGATATGTTTTTACTGATTGGCTTTGTTATACTTCATTTTCTAACCTTTCAGGTAAAACCGACGCCTGTCACAGTCGGGAGAATAGCTACGGTTCTGCAAATCAGTATGACAGCCGCGATTATTGTTGCGCCGGAAATATCCAAAGTCGTTGGCGGCTGGATATGGTTTTTAAGATTTTTATGGTGGTCAGCAGCGGGAACTGCCATAGTCGCGATACTTATTTACATCCGCGTAGGAACAAAGTATATTGAGCAGTTTGAGAAATAGTCGATAGTTAGATTTTATGACAGAGTTTAGTGAAATTTCGCAGGTTCTTGACAACCTTAAAAAAGGCAAAATGATTGTCCTTGTCGACGATGAAGACAGGGAAAATGAAGGAGACCTTGTCTGTGCGGCCCAGGCTGTAACGCCTGAAGTGATTAACTTTATGGCGACATTCGGCAGGGGACTTATCTGTCTGCCGATGTCAGGTGAAAAGTGCGATTCGCTTGCTCTGCATCCGCAGACAATTGAAAATACCACCAGGCTCGGCACAGCCTTTACCGTAAGCATTGATGCTGCCGAGGGAATTACTACCGGAATCAGCGCTGCGGACCGGGCACAAACAATAAAAACAGCAATTGCAGACAAAGCCAGGCCGACGGACCTTGTGCGGCCCGGCCATATCTTCCCGCTGCGGGCAAAAGACGGCGGGGTTCTCACGCGGGCAGGACAAACAGAAGGAGCGGTCGATTTGATGAGACTGGCTGGATTGAAACCAGCCGGTGTTATTTGCGAAATTATGAATGAAGACGGCTCTATGGCACGGGTGCCGCAGCTGCTGGAGTTCTGTAAAAAACATAATCTTAAAATTACTACCATCGCAAAGCTCATTGAATACCGGCTCCAGAGGGAAAGCCAGGTAAAAAGAATACAGTCTGTTTTTCTGCCGACCGATTATGGTGAATTTCAGCTTATCGGGTACGAAAGTATAACCAGTGCCGAACCTCATTTGGCACTTTGCAAGGGAGATATCGGCAAGCTCGATGAAGAAGGCAATCCAATAGTTATCAATGACCCCGTACTGGTTAGAGTTCATTCTGAATGCCTGACCGGCGATTTGTTCCATTCGCAAAGATGCGAGT
>CAZUEO010000009.1:0-64572 GCA_964619675.1 uncultured Planctomycetaceae bacterium | reverse complement strand
AGCGATAGTCTATTTAAGACAGGAAGGCAGGGGTATCGGACTTGCCAATAAACTGCACGCGTATAAACTTCAGGAAGAAGGACTTGATACTATCGAGGCAAATCTCAAACTCGGCTTTCGGGCCGACAGGCGTGATTACGGCATCGGGGCGCAAATAATAAGAGATTTGGGACTGCGGCAGATAAAAATTCTCACGAACAACCCCAAGAAAATTTCACGGCTCGAGGTTTACGGCATAAAAATCGTCCAGCAGATTCCGCTGCGGGCAAAACCCGGGCCGCACAATATAAACTATCTGAAAACAAAAAAATACCGGCTTGGCCATTTTCTTGATGAGGATTTGTAATGAAATATGTTCTTTCTGTCTGCGCATTGTTTTTTATGATGGTTGCCTGCGGCTGCCAGGAGCAGGCTCGCAGTCGGCAGTCTGATTTTCCAGCCGTCGAAATGCAGAAAAAGTGCCTTTTTGTTCCGGAAAAAATCAGATTCAACCAGCTTGCCGAATTTACCCAAAACTGGCAGATAGCCGCTTATATTGATATGCTCGACCAGTTTGGTGCACGTATAAAAACGGCAGGTATCTGGCGGTTTGAGCTTTACGAATATGTGCCGCGCTCGTCTAAGTCGAAGGGCACAAGATTATATCTCTGGCCGGATGTAAATCTTGCCGATGCAAAAACAAACTACAGCTTTTGGCAGGATTACCTGCGATGCTATAAGTTTGAGCTTAATCTTGATATTGACCTCGCAGGCGATAAAACGTATGTTTTGCAGGCAGTCTGCTTCACCGCTGAAGGTAAACATCTCACGGATTCAATCGAATTGAAACTTTAGTTTATTGGCCGAAGACGGCATTGAGAAGTTCGTCAAAGTCGGGAGCTGTGCCTTCCCAGGCCTTGAGAGCTTGGCCGTTATCGAGAACGACAGCCACAGGCGTCTGTAAAAACCATTTCTTTTTGTCGCTTAATCTGCCGCAGACGACCTCGCTGTCGGGACTTACCATCTGCTGTTTTTCATTGCCGTATGGCGGTATCTCAATAAAAGCAAAGTTTATTGCGTTTTCATTGCCTTTAAGCGATTTGTGTATTTGCTCGTATTCCGGTATCGCTTGGGCGCAATCGGGACAGTCATAATGATACATCAATATCACCCACAGGCCGGTCTGTAACTGCTCTCTTATATCAACGTATTCCAGCATCGGCCAGAGATTCTGCTCTGACGTTGTCCACTCATTTGTGTCGACAACTTCGTATTTGTCGGTCTTCAGCGGCGGCTTGTTTGTGATAAGGATATATTCAATCGCCGGCAGCAGAATAAAAGTCGGTATAGCAATAGCGAAGAAGTGAGCCGGTTTAGGCCATGGCGGGGGAAATAATTTGCAGCCTTTAGGCCTGAAAATCACGAGTAATATAAATATTGGGATATCAACTGCAGCAAGCGTAACCCAGGGATTAACGTGAACAGCACCGAAACAGCCACAGGACTCGGCACCGATAAAACCTTTATATAATGTAACACCGATAAATCCGCCGAAGGCGATTAATACGATCAGCCAGCCGGCCTTCCTGAACAGGCCGCTTATCAGCCAGATACCGAGACCTGCCTCAAGCGGTATTTGAATAAGAAAAAATTCCCACGACTCCCAAAAAGTTTTACTGATAATCGGCTCGGTAAGCAGTTGATGAATCTTTAACGCTGACGCAACCAGCAAAACTATGCCGGTTATCCACATTACAATTATATTTGCCTTTTTCATATTTTCCTTATTATAACAAAACCAGGTCGTTTAATCCATATTACTTATTGAAGAAAGGCAGCAGGGTTATGCAAATAAACGCTGCAATCAGAGTAACTAAACTGACAATTGTTCCGATTTTCAGCCATTCTATAAAGTTCACTTTTATTTTCCGCTGTCTTTCAAGCATACCTACTGCGATAATATTTGCTGTCGAGCCAATTGCGGTCAGGTTGCCGCCTAAGCAGGCGCCAAACAGCAAACACCACCAAAGCGGCCGCAATGTCATATGCGTCATATGCAGATTTTTAACGACAGGTACAAATGAAGCTACTACAACCGTATTATCCAGAACCCCGGACAAAAGACCGCTGGAAAAAATTGTAATACCGCACAATAACTGGTCCTGGCCGCCGCTGCTGTGCATAAGCCGCTGGGCAAAAAATCCTGCGACGCCGGAGGATTGTATCACGCCTGCCTGCACGAAAAGGAACATAAAAAACAGCAAAGATGCCCATTCGACCCCGTTTTCTATATAATTTATGGCTCTATCGCGATGTAAAAATATTATAAACCCTGCGAAAACGATTGGTGTGATTATAAGAAGAGTATTGTTTTCAAGACTAAATAAAATTTCCAGCCTTTTGTGCATTGCTATAATAAAAAGCATTACAGTGAAAATAATAAGGCTTGTCTGCTTTCCCATATCCCAGCCAATCGTATGCCGCCTGAGTATTTCATCGCGTTTGGATTTGAGTTTTGACGAAAGTTCCTTTATATATTTTCGATACCACAGACCGAGGATAAAAACAGTAATTACGAGAAGAAAAACAGAAGTTGGCAGTGCATGAGTAAGGAAATCCTCAAAACTCAGTTTTCCCCTTAAAGCTATAATGATGCCGATGGGATTGCCGAACAATGTTGCAGCCGAACCTATATTCGTTGCCAGAACGGAGGAGATGATTAACGGGACAGGGTTGACTTCAAGTAAATCGCAAAGCTCAAGAATGATGGCTATCATAACAACAATTGAGGCCGCCTCTCCTGTAAGGCCGGAAAAGACGGCTGAAAGAACCATTATTATTGTGAACATCTCCATCCCGCTAAGGTTTCTGGTTTTTAATATGACGCTTACCAGCCATTCGAATAGGCCGCAGTCCCTCATAGAGGCAACAACTATCATCATACCCACGAGGAAAAAAATCACATCAAGCGAGGCATACTGGATAAATTGCTCCATATTTATGCTATGAATCATAAAAAGCACACCGCTGCCGACGAATAAAAAACCTAATCTTAAATCCCAGAAAAGCAGCGTGCCGAGAATGGAGACTGAAAAAACACCGACGATTATTGCCTGCTGATTAGTCAATCCTGAAAATCGGCTTAAAACGGCAAAAAGTAAGGGCAATAAAATTAGGACTGAGAGTTTTTTCAACATATAATTTTATGCTCTCATATACAGGCCGCCGTTGACAGCGATATATTCACCCGTGATAAATCCTGCCGCATCGCTTGCGAGAAATAAAATCGCCTTTGCAACATCTTCAGCTCTGCCGTTTCTGCCGAGCGGTGTTTGCTGGGCAACGGCTTTGCGTCTTTCAGGTGTGCTGAACTGTTCGTGAAAGCGGGTTTCAATCAGACCCGGTAGAACAGAGTTGACTCTGATGCCGAAGGGAGCAAACTCCTTTGCCATTGCTATCGTCATTGTCGCAACCGCTGCCTTTGCAGCGGCATAAATACCACCGCCACCTGCTCCGCCGCTATGGCCGGCAATTGAGCCGATATTAACTATACAACCATTTGTCTTTTTTAAATGCTCGAGAACTGCCTGTGCCGCAAAGAATACGTTTTTAACATTTGTTGCAAAGACATCTTCGAGATATTCTTCGGCTGCATCGGCAAAAAATTGCCTTGCTATAAGTGAGCCTGCGTTATTGACAAGGACATCGATACCGCCTGCGTTTTTGACAAAATCATCTATAAGTTTGGTTACCTGTTTTTTGTCCCGCATATCAGCTTTAAGCAGACAGCCATTGGAAAGTTTTTTCACTTCGGCAAAGGTCTTTTCGCCACCTTCTTTTGTCCTGAAGTAATGAACACCAACGAAGCAGCCCTGCTCGGCAAACATTTCTGCCGTCGCAGCCCCGATTCCGCTCGATGAACCTGTTACAAGAACCCTTTTACCTTTTAAATCTTCGTATATCATACCTTATTTTCGTTTTGTATTTGTCCTAATTGCATTACAAATTTGTCGAGTTTTTTCTGGCCCTCGTCGTGCTTGCCCTGTGCATTTCGCAGGTGTGTGCCGAGCGTGTCCCACAGCGTGATAAAATCCGCAAATGAGGTATTGAGAGTTTTGAGATTTTGCCGTATCTCGGCGGCCTGTTTTTCTATTTGCAGGCCGTGAAGACCCATCACTATCGTCATAAGATAGACATAAAGCAGGTTCGGCGAAACCGGAAAAACCTTCCTTTCCATCGCGTAATCCTGAACGCTTATTGTATCTTCGGCGGTTTTCACCATTGCTTCATAATAGATATTTTCGGCGGGGATATACATAATCGCAAAGTCCAGCGTTCCTTCGTCAGGCTTGATATAGCTTTCTGCGATTTTGTCGATGTGTTTCTGCACATCTTTCAGAAAATCCTTGTGGAATCGTTGTTTTTCAGTATCACTTTGGGCCTGCTGGAGTTTTTCAAAATTGCTCAACGGAAATTTCGCATCAATCGGGACTGAATACTGCGGCATTTTTATCAGGGCATCAACTTTTTTGCCGTCGCGGAACGAATGCTGAATGGTGAAACTATCGGCTGGCAGCAGGGCAGCCAGGATTTTTTCAAGCGACCATTCCCCGAATCCGCCGCGGAGCTTGGGGCTTGCAAGTATTTGCTGGAGGTTTTTCAAATCCGAACTTAGCTCCATTATCCTCTGGCCGGTGCTCTGGAGCTGGCCGAGCTGATTATTGAGCCTCTCTAAGGTCTGGACCTGGAACTGGAGATTTTTGTTTACTGTATCCTGACCTGAAATAAGAGATTGCTGAAGGCTGGCAGACAGATTCTCCTGTGCCTTCTTAATCTCCGCCAGCTGCGAGCGGATAGCAAACCACAGTAAAACCCCTATTACCGTCAAAACGGCCATTATTAAAACAATGATAAGTATCTGTTCCATTCTACCAGTTTCCCGACAAGTTCAATTTTTTTGAAATTATAGCCCTTCTGCCCAAAATCGTCAAAATTATAAAGCAGTAAATTGAAGATTTTTTAGACCCAATATTGCGGTAGAACAAGACTTTTTGTCAAAATAGGTAATTTTTCTTGAAAAAGTACTTTATTACTCTGCTTATAGGTGTTATAATACTACTTTACGAGAATATCCTTTTGAGAATATCCTTTGAAGGAGGATGGTTATGAAGAAGGTTTTATTGACATTATTACTTGCCTGTTTAGTCGTAGCTGGGGGCTGCTATAGCTGTGAGACGTGGATGGGTATGCAGGGTCAGAAACCTGCGGATCCGGCAGCAAAGTTTATGTGGGACCAGAACTGTCGTTCGGCGCCTATGCCGCTGCCGGAAGAGTGTGAACCGCCTTGTCCCAAGCCGGCGCCTGTTCCCAATTGTGCGACAAGAATTTATCCCTGCGGAGACTGCGGTGTTGTAAAGCTTGAAAAGTGTATGCCCTCGCAGGTACAGACAGGCGCGGAATTCGAATATCAAATAAGGGTTACGAACCAGACCGATTCTGCACTGGCTGATGTTGTCGTAACGGATACGCTCGTCAGCAATTTCCAGCATAGGAGTTCAAATCCGCCGGCAACTGTTCAGGGCAATAAGCTTATCTGGGTATTTCCCAGCGTAGCACCAAGAGAAACGAAGGAAATCACCGGTATTGCAATTGCCACCGCCAGCGGGGTCGTCCAGAACTGTGCGGATGTTACCTATAAGATGCCGGTTTGCCTGCAGGCTGTAAGTGTTCAGCCGATTATCGTTGTTACGAAAACCGCTCCTGCAGAGATATCGATATGCGATACGATTAGTTACACCATAAGAGTTGAAAACACCGGCACAGGCCCTGCTAATAACGTCAGGGTTGTTGACCAGCTTCCCAGCGGTCTTGTAACCGCTCAGGGCGCCAGCAGGATTGAAGCGCCTATCGGCACTCTCGCTGCCGGCACCGCTCGAAATATCTCGGTTGTCGCCAGGGCTCAAAGGAGCGGCACATATACTAATAATGCCGTTGCTGTTGCCGATGGGGGTATAAATGTTCAATCATCTATTGTAACAACCGCCGTCAGGCAGCCAAAATTGAGTATAACAAAAACAGGCCCTGAAACCCAATATATCGACAGAGAGGTTACTTACGAAATCTCTGTGACCAACACGGGCGACTGGCCCGCTGTTAGTACCATTATAGAAGATGAAATTCCTGCGGCAGCTACTTTTGTCAGGGCAAGCCAGGGCGGCGTGCTCGTACAGAATAAGGTTATGTGGAAGGTCGCCAGTCTCAATCCCGGAGCTACCGCCAAGACCTCGGTTACGTATATGCCGAAAAATATCGGAACAGTAGTTGATACCGTAAAGGCTTCAGCAGTCTGTGCCGATGCGGTTACTGCTACCACACAAACTGAAGTCAGAGGTGTGCCTGCCGTGCTGCTTGAGGTTGTCGACCTGACAGACCCTGTAAGGATTGGTAATAAAACAACCTACAGAATTATGGTTACAAACCAGGGCTCTGCCGTGGGCACCAATATTGCTGTCAAGGCAATGCTTGAGCCGCAAATGGAATATGTAAGCAGTGCCGGTGCAACGCAGGGCACGTTAGCCGGCGATACAATTACCTTTGCTCCGCTGCCTTCGCTTGCGGCAAGGTCGAGAGCGGTATGGGAAGTTACTGTTAAAGCCAAAGCTGCCGGGGATATCCGTTTCAAGGCGACAATGAGAAATGACCAGCTCGACAGGGACGTTGAAGAGACTGAGGCCACACGATTATACGAATAAGCGGCTCCAAAGCTCACATACAAAAGCCCCCGTACCGCGTACGGGGGCTTTTTTTTATTGCAAATACGGATTTTAAGGCTATAAATGAAGTCTAAAAAGCTGATGGAAAACGGAGACTGCTGTGAAGATAACTGACTACAAGCCTGTGAAAAGCGCTCATCAGTATTTTGTGCCGATAGGTAGAAGAAATATGGCGGTAAAATCACCGGCTGAAAATAAGCGGTATCATTTTATTGGCATCGGTGGTGTCGGTACAAGCGCTCTGGCTGCAGTGCTGATGAAGGAAAAGGCAATTATCACCGGCTCGGATATGCAAAGCTCATCGCTTACCGACCGGCTTTCAAATAGCGGAGCAAAAGTTATTGTTGGGCACAGTACCGATAACCTGCCTGAAAAGCTGGATGGCGTAATTGTCTCGGCTGCTGTAGCAGATGATAATCCTGAGCTGCAAGCCGCTCGGCAGAGAAAAATAATGGTTTACAAATATGCTCAGATGCTTGGCCTGGTTTTAGACAGATACAAAGGAATTGCAATTGCAGGCACTCATGGAAAAAGCACTACCTGCGGCTGGCTCATTTTTGTTTTAAAAAAGCTCGGCATCGAGCCTAACTTCGTAATTGGCGCCGACATTCTGCAATTCGGCACGTCCTCCGGCATCGGCGGCAGCGATATTTTTGTCGCTGAAGCGTGCGAATACGACAGGAGTTTCCTCAATCTGCATCCGAAAATCGGTGCCATCCTGAATATCGAGCAGGACCACCTCGATTACTACTGCG
Source organism: uncultured Planctomycetaceae bacterium (assembly GCA_964619675.1). Lineage (GTDB taxonomy): Bacteria > Planctomycetota > Phycisphaerae > Sedimentisphaerales > UBA12454 > JAPLMW01. Next base: position 57,065 of record CAZUEO010000009.1, on the reverse strand, counting down.
GCATTGATGAAATTGTGCAGGCCTTTGCCGATTTTGCGTCGAATATTTCTCAGGATGGAATCCTTGTTGCAGGTGTGCAGGATGCGAATGTCGCAAAAATCATTGCAGGTTTAGGCGACAAGAGAGAACTGCTGACTTTCGGAATCATAGAAGGGGCGGCTATTTCAGCTCGAAATATTGAATATACGCCTGATTTTACACAGTTTGGTTGTTTCTATCGCAGCGATATGCTCGGCAGAGCGAGAATCAGGCTGGCAGGCGAGCATAATGTAAGAAATGCACTTGCTGTGCTGGCCTGTACGCAGGCGCTCGGACTTGATGCAAAAGAAGTTATTGACAGTCTCGGCGGTTTCGAAGGTATGGACAGGCGGGTTATGAAAAAAACCCAAATCAACGGTGTTATTGTTCTCGATGATTACGCTCATCACCCGACGGAGATAAAGGCCAGCCTTAAAGCCGTCAGGCAGAGATACGGCGATAAGAAAATATTCTGCGTTTTTCAGCCGCACCAGTACAGCAGAACCAGATTTCTGCTGAAGGATTTTGCCGAGAGCTTCAAACTTGCCGATATGACTATTGTGCCGGAAATCTACTTTGTCAGGGACACCGAGAAAAGTAAGGGCGAAGTCAACTCGCAAATGCTCGCAGATGCGATAAAGCAAAAGGGCAGCCAGGCTGTATTTATCGACTCATTTGAAAAAATTTGCGATTTCCTTAAAAGTAATGTAAAATCCGGCGATATCCTGATTAGTATGGGCGCCGGAAACGTCTGGAAGGTGACAGATGAATATATTCAATGGCTTGGAAAAAATAGTTGAGAAGGATTACCCGCTGGGCAAAAACACTTGGTTTGGCCTGGGCGGAAATGCCGATTATCTCATTCAGCCGCAAAATGTGGACCAGTTGGCTGATGTTATCAGACGCTGCTATGAAAACAATCTGCCGGTTCATGTGCTTGGCTTTGGTTCTAATCTGCTTGTGCGGGACGAGGGTGTCAAAGGTGCCGTAGTCAGGCTGAGCGGCAGCGATTTTGCCGCCGTTGAATTCAACGGCAACTTACTGACTGCCGGCGCGGGAGCGGACTTAAATAAACTTGTGCTTGATTGTGTAAGAAAAGGGCTTGGCGGCATTGAAATGCTTGCCGGAATACCCGGCTCGATTGGCGGGGCGGTAAAAATGAACGCAGGCGGAAACTTTGGCGACTTCGGCTCCGCTGTCGAATCTGTTACGCTTATGGACGGCGATGGGAAAATCTTTGAAAGGGAAAAACCGGAACTTTCCTTCGATTACAGAAGCACCAATATTACCGCAAAATTTATTCTCGGCGCGAAAATCAGGCTCTACGAATCGGATTCGCAGCAGCTCCTGAAAACCTTGAAGGAAGTGTGGATTTACAAGAAAAACACACAGCCTTTGAATACTAAAAACGCAGGCTGTATCTTCAAGAATTCTCGCGGTATGAGCGCAGGAGCGATGATAGATAGGGCCGGTCTGAAGGGCGCTAAAATCGGCGGCGCCGTTGTCAGCGAAAAACACGCAAACTTCATCATCGCTGGTGATGGCTGCAAAAGCGGCGATGTAGTCGCGCTTATCGAAAAAATCAGGGAAAAAGTTAAAGAAAAATTTGACGTTGAGCTTGAGCTTGAAATTGAAATCTGGTGAATAAGAAAATCCGAAGCACGAAATCCGAAATTCGAAACAAATCCGAATTATCTAAATTCAAATGACCCAAACAATACCGTCCGGATTAAAAGTTGCTGTTTTAATGGGTGCTGTCGGCCAGGAGCGGCAGATTAGTCTTCAGAGCGGAAAATGTATTGCAGATGCCCTCGAAAAAACGAAATTATTAGAGGTTATCCGGCAGGATTATCAGCCGCAAAGCCCTGAAATTCTCGATGACAGAAGCATAAACGTTTTTTTTCTCGCTTTTCACGGCCAGTTTGGCGAAGGCGGGGATATGCAGGAAATATGTGAAAAAAGAAAACTTGTTTTTACAGGCTGTGATTCGAAGTCAAGCAGGCTGGCATTTGATAAAATCGCCTGCAAAAAGGCTCTGCGGCAGGCAAAATTGCCCGTAGCAGATGATATCGAAATCGGAAATTCCGCACAACTGAATACTATCGACCCAAAGCTTGAAAAAATAGGGCCGAAGTTCGTAATAAAGCCCGTCAGGCAGGGCAGCAGTGTCGGCATTCAGATTGTCGAGGGCGCCGGCGACGCAAAAAACGCCGCTGAAAAATGCGTCGAGCAGTTTGGCGATTGTATGCTCGAAAAATTTATAACAGGAAGGGAAATTACCGTTGGAATCCTGGAAAATACGGCGATGCCTGTTATCGAGATTAAAACAGCTCGTCAGTTTTATGATTATGATGCGAAATATAACGATGATACCACACAATTTTTATTTGATACTATTACCGATAAACAAACTTTACAGAGAATAAATGATGTTGCCCTGAAGAGTTTTAATGCGCTTGGCTGCAGAGATTTCGGCAGGGTTGATATGATACTTGGGCGGGATAATATACCTTATGTAATTGAGATAAATACCATCCCTGGTTTTACGATGCATTCGCTCCTGCCCAAAGCTGCTGCCAGAGCGGGCATTGATATGAGTCAGTTGTGTTTGAGAATAATTAAATCAGCGATTAAGAAGGCGGCTAACTGATGTTTAAGAAACTTACAAAAACGGGGAAAAAGCAGCGTTTTGCAGCCATACGCACAACGGCTGTAGTGTTTGTCTTCATAGCGGTATTTGTGGCCGCCGGCGTAGGTTTTGTATTTCTAAACAGGTATGTAAAGAGCAATCTTAACCTCAGCGAAAAAACAGTACCTATCCAGCTTGTTGACTTTCCCGACTGGGCGGACAGCGAGCTTAAAGAAAAGATAGAATCAACGGCAGGTAAATCACCGGTCAGGCTGACCGATGATGCTGCTATGAAGATAGGGGAAAATATTGCTACCCTTGCCTGGCTCGACAATGTCAGGGTCAGGGTAGGCAACCAGGCGATAATTGTAAGTGCAAGATACAGAAAACCTGTCGGGCTTGTAAAGGACCATCGCCAGCAATTTTATCTGGATAGTGAACTTGTCGTCCTCGATTACGTTCCGCTAAGCAAACTGCCGATTGTCGAAATTACGGGTGTGCCGGGCTATCTTTTGAGCTGGCGTAACGTCGGCGCCAAATGGCAAAGGGACGATGTCGCTGCTGCCGTTGAACTGCTGACGCTTTTGGAAAAAATGGATAGTCAGGTTGCGCCTGATAAACCTCTCCTTGCCGAGATAAAATCGATAGATATGAGCAATTTCAACGGAAGGAGAAGCAATTCACAGCCTCATATAGTGTTTTACGCCAAAGACAGTACGGAGATAAAATGGGGAGCAGAAAAAGGCACCTGGGCCAGACATCTCGAAGCTAAAGACGAGGAAAAGCTGACATTACTCTACAACACTTATCAGGAGCTGGGAACAGTCCAGTTAAGGAAGGCGCAAAAGGGCAGTTTCATCGACCTGACCCGCCCGCAAACCCTTTCACTGCCTATCGACAGATACTAAAAGAAAATTAAAAATCAAAATGTAAAATGCAAAATTGTGGAGTCCGCCTTTGGCGGACGGTTATTTGATATTTAGTTTGTTTAGCCGCCGCCGGCACGGCGGCGCAATGCCTTACTCTTTTTCCATATACGGATACCGGAAATCTCTCGACGGCAGGAATGTTTCTTTAATGGCGCGAGGCGAGACCCATCGCTCAAGATTAAGCCAGCTGCCCGCCTTATCATTTGTCCCCGATGCCCGCGTACCGCCGAATGGTTGCTGCGATACTATTGCGCCTGTGGGCTTATCGTTGACGTAAAAATTGCCTGCCGAGTGGCGCAGAATATCCATCGCCTTGACTATCGCGCTGCGGTCCAAAGCGAATATCGACCCTGTCAGCGCGTATGGCGAAGTCTGGTCGCACAGCTCCAATGTCCTGTCGTACTCGCCTTCGGGATAAACGTATATGGTAATTACCGGCCCGAAGATTTCCTCGACCATCAGCTTTGATTTCGGGTCTTTACTTACCACGACGGTCGGCTCAATGAAATACCCTTTTGAGCTGTCGCTTTTGCCGCCGGTTATAATTTCCATATCGGTCGAAGCCCTGGCGGATTCGATATAATCATTAATGGTATCGAAGGACTTTTTGTCAATGACCGCGCCCATAAAGTTCCCAAAGTCCGTTACGTCGCCCATCCTGATATCGCCTATCATATCCAGCATTCGTTCTTTAAGTCTCGGCCAAATCGAATCGGGCACGTACATTCTCGATGCCGCCGAGCATTTCTGTCCTTGATACTCGAACGCGCCTCGCACCGCTGCCGTCGCTGTTGCCTCGATATCGCAGCTTGCGTGAACGAATATAAAGTTCTTGCCGCCGGTCTCACCCACTATTCGCGGATAAGAGACGTACTTGCGAATGTCAGAGCCGATCGCCAGCCAGATAGTCGAGAACACGTATGTGCTTCCGGTAAAATGAATACCGCCAAGTCGGATGTCATTCAACGCAGGCGGGGCCACGACCGCACCCGGCCCGGGCACCATATTGATAACCCCAGGCGGCATACCCGCCTCTTCCAGTATCTTCATAATAAAATACGCGGGCAGTACTGACGCCGACGCAGGCTTCCACACCACCGTATTACCCATCAGCGCAGGTGCCGTCGGCAGGTTGCCCGCGATTGACGTAAAGTTAAATGGCGATATTGCCAGAACGTACCCGTCCAGTGGCCGGTGCTCCATATAATTCAGCACGCCGGCTGTGGACATCGGCTGGTCGCCGTAAACCTCTTCCATAAAATGAGGATTGAATCGCCAGAAGTCTATCAGCTCGCACGCGGAGTCGATTTCCGCCTGGTGGGGCGTTTTACTCGTATTAAGCATCGTGGCCGCGTTGAGCGTTTGGCGGTACTTGCCGGCCAGCAGTTCCGCTGCCTTAAGCAGTACTACCGCCCTCGATTCCCACGGCATCCGACCCCATTCCTTTTTGGCCTTTTGAGCAGCGTCAACAGCCTTGATTGTAATCTCTGCATCGGCCTGGTGATACCTGCCAAGCAGATGCCGATGGTCGTGCGGACAGCGCATATCTGCGAGTTTACCGCTGCGCATCTCTTTACCGTTGATTATTATTGGCACTTCTGCCTGCCCGCCCAGCATCTCTTTCAGCTTGGCCTTTAGCGTCACCCGTTCCGGACTGGACGGGGCGTATTGCAGACAGGGTTCGTTAACCGGCTGCGGAACGCGAAAAATACCGTTAAACATTTGCCTTTTCCTTTGTATTCATAGTTCAGATTTCATTATTAACGAAGCTTGTCCCCGAGAAATCGGGCAGCAAGTATTCTCCTGCATTTCTACTGAAAAGTCAACTGTAAAATAATCGACTATTTCCTCTATCGAAGCGATTTGACTTTATTTATCATTTCTTCTGCGGTTTTCTTTGTTGTTTCGATTCGTTGTTTGAGTTTTCGGACTAAGTTGTTGCCTTCGAGAGTACCTCTTACCGCATCGAAGTCGGCGTCCCTTGTTTTTTCATCGCCGTCGATGCCGTAGCTGAGCCTCGGCTCGGCTGAAAATTCCTTGCCCGCATCGTCTATGATTAGCAAGGTCAATTTTTCACAGGCCTTTGCCCAGTCGTTGATAATCTGTATTACTTTTTCAGTTTCGGATGAATGCTGCTGATTTTTCATAATGTTGCGGATTTTTTTAATTGCCCAGTTCCATTTGAATGTGCTGTAATTTTCATAAAGGCGTTTGAACCTGTCGGCAATGGATTCGAGCGTATCTAATTTCCCATTTTCGATATCGTCGAGCAGTTGATTCACGCGCAGTTCCGGCGCCAGCAGGCCTGCAAGGTCAAGCCATTTTTCCGTACCGTTTGTATCTGCAGATTCCATAAGTTTTTTAAGGTCCGCAGCCGATTTTAGCGGTGAGTTTTGCAGTTTTTCTATCAGACAGTCACCGAGGAATTTATTAATTGCAATCGAGTAATATTCTATGCCTTTCTGAAGCGCCGAGGTCCTGAAATGCAGGTTATTGCAGACGACTATGTTTGACGCAGAAGTTTGTGCAGGCTGTAGGTTGAGCAGCAGGTCGAGTCCTTTTATAATCTTCTGGACGGTGTAAGGACTTAGGACATCGAAGATAATCAAATCGGTTTTATTTGGTGCTTTTCTTTCGTCGCGTTTAGGCCATTTTTCACCATCACGGACTATTCCTACGGTTCGCAGATTTATGCCGGGCACGACGAAAGTTTTATCATTTTCTTCAAAGAGATACGAAAATGGTATATCAGCCGTCTGCGGATGCGCATAATGCCTGCCCAGTATAACCGAAAACGCGCCAATCCACACAGGATACATAACATAACCATCGCTCGTCATTTTACAGCCGCGCTCGAATATGCCCTGATGAACGCTGCCGACCTTGTACATATGGTTGCTCTCGTTTGTTCCGCTGCCTGCGTTAAAGAAACTGAACAGTCCCGCGATGAGCAGAGTGGACTTGTGATGGCTGACCGTATAGGGGCCTGCGAAAATCGAGCATATCTCGCCATGATGAAAACCGCAGTTGGCAAAACAGACCGAATTTTCCGCAGAGAACTGCTTGGTCATTTTTGTTGCCTGGCCGATAAAGCAGTCCGAGATAATCGAGCTTTCGCTGATTTTTACGCCTTCCGCGATGATGAAATCCTTTGCGACTACGCCTGCACCGACTTCAGTCCGGTCTTCAGCACAGCTTTTTATAGTGCCGTTTTCAAGACGTCTTACATTCCCGATAATTGCCGCAGGGCCGATTTTTACGTTCTTGATTGTGCCGCAATTTGAAAGATGGGCGCCTTTGCCTATTACGCCTGTGTCGGATTTGACGCTTTCAGCGTATTGTGCTGTCAGCTTTTCGATTCTTTCGCGAACCTTTGTTCTGTGCCTGTGCAGCGCTATAATATATGCAATCTGAGCCGTAAGGCCGTCAAATATCGTTACCTCTCTGCCGCCGCCTTCGTTTATGACTACCGCTTTTGTCCCGTTGCCGAACGTCGTCTCGCCTTCAACCGCGAGCAGGTCGATATGGTCAATTATGCAGTCATCTTCTATAACGTAATTTGCTATGTGATTTGATACATTGGAAATATAAACGTTATTACCGACGGTGCAGTTGTGAAGATATGCGTTGTAAATGCCTGCCGGCTTGCTGACGCCGCCGTAAAAGGCAGTTTGTTTATCGAATTTGCCCAGCCGGATTTTACCTGAAAATGTCGTATTTTTGATTGTTTCAGGCTTAAAATCCGGGCTGACAAGAACATCCTTCCAGCTGCCGCAATGGCAGTTTTGCTTTTCAAGCTGTTCGATTTGTTTCTTCGCAAGCGGAACGTGTTCACTGCTCATTTTGAGCTCCCTATTCGTATATGGCCTTATTTTAAAAACAGCCGCATTATTATACCGACCTGTGTTGTAAATGCCAGAGGTTTTGGTTGGTCGCAAAGGCTTATGACGAGGCCGCCAAAGAACTTTACAGAGATTATGCGAAATTAAATTTTGAACAAACAGAGCCGCGACAGTAATGGAGCGGTCAAAATAACATAAATTACCCCTCATTTACATTGGGGGCTCACAGGGCGTTTATTTAGGCTTGCCTTCGGCGAAAATTGAGAGGATAATGTTTTCAATTAAAATATATGAGAAAAAATCTTTCTAAATATAAGTTTAAAAGAATTGCAACAGAGTCATTTAAGAATGGGTTAAGGCTTCATTTTGATTCAATCCTCTTATATAAGAATAAGTCCTTTCCTTCTTCATTCCATCTATCAGTACTTGCGATGGAAGAACTTGCTAAATCATATTGGGTTGAACATTATTATTGGTCATCGGATACAAACAATAATTGGCCAGATGAAGATTTTGAACAAGAATGGTTAAAACTTTTATACCTCCATCATGAAAAACATAAAGCTTTTTTTGGATGGGGGATGGCTTCTGACTATTCACCAAAGTTTGTTGAGTTCGTTGAGAAAAAGCAACTTGAATTAAAAAAACAGAGAGCAATATATGTGGGATTAGATAGAGACAAAGGTAAAATAGATGTCAATAGCCGAATTTCTGTGCCTACGAGAATAAAAAACAAAGACGCCAAGCAAATGATTTCGATGCTCAACGATCTTTTAATAGAGTCCTGTAAGATTAAATTACTCCAAGGGTCTTATTATTTTGAGAATGAGGCGTTAGATGAGCTTTTGAATAAAGGACTTTTAACACGTTTAAAAAAATGGAAATTTAGATCAGGTATTAAATCAAAACGGTGGTATAAAGAATGGAGAAAAAGGTGGGTAACGAATCAAGATAAGTGATGAGGCTTTAGCCCACGCGGGTCTGTGGTAAGGATTTGAGATGGAATATCCGCTTGCATATCTGATAACTTTTACAACATACGGAACGTGGCTGCACGGCGATGAACGTGCTAGTGTGGATAAAAAACATAATCGCTTTGGTGAAAAATTTCTGCCTAATAATCCCGGGCTGAATATAAAAGAGGAAAGTAATTTAAAGAATCCATCAATTAAATTAGATGCGTTGTGCAGAGAGATAGTATTGCAGGCGATTTTGGATGTGTGCAAATTTCGCGGCTGGCATGCTCATTCTGCACACGTCAGAAGCAATCATATCCATATTGTTGTCAGTGGGCAGGAAGAACCAGAAAAAATGATGTCTGATTTTAAAAGATACGCCACAAATGCAATCAAAAAAACAGGCAATATTCCGGCTGATAAATATTGGACAAGACACGGAAGTACAAAATATATATGGACAAAAGAAAGACTCCATTCCGCAATTGAATATGTCAAAACAGGTCAGGGCAAAATTATGGCATTAGGCAAAACAGAACCTTGAATGTAAATAAAGATAATTTATTTATGACGTTTTAATTACCGCTCCATTACTGTCGCGGCTCTGTGACGGCGGTTTTTGCGCTCTCGACCGTGTTGTACAATAACGTAGTAATAGTCATTGGCCCGACGCCGCAATTCTTACAGTTTTAAATGCTCCAGAAATTCCCTGCAAACAGCAGGCACAGGCCTGGCAAGCTCTAAAAGCCGCTGCTTATCAAGCATATAACCGTATCCGTGAATTTCCATATGCCTGAACAAAAGCAAATCACGGAAGCACTTAAATTGAACCTCTGATACCAAGCTATGCTTTTTAGCTGCTAAAAGCGCCTCTTTGTGCCAGCTTTGAGTTTTGTCGGTTTTAATATTCATTGATTCAAGTTGAGTGCGAAATATTCGTTCGATGCCTGTATAAATATCCTGCAGTAATTTTCCCAATGCGATAACTTCATATTCGGAGATGTCTTTTTTCGACAATAAATCTTCCGTCATTTTTACTGTGCGCAAAATGTTTTCGCGTTCTGCGGAAATATAATCAGCTTCTGCGCTCATAAATGCGGATTCCCTTCTGTCGCACTATGGATGTTATCGGAGGATTTTGTGAAAGGTCAACGAGGTCAACCATCTTCGGCAGCTCAAAAAACAATCTGCCGTAGAAATCAAAAAATTTTTCAGGCTCCAGGCCTTCAACCGCAAGGTCTATATCGTTTGCATGCTGTTCATCCTCTACTGCGGAGCCGAACAGCCAGACACTTTTCACCCCGTATTGCTCGGCACAGGACTTTACTATTTGTTTTAGATTTGACGAATACATACCCTAAGTATAAAAAACAAAATAAGTTATGTCAATAAAATAGTGGCAATCTGCCTAAATTAAACGCCCGACGCCATTTTTGCACTTTCAACGGTGTTATAGAGCAGCATTGTAATTGTCATCGGCCCGACTCCGCCGGGCACGGGTGTTATTAAGCTTGCTTTTTTACTGACATTTTCAAAATCCACATCGCCTACGAGCCTGAATCCGCTCTTTTTTGTAGAATCCTCAATTCTGTTTATGCCGACATCGATAACAACGGCACCATCTTTTATCATATCAGCCGTTATGGCATTCACTTTGCCCGCCGCGGCAATGACTATATCAGCCCTCCTTGTATGAGCAGCTACATCCTTTGTCCTCGTATGGCAGATTGTAACCGTAGCATTGCCGGTAGGGGACTTTTGAATAAGCATATTTGCAAGCGGTTTGCCGACGATATTGCTTCTGCCGACGATTACGACCTCAGCGCCTTCGAGTTTTACGCCGCTGCGAAGTAACAACTGGATAGCGCCATTTGGCGTGCAGGGCAAAAATGCCTTTTGCCCGACGACCATTTTGCCGACGCTTACCGGATGAAAGCCGTCAACGTCCTTCGCAGGGTCGATTGCAAGCAGGACTTTCTGCTCGTCGATGTGTTTTGGCAGGGGCAGCTGAACTAAAATGCCGTTGATTTTGGCATCTTTGTTCATTTTATTGACGAGGGCAAGCAAGTCCGACTCGCTCGTCTCGGCAGGCAGGCGGTTATCATCTGAATAAATCCCGACTTCGCCGCAGGCCTTTTCCTTTGCGGTTACATAAGAGATACTGGCGGCATTTGCGCCGACGAGGATAACGCCAAGCCCGGGCGTAATGCCTTTTGCCTTTAGTTTTTCAACTTCAGCCTTTAGTTCGGCTCGTATATCCGCTGCGATTTGTTTGCCGTCGATAATTTTGGCTGCCATTTTATACTCCATTTTTTAGCCACAGAGTCCACAGAGAAATAATTTTTTAGACACGGATTAACACTGTTATAAAAGCCACAAAGGCACAAAGCCTTTTACTGATAACTGATAACCGAGTTTCTGATAACTGTTTTAAAACAAGCCTTTGACTTTTCCCGTCTCGACGTCAACGTCGATTTTCCTGAACGCAGGATTTGAAGCCGTGCCGGGCATAAGTTTTATATCACCCGCCACAGGCACGATAAAGCCTGCGCCTTTGAAAATCATAATATCTCTTACGGGCAGTGTCCAGCCTTTTGGCCTGCCTTTGACATTCGGGTCGTGCGATAGCGACAAGTGCGTCTTGGCCATACAGATTCCAAGTTTTGCGGCATTAGAATCTTTTTCAAGCGTTTTTATTTTTTCCAGGGCCTGTGGGTTGTATTCGGCGCCGTCAGCGCCATAAATCTGTTTTGCTATAAGTTCAATTCGCTGTCGTAAGGGCATTGTAAGTTCGTAGAGAAATTTGAAATTATTTTTTTCCTGCGATACCGATATAACCATCTCGGCAAGCTCTTTTGCACCTTCGCCGCCTTTGAGCCAATGCTGCGAGACGGCGCATAAAGCCCCGTTTTGCTCGGCAATCCTTTTTACAAGCTCGATTTCAGGTTTGGTATCGGCAGAAAAGCTGTTAATACAGATGATTGGTTTGATACCGCTTTTTTTGACGATTTCTATATGAGCAAGCAGGTTTTCGCAGCCTTTTTCGACGAGTTCGAGGTTTTCCCTGGTATATTCTTCGCTTAAAGCGGCGCCGGGCTTGACGGCAGGGCCGCCGCCATGCATTTTCAGGGCTCTGATTGTCGCCACGATAACCACTGAATTGGGCGTAAGGCCTGACAAGCGGCATTTTAAATTCCAGAATTTTTCAAAGCCGATATCGGTACCGAATCCACTTTCGGTAATATGATAATCGGCAAGCCTTGTTCCGAGCATATCAGCTATGATGGAACTTTGGCCGATAGCGATATTTGCAAACGGCCCTGCGTGAACAAAGACCGGCTGCCCTTCAATCGTCTGTATCAAATTTGGATTTATTGCGTCCAGCATCCAGCTTGTCATTGCGCCGTCAACTTCGAGGTCTGCTGTGGTAACTTCGTTTCCGTTTTTGCCGTATGCGACGACGATTTTTGCCATTCGTTTGCGCAAATCCGCAAGGTCCTTTGCGACGGATAAAATCGCCATAACCTCGCTGGAAACGGAAATCGCGAATCCTGATTCCATCTCAAAGCCGTCCATTTTCCCGCCTCTGCCGATGATTATGTTCCGCAAGGCCTGGGCACAGAAATCTATCGCCCACTTCATTTGAACTCTTTTTGGGTCAATATCGAGCCTCTTTAAGCCGCTTTTAGCTAATCTGGCGTCGTCATAGTTGTTCTCGTGCTGAAGCCTGCTCGTAAGAGCCACCATCGCGAGATTGTTCGCATTGGTAATTGAATCAATATCGCCTGTGAACCTGATTGAAAGAGGAGCCAGCGGGATACATTGAGCCAGGCCGCCGCCTGCGGCTGAGCCTTTAATGTTAAAGGTCGGGCCGCCGCTGGGTTGCCTGATAGCGCCGGAAACCTTCTTGCCGAGTTTGCCAAGACCCTCAATAAGGCCGATAGTAGTAGTTGTTTTACCTTCGCCAAGCGGCGTAGGGGTTATAGCTGTGATATCAATATATTTTGCTTTTTGAAATGAGCCAACCCTGCTAAGGACTTTTTTATAGTCAATCTTGGCAAATAGCCTGCCCATAGGAATAACTTCATCCTCCTTAATGCCAAGCTGGGCGGCAATCCTGACGATGGGTTTTGCATCAGCCTCAGCAGCTTCGGCAATCTGCCAATCCTTAAGTTTTGTAGGGTCAAGCATTTATGTAATCCTTTAGCCACAGGGGCACAGAAAACACAGAGATATTACTTTATAACGGCAATTTTCGCTTAAAAACGTGAGATTAGATATAAACAGTAAACAGTTTTTTTGAACTATTGTGCTATTTAGAGGGTAAAAGCTGCTTGAGACCACTTCCCCGCCTTCGCGAGGACAAGTTTAAAATTCTTCAACCCCTTAAAAATGGGCGTTTTTACCTCAAAAATGGCGCCTCTGAAACCAAACAGCGACGATATCGGGTCAGGAGTACCAAAGGAAGGGTCGGAAGAGAAAAATCGAAAATCGAGAGTCGAAAATTGAAATTAGAACAGGTGAAAATTTGCGTCAATCGGTTGCGGTTGCGCAAAATATCGTTGTAAGTCATTTAATTGCGCTGGGAATTTTGACGTAAGTACTTAACTTTTTATCGAAATAAAGGAGTTAGGAACGATTTTTTTTTGCAAAAAGCGCATGTTTTTTTGCATTTTGCGCATGTTTTAAAAAATCAGCCCAAAAATGAGGGTAGAAAATTGCGCATTCGGTCGAAAAACGTGCGCGTTTTGTAAATTAACCGCGGATTACACGGATTACGCTGATTTTGAATGGTAAAAAATGCGCGTTTTGTAAAAAAACGTGCGCATTTTGTAAAAAATAGATATCGGTTATCAGTTACCGGTTATCAGAAATTCGGTTATTTGTTATCGGTTTTTGCGGACAATTTCAGTTGAGTTTGGGAAGTAACCACGGATTATGCAGTCGCTAGTCGCTGGTCGTTAGTAAAGAATATCAAAAATCAAAAATTAAAATGCAAAATGACAAATCAAAATTCAAAAATTGCGGACAAAAAATAATAGTTGATAACTATCAAGCAAAGACAGGGAGAAACGAAAGTTTAAAATTCAAAATTTGTGGAGTTCGGCCAATAGCCGAGACCTTGTTCTCATATTTTTTCACCACGAAGCTCACGAAGGACACGAAGAATAAATCAATTTAGTCACAGAGCTCACAGAACACACAGAGTATTGCTTCAACTAAACAACCCTAAGGGTAGCTTAAATTCAGATTATCAACCTGCTTAGCAAACGAGTTTGCCCGCAGGATTTCAAATCCGAATCTTTGCCGACAAAATCGTCAAAGTTGAAGCAATCTGCTGCGCAGTTATGCCCTAAAGCAAATGAACGTTGCCACTATGCTGCATTGCAGTATACTGCATACAAGTATAGTGGCTGAGGAATTTATAATTGAGGCGAAGAATGATACCCGCCTAAGGCAGGCAAGTGTCAAGCAAAGGAGTAGTAATAAAATAAAAACTAAAAAATAAAATATAAAAACGACATATTAAAAATCAAAAATTGAACCTAAAGATGATAGTTGATAATTATCAATCAAAGATGCAGAGAGCAGCAGAATTGAAGAATGAAGATTGTAGATTGAAGATTTGTGGAGCCGCCTCCCTATGGGATGGCTTACGCCATGCGGCGGATTTTTTAAAAAAAGCGATAGTTGATAATTATCAATCAAAGGCAAGAAAGTCAGTCGTTAGTCGCTGGTCGTTAGTCGCTATTAAAGAATATCAAAAATCAAAAATTAAAATGCAAAATGACATATTAAAAATCAAAAATTGAACCTAAAGATGATAGTTGATAATTATCAATCAAAGATGCAGAGAGCAATGGAACTTAAAAGTTAAAGCTAAAAGCCCAAAACCACAGTTTAAAAATCAAAAATTAACCGCGGATTCGCCAAAGGCGGAGAAATCCCGCACCTATTCACGGCAGGAGCCTAATAGATGCGGGACAAGGAAAATTGCAGTTGCCGGCCGAGGGCTGCGATAATTAGTCGCTGGTTGTTAGTCGCTAGTTGTATGAGCCGCCTGCGGCGGAGATTTTTAACCACCCCTGCTTTCGCAGGGGCAGGCTCCGAACCGAAGAAACACCCCGATGAGATAAGTGCGACATCTCACCCCGATAAAGTAGTTGCGACACTTCACAGGGCAGGCGGGGTAAACTCCGGACACAGAGTAGAAATAAAAACGCTGTTTTTACGGGTCAAAAAGAGGCTTTTTAAACATCGCAACGTATTTGTTGACAAAAAGAGCAGGTAGAGGGAAAATGAAATAAGAATTCAGAATACAGGATACAGAAGAGAATTAAAAATTAAGGTAAAAAAATAAAAATGATAGATTTGCTTGAGCATTGTTTAAAGAAAACTGATTTAAATTCATACGGCAGGGGCAACAGAAACGGAGGTACAGAAAATATCACTTCATCAATAGAAAACTTTGTCCGTGAGCAGAGACTTGAATGCGAAAAAGAAGTGTTTTTGGGATTAAGAAGAAAAGCAGATGGACACAAAGGGCTTGTAGATATGATAATTAAAAGCTCTGATGGAAAGCAATACGCGATAGAGATTGACAGCAGCAACAAAAAGTGGTCCTTGAAAAAACTCCTTCACGCATATAACAAAGGTTATGTGCCAATCTGGGTTCGCTGGTGCAGTGAAATAAATATCAACATACCTGCGGTTATAAATTTGATAGATTTAACAGGTAAACAGGGACAAAAATGAGCGAAGAAAATAACCAAAATGAAAATCAGCCAACAAGATTCAGCCAAGAACAATACGACCTGCTTAAAAAATGCTCCGACAAAAAAGATATGGCCGAATGGAATGAGTGGAGAGAAAAAAATGAATATGAAGATATTCTTTTAGAGGGGGCTGCTCTTGGTGAGTGTTACCTAAAAGATGTACACTTAAACTGCAGCGGTGTCGATTTTTTAAATGATGATGATACTGTTGATACTTCGCGAAAAGGTAAAAGTGATGTGTATTTACGTGGTGCAAATTTGGGCTGGGCGCATTTAGAAGGCGCAAGCCTTATGGGTTGCCATCTTGAAAAATCTACGTTAAAGTTTGCTCACTTGGAAGGTGCCGACTTAGCCGATGCCCATTTGGAGGGTGCGGATTTATTCTCTGCACATCTGGAAGGGGCGTATCTGTGGGAACTTAAAGTTAATCGATATAACAAAGATTGTAGATTTACTGATTTTAGTGGTGTCGGACTGGATAGTATTAGAATTGACCCAGCTACAAAACAGCTTCTGAAATATAATATAAGACGGATGAACTGGGAGGATTGGTATAAGGAGCATTCGAAATTAAAATGGGGTTTTAAGACTTTTTGGTGGATGAGTGACTATGGTTTATCTGAGAAAAGAATAGTAAAAGTTTTCTTATCTTTGGTGTTTATCTTTTCGATTATCTACTATCTTTGGGGGCTGATATCACCGACAGGGATTATTGATAATTTATTTGTGGATAGGAACGGTGTTCAAGTGCCGTGTTGGATAGTGCCTTTGCGGGCGCTTTACTTTTCCATAATTACGATGACGCTGGGTTTTAGTGATATGTATGCGAAGGCACAGAGTATATGGGGGCATATACTCATAGCGTTGCAGGCGATTTTGGGATATCTTCTTTTGGGTGCATTAGTTACGCGGTTCGCAATAATGTTCACAGCAGGCGGGCCAGCGGGAAAATTTTCAGACGAAAAGAAAAAGGAGAATACTGATAATAAGGATGACAAGGTTTCCTGACGAGTTAGGGGAACAAATGTTTTTAATTCCCCCCGTCTGCACAAAGAAGTTTCCCAAGTGAAAACGACACCCCCCGGAAGGGGGAATAGAAAGTCGAAATTTGAAACAAGCCCCACCATCCACCGCAGGCGGATAAATGTTGGCAGGGCTAACCGTTGTTTAATAACCCTGCACCGCGGGGGTGCAGGCTAACCACTTAGGCAGATAAGTTCTGAAGAATAACATCGACATCGACGTTGTCGCGCAAAAGCTCGTGAGTGCGGGCGATTTTATCGACATCGTCAGAACGAATCTTAAAATGCAAATCCTTCATCTTGGCTGTAACAGTAAAAGTATCCTCATCCGTAAGAAGGACCGGAATACTGCTCTTTAAAAGAAGCGACAGAATTGTTGAATCGGGCTTTAAGCCGCCAGTGAGTATAAGGCCGCCGCTGCATATCTTATCATGAAAATCGGCCGAGTCGGACAAGGCCAAAGTAAGCAATATGTTGTCAATGCGGTCGCCAGGCGTGATTATAAGGGTGTTTTTTTCGATATAATGCAATGCATTCTGCGGCTCCATCGCGGCAATGACGGTATGGCCGATTTTGTTGGAAAGCGATTGCCTGCCGCACAGCACATCGTAGTTAAACTCCTCGGCTACCTGGCCGACAGTGAAAAACGACAGCGATGAGTCGTAAAGAATATTGCCAACCAGCTTTGTGCCGATTAGCTGCAGCCCTTTGGGGGCAATAGCACGGATTTTTTCGTATTTGTGCGGATAAATTTTGTTCAGGATTACGCCAATGACGTTAATCTTGTATTCCTTAAACAAGGCGAGCGACATTGAGATTTCATCAATCGGCCTGCCAATGCCGCCTGATGAGACTATGACGACATTTGCACCGAGCATTTGCGCGACGCGGGCGTTCGACAGGCCAAAACAGCTTCCAACGCCTGCGTGGCCTGTGCCTTCCACGATGAGCATCGAATGTTTTTCCCTGAGCTTTTGAAAACTTTCCATTATCCGTTTTTCGAGGGCTGAAACATCGGGCTTTAAAATAAACTGGGTTGTAAAACCTTCCGCGACCGCTATGGGGCTCATATCAGAAGGGCGGTCATCAAATCCAAAGGCCTGGTGAGCAAGGACGGCATCCTCGTCAATGTTGTGGCCTTCGTACTGGACGTAACGCTGGCCGACAGGCTTGAAATAACCGGGGTTATGGCCATGCTGGCGTAAATACTGAATCAGGCCGCATATTACGCTGGTCTTGCCGCTGTCCTGGCCGGTGGCGCTGATATAAAGTGGTTTCATAATTATCAGTTATCAGTTTACAGTTATCGGTTATCAGAAAGCCGTATGGGCAAAGCCCATCCTACAATCTGTAGTAACCCAATTTAATAAAAGTAGTTATATGCAAAAATTCAGCCTTTTACAAGTATAAGAAAACTCTAAAAAGTGAAAATTTTACTTATATAAGACTTTTAAAATCAAATACTTACGGAATTTTTAGCAAAATAGTGCTAAAATTTATTTTTTTAGCGTATAATTGGCCGACAAGAGTTATAGCCGTTTTTTATTAACAGATGAAAAGAACACTATTTACAGAAAAAGATTTTGCGAAAGCAGAGGCCGTTTTCCGCAATAAGTTCGGTATGGCTATCGAAGTTACGGATGCACGCGGCAAAGAGATTGTGCGCTTTTGCGGTAAAAACTGCCGGCCGGAATTTTGCAGAATCGTTCAAAACAGCCCTGTCGGCCGGAAACGCTGCCGGCAGGAAAGGTTGAGAAGCGTCAGAGCAGCTTTCAGCACCGGCCAGCCATATATTACTATCTGCCATGCGGGAATTGCACTGGCTTGTGTGCCTGCAATGGATAAGGATAAACCTTTAGGCGGAATATTTTTCGGCAAGTGCCTGCAGGATGCGCCGGATACGGTGCTGATTGAAGATATTAGTAAACGGCTGGGGCCGACACATATAGACGAGGAGAAGATAGTTCGGGCGATAAGGAAATTGCCGGTTATCGCGGCAAGGAAGATTCATCAGGCTGCTGAATTTATGTTGGTGCTGCTGTATGAGACGACAGGCCTGGACCCTTATGTTATTCAGTGGCGAAAGCAGAGGAGTCAGCAGCAGTCTGAAATCGGCGAGTTTATCCGCGAGCATAAGGAAGAAAGCGGTGCGGGCCAGTACCCGATAGAGGCTGAAAAACAGCTTATGAGCAAGGTCAGAATCGGCGACCGAATCGGGGCAAGGCAAATTCTTAATATGATTCTGGCAAGTATTATGCTGAAAGACCCCGGCGATTTGGCAGTTCTGAGGGCAAGAATGCTCGAGCTTCTGAGCGTTCTGAGCAGAAGCGCCGTAGAAGGCGGGGTCGATGCGAATTTCCTGCTCAAAAAAAATCTCGAATATATGAATAAAGCAATGCAAATCGACAATCAGCAGGATTTGTGCGTCTGGATAGGCAGCGCACTCGACGATTTTATCGAGCTGGTTTATTCGGCGCAGGACAGTAAAAGAGTTTTACAAATCAGGCCTGCAATCGAATATATCAAGGCACATTTCTGCGAGCAGATGACCCTTAAGGATATCGCGAAAGCAGCTCATTTGAGCGTTTCGAGATTAAGCCATGTCTTCAGGGAGCAGGCAGGGGCTACTATTGTAGATTACCTGACAAATGCCCGCATTGAATTTGCAAAAGAACTTTTAATATCCACAAATAAAAACTGTACTGAAATATGTTTCGAAACGGGCTATAATAATCAGAGTTATTTTACGCAGACGTTCAAGGAACTTGTCGGAGTTACGCCCAGGCAGTTTCGGGAAATGAACAGAAGGAAATAAATGGCCAAGAGAATAGCAATACTTGGTTCGACAGGCTCAATCGGCACAAATGCCCTGCGAGTTATAGAATCGCTCGGCAGCGATTACGAAGCTGTCGCACTTACTGCGGGTAGTAACGTTAAGCTGCTTGCCGAGCAGGTCAGGAAATTTGGGCCGAAAATGGCAGTAGTTGCCAATACCGGGAAACTTGACGAATTGAAGGCTTTGCTGCAGGGCGTCAATACTGAGATTCTCACGGGCGAGAAGGGGCTCTGCGCTGCGGCATCAGATAGAGATGTTGATATAGTGATAGCGGCGATTGTGGGTGCAGCGGGGCTCGAGGCCGTTTTGTCGGCTGCACAGGCAGGCAAAACTATTGCCATCGCCAATAAAGAGCCGCTGGTTGTCGCAGGCGAACTTTTGACAAAAATTGCGCGTGAAAATAACGCCAGGCTGCTGCCGGTTGACAGCGAACATTCGGCAATTTTTCAGGCTATGCGGTCGGGAGAGGCAGGAGAAGTAAACAGAATCATCCTGACGGCAAGCGGGGGGCCGCTGCGGGGCTTTAGCGCCGAGCAGATTAAAGATGTAACGGTTGAGCAGGCACTGGCGCATCCGACCTGGAATATGGGCAAAAAAGTTACCATCGACTCGGCAACGATGATGAACAAGGCACTGGAGGTAATCGAGGCGAGATGGCTGTTTGATGTGCCGGTGGAAAAAATCGAGGTCCTTGTACACCCCGAGTCAATCGTGCATTCGATGGTCGAGTTTGTCGATGGTTCAATAATTGCTCAGATGTCTGCGCCGGATATGTGTCTGCCGATACAATATGCTCTGACATATCCGAAAAGGGTAAAGGGAATAGCAGGGCACCTAAAACTGGAGCAAACAGGGAAACTGACGTTTGAAAAGCCGGATATGGAAGTGTTCAGGGCGCTGAAGCTCGGTTACGAGGCCGCACGTGCAGGCGGGACGGCAGCGGCAGTCTTTAATGCTGCCAATGAAGCGGCTGTCAAAGAATTTCTGGAAGGAAACATAAAATTTGTTAATATTGTCGAACTTATTGAATATTGTCTCAATAAGCACAAAGTAAAGAAAAATGCGACGCTGAAGGATTTGCTTTCAGCCGATAACTGGGCAAGAAATGAGGTCAGGGAATGTCTGAAAAGAAAAACGTAATAGAACGAAACTTTATAAACGCCGCAATCCTTGTGATATTGACGGGACTGTTTGTCCGCTGGGTCTGGTCAGATGCAGAAAGAGCTGTAAATGTAATATCTGCTCTTGTAGGGCTTGGTGTTGTGATATTTCTGCATGAGCTTGGGCATTTTATCGCTGGAAAGCTGTGCGATATAAATGTCGAGGCTTTTGCGATAGGGTTCGGGCCGGTTGTTGTGGGCGTTAAAAAATTGGAGAATTTTTTACAGGTGCGAATCCTGCCGACCATTCTTGTCAAAGACAATGACCCTGATAATCGAGGCCTTTTATGTTTCAAAATCCCCGCCCGCTGCAAAGCAGGCGAAACGGAATATCAGTTTAGGATTTTCCCGATAGGCGGTTTCGTAAAACTTCTCGGGCAGGAGGATGTCGGTGCAGACAAGCCGAGCGATAACCCTCGCTCATTTTTAAACAAGCCTGTCTGGAAAAGAATAGTGGTTGGGGTTGCAGGCGTAACCTTCAACGTCATCGTGGCGATAGCACTTTTCATTGCGGTTTTTACGATAGGCATCAAGATGCCGCCGGCAATTGTCGGCGGTGTTGTGCCGGGTATGCCTGCTGACAAGGCGGGCCTGAAGGCGGGAGACAAAATAATAGCCGTTAACGGTAAAACAAATGTTGATTTCGCAGATGTCGCAATGACGGCGGCGCTTGCGGGCAGAAATAAAATCATCGGGTTAAAGATCGAACGCAGAGACGGTACGGTAGAGAATGTGGAAATAAAACCTGAGGCTTCAGACAGGGGGATTCGGGAATTTGGCATTTATAAGCCGGCTACGCTTGAAATAGCAAAGGTTTCAGAGCCTAACGTTTTATTCGAGAGTATGGGTTTAAAGCCCGGCGATAAAATTGTAGCGGCAGACGGCAAAAAAGTTGAACAGTACTGGCAATTTGCAGAAATTGTTAAAGACGCCCTCAAAAAAGAGATTCCTGTTGAGGTTCAAAGGCAGGGACAGGCCGAGCCGGTTCAGATGCGCTTTAAACTGGCACTTTCGCTTGCAGAAAACTTTGAAGTCCGGACGGACAGTGATCTGGGACGCATCTATTCAATGGTGCCGAGGTTAAAGATAGCCGCTATTGCGGAAAAAAAGGTTGCATTCACGGACAGGTTGAAGATACTTTTTGGCCGTTTCGGCATTATAAAGTTGGAAGTCAAACCGGAATTTGAGCTGCTGGCCGGCGATATAATCGTAAAAGTCGCCGAGATAAATAACCCGACATTTCTTGAGCTTCGTACGTTAACAGGTGAATACGGTGATAAGTATATGCCGATAACGGTCCTGCGGGACGGGGCCGGGGTGTCTGGAGAAGTCAAGCCTGTCAAGGACGGCGATAGATTCGTCATTGGGATACTGCCTGAACTCGATATTGAACATAGTGTTGTTGCCAAGACTATAAAAGTCGACGGCTATGAGCCGCCGGCAATTCCGACAGGGGCAGAGATAATCAGTATTAATAATGAAAAAATTTCGGACTTTTATGATGTTATCCGGGTAATGAGAGCATCGAAGGGCAGTCAGATAAAACTGAAATGTCGTATGGCAGAGGCTGATGAGACTGGTCAGGTTGTATTTAAAGTGCCCAAAGATGAAGCTGTCGGGCTATCGTCATATCTGGCTGATAACGTTCCATTTAAACCGTTGGAGAAGCTGTATAAGGCGGCGGGGCCGTTTGACGCGGTAAGACTCGGCTGCCGAAAGACAGTGGTCTTTATAGTGCAGACGTATATCACGCTTAAGGGCCTTATTCTCGGCACTATAAGCCCCAAGGGTCTTATGGGGCCTGTTGGTATGATAGCAGCCAGTTCGAGGATTATCGCAGAGCGTGAATTTATGGTGTATTTTTATTTTATGGGCCTGATAAGCGCCTGCCTTGCAGTTATGAATTTTCTGCCGCTGCCGATACTCGATGGAGGACTTGTTGTAATGCTGATAATTGAAAAAATCAAAGGCTCGCCGGTGCATGCGAAGGTGCAGGAGGGGCTTACCTACGTCGGGCTTGCCATAATAGGAGCTTTGTTTGTAATAATTACATTTAATGATATTGTAAGAGTTTTCTTCAACAGGTAACTGAAAAGGATAATGCCAGATGAGTGAAGACAAAATCGACATAAACGGTATTTTGAAATGGAGGAAGAGAAATTTCTATTATTACGGATGGATAGAAAAGATTCATAAATTTATAGTAAGGCCCGGCAGCAGGATTTTGCATATCGGCTGCGAAACCGGCGATTTGCTGGCAGGGGTTAATCCTTCGTACGGGCTGGGAATAGACCCTGACAAAGGGAATATCGAGCTGGCGAGAAAGAGATTTCCAAAGCTTGATTTTCAGATTGCCGACCCTCATGAGTTTAAGACAAATGAAAAATTCGATTACATAATTATATGCAATTCGCTGGGACACTGGGGAGATATTCAAAAGGTTTTTGAAAATATGCGTTCGGCAACAACTGCTGAAACGCGGATTATAGTAACATATTACAATTACCTTTGGGAGTCTGTGCTTAGGCTGGGTTCTCTTTTGAGGTTGAGAAGGCCCTGCAAGTATCAGAACTGGCTTGCTCAGAGCGATATAATTAATCTTCTGAATGTCGCTGATTTTGACGTAATCAGGCAGGATTCTTATGTTTTACTTCCCAAGCGAATCTGGCCGATAACTTCCATTTCCAATTATTTTCTTTCTCTGCTGCCTGGTATAAGACATCTGAACCTAGTAAATCTTATAATTGCAAGGGCTGCCGCTGCCGGCATAGCTGAAGATGAGCTTTCTGTATCTGTAATAGTGCCGTGCAGAAATGAAAGAGGCAATATCGAGGACGCTATCAAACGAATACCTCAGATGGGGCGCCAGACGGAAATTGTTTTTGTTGACGGCAATAGCACCGATGGCACTGTGGAAGAAATAAAAAGGCAGATAAAGCTTCATCCCAAAAGGAATATCAAATTAATTCATCAGGGTCAGGCAAAAGGCAAAGCCGATGCGGTTAGAAAAGGTTTTGCAGCGGCCGGCGGCGATGTGTTGGTGATACAGGATGCCGATTTGACGGCGCCGCCTGAAGATTTACCGAAATTTTTCAGGGCATTGTGCCAGGGCAAAGGCGAGTATATCAACGGTACAAGATTGGTTTATCCTATGGAAAAAGAGGCAATGAGATTCCTGAATCTGCTTGGAAATAAATTTTTCAGCGCCGTATTTACCTGGATTCTGGGCCAGAGATTCAAGGACACGCTGTGCGGGACTAAAATGATAAGCAAAAAGAATTACGAGCTTATCGCCGCCAACCGTGCCTATTTCGGTGAGTTTGACCCCTTCGGGGATTTCGACCTGATTTTCGGTGCGGTAAAACAAAATCTCAAAGTCGTTGAAATTCCGGTAAATTATAAGGCAAGAACTTATGGAACTACAAATATCAGCAGATTCCAGCACGGCTGGCTTTTGCTGAAGATGAGCTGGATAGCATTCAAAAAAATAAAGTGGCTGGGCAAAGGTTAATGTGATGAGTTTGCTGGAATATCTGAGGCAGCCTGAGGTAAAAGAAGTTAAAAATCTTGATGCCCCTCAGACAACGGTGCTGCATTCGCAAATTATAAAGAAAAAAGTTTTTCTGAGAGAGCTGTATGCCGATTTTTATAAAATTTTCAAAGAAGCAATCGGCCCAAAAGCTGAAAAGCTGGTTGAATTGGGCAGCGGAGGCGGGTTTATAAAGGAAATCATACCGGCTGTGATAACCTCTGATATTATTAAGCTTGCCAATGTGGATATGGTATTTTCAGCAGAAGAGATGTCTTTTGAAAGCGGCAGTGTTGACGCGTTTTTTATGATGGATGTGTTGCATCACATTAAAAGGCCGGCAGTTTTTCTGGCTGAAGCGCAAAGATGTCTTAAAAGCGGCGGCAAAATCGTTATGATAGAGCCTGCCAATACACTGTGGGGCAGATTTGTGTATAAAAACTTTCATCATGAAATGTTCGACACTTCGGCAGGCTGGGAGATGGATAAAGCCGGGCCGCTATCCGACGCAAACGGAGCGCTGGCTTGGATAATATTCGAGAGAGACAGGAAAGTATTTGAATCGCAGTTTCCTAACTTAAAGATTATAAATATCAGTTTTCATACGCCTTTGCGATATATACTGAGCGGAGGACTGAGTTACAGGCAATTGGTCCCTGCGTTTATGTACGGCTTTGTGAAACTTCTGGAAGTTTGTCTTCGTCCCTTTAACAAATGGCTTGGAATGTTTGAAACGGTAGTTCTGGAAAAACAATGACGGAAGCGGCGAAAATGGAAATAAATGGAAAAAAGAAAGTGCTGATTTTTATTGTATGTTATAACGCAGAACACACCATAGAGCCTGTTCTTGACCGCATCGGGAAGGAGATATGGGGAAATGAAAATTATTACAGCGAGGCGTTAATCATAGATGACCAATCTTTCGACCGGACCTTTTACAGGGCTTATGAATACTCGAAGCTTAATCCTGAACGTCTCATTACGGTGCTGTATAATCCCGAAAACCAGGGCTATGGCGGCAATCAGAAAATCGGCTATTGCTACGCTGTCCGGCAGGGTTTCGATGCAGTTGTTTTGCTGCACGGCGATGGACAATATGCCCCTGAATATCTCGGCAAGATGATAGAACCAATTATCAATAACCAGGCAGATGCGGTTTTTGGTTCGCGTATGATTAACCGCGTCGATGCCCTTAAAGGTCAAATGCCTTTATATAAATGGATAGGCAACCAGATTCTGACTTTTATCCAGAACAGGATTATAAAATCGCAATTGTCGGAATTCCACAGCGGTTATCGGGCTTACAGAGTAAAAACGCTTTCGGAAATTCCATTTGAATACAATTCAAACTATTTCGATTTTGATACTGACATCATAGTCCAGCTCGTAGATACCAAAAAAAGAATAAAGGAAATTCCTATTCCTACTTTCTACGGAAATGAAATTTGCAGAGTTAACGGAATTAAATATGCGTTTCGGATTATTAAATCCTGTATACAATCGCGTTTAAACAGACTTGGGTTGTATTATCAGCCCAAATTTGATTATTATCAGGATTCAAACGCTCATTATCGAAGCAAATTTGGGTATCCAAGCTCGCAGCAGTTTGCACTGGATAATATCAAGCCCCAATCAACAGTAATTGATATCGGCTGCGGGCCGGGCTTTATGGCAGAAGAGCTAAAAAATAAAAAAGTAAAAACCATCTCGATCGATTTACAGATTCAGCCGCAGGTGAAGGAAAATTCCTTCAGGAGTATCGAAGCAGATATTGAAAAATACGATTTTAACGATGATTTCGGCAAAGTCGATTACTTACTGCTTCTTGATATTATCGAACATCTCAAGTCGCTGGAGCAATTTCTGAAAGTGATGCGACAAAGATTCTCAAAAGACAGGCCGACTATAATCATAACAACAGCGAATGTCGCCTTTTTGCCTGTCAGGTTAAGTTTGTTTTGCGGCAGCTTTAATTACGGCAAGAGAGGCATTCTCGACCTTGACCACACGCGTTTGTTCACATTTTACTCGTTGGTAAAAACACTGGAAATTCATGGGTATGAGGTCGTAAAAAAACAAGGCATTCCGGCACCGTTTCCGGTGGCTGTGGGGAAAGGTAAATCTGCCCGTTTTTTGCTTTGGATTAATAAGATTTTAATTTTGTTTTCAAGAACTTTGTTTTCCTACCAAATTGCGGTTATAGCAAGACCCTTGCCGACATTGGAACATCTGCTTGATGATGCCTATAAAGCGAAGGACAAAAAAATACAGGAAATTCAGAATTGAAAGATAAAAAGAGTAGACAAACAAACGGTTTTAAATACCCTGTCGGCGTTTTTATTTTTCTCTGGCCGCTAATATATTTGTTTCGTCTAATCCTGCCAATAAACAGTCAATATACTGCCATAGGCAATGATTTTATTATGCTGTACTATAACTATAAAGTCTATTTGCTTGCATGTCTGGCTGAACTTAAATTTCCCCTTTGGTCTCCTTCCGAAGGCGCCGGTTTCCCATTTTATATAAATCCGTTCGCTCAGGTATTTTATCCCCTGAATCTGCCGCTGGTTGTGTGGTATAAAATATCCGGCGGTTACAATCCGATAAACCATCAGTTTTTTACTATAATCGGCATTTCAATATTTGCTCTTGGTATTTATAAATGGCTTCGGTTGATTAACAAAAATACAAGAGCCGTGATTCTTAGTACTATTATTATTTCGGTGAGCTTTAAAATAACAGAGATATTGAGATTTCCCAACGCCGTACATACAGCCGCCTGGTATCCATGGGTGCTCTATGCGATTACAAGAATATTTAAAAGTCAGTCTTTTAAAGACAGTCTTTGGGGCGGTATAACTCTTGTTGTCTCACTTGTTTGTTTTTGCACGGCGGGATATCTGTATTATGTTTATTATTCCCAGTTTTTATTCGTACCGTATTTCCTTCTTTTCCTTATTAAGCCGCTCCGCCTGCGCTTATTTGGTATAGATTCAATCAAATGGAAAAAGGTTATTTATACTTTCGCTGTTTGTGCGGTATTAGTGGCTCTTGTTTGCGGTCCGTATTTATTAGGTGTTAAAAATCTGATGTCTCAAACAACAGATCGAACGGGCAGGGATTTTGATTACTCGACGGATTACTATCTATTTAATCTTGTTGATACAATTGGTTCGCTGGTTTATCCGCCCGCTGCGGAAGCCGAAGGCTGGTATTTTTTCAGTATTACGGCTTTGTTAATAGTTCTTTTATATTTGTTTACAAATTTTACGAAGGAACCGGCGGTAAAAATATTTTTTGTTCTCTGGATTGGAATAATAAGCTACATAAGTTATGGTAAATATTCGTATCTTTTTATATTCTTATGGAAATATATGCCGGGTTTTTCCAGTCTTCGCGTCTGGGGCAGATTGAGTATTATTCTTTTGCCGATACTGGCCTGGCTGTTATCGTTGTCTTTTAATCATTTTGAAAGTCTGATTTCTGGTTCCGGACGGCCAGCAGGCAAAAGTTTCTATAAAAGATACGGGATGATTATAACGCTGGCTATGATTTATATTGCAATTCTGTGTACTCAGCTTTATCTGCTTTCGAATAAAGTATATGATACGCAGTGGAAAGACTGGTTCCGGAATGTCTGGCCATATAATGTGTGGTTCGTGTATTTGGGAATTCCGGCCTTTGCTGTCGTTTTGTTGATATTGGCCGTTAGTAAAAAATATACCCTGGAATCGAGTAAAATATTGGGCGTAGTTACTATTCTGCTGATAGTCATCAGCGTTTGCGAGATGTGGCCTGTTGGAACTCATAGTTGGACTTACGAGGGGAGGGTCATGAAAGAACGCATAAAGCTTGATGTTGATGCCATAAATCAGGCATCGTTCAGTTATTCGAGAATAAATCGTAAAAATTCCATTTCTCTTGGCCCTGTCTTTAATGTTAGCGTATTGCCGAGCTGGTATTTTGACCGTTATGTAAAATTTTTAAAGGGGCACTCCGATGATTTGCAGGCTCAGGAAATTCTGTTTGGGGTGAAAGGCAGAAGGAGAGTATTTTTCTCTGAATCTATCTCTTATGAAAATATAATAGATTTTTTGAGGGATTCATTTCATTATAAAAACCAGGGTTATCTGTTATTATATACCGGCGATGAACTGGAATGGGAGATTGAAACTCCTGTGGCGGGACATGTTAGTTTCATTGATAACTGGGACCATAATTGGAAGGCGTTTGTTAACGGTGAAGAAAAGGAGATAGAATTGCTTTTTGGCACATTCAAATCGGTTGCTGTCGATAAGGGTCGGCATCATATAAAATTTGTTTACAAGCCCGGTTTGGTATATAAATAGTATGGTAATTTTTAGAAGCTTGAAAAGTGAAGGCAAAAAAGCGGTCAAAGCATATTGAGGTAAAGATAAACACGGACAAACAGGATAAATACTTTGAGTATTTTGCAGTTTGTATTTTGGTGGCTGTCGGTATTTATCAGAGTTTTATTCTTTTTGGGCATAAGATTGTACCGATATCCGATTTTCCCGCCTTTGTACAAACGGGGCGTGAGATTTTATCTTTCCAGCGTCCATCAGATTTTAAACGAGGGCCTGTGACGGGTGTTCTGCAGATTCTTTTCGGCAAACTGGCGGGAGGAAGGTTTCCTGATTTAAGAGGGGGCTGGCTGCTGAATTCCATTCTTAATCCGTTGAATCTTATTCTTCTGTGGTTAATCGGCAAGAGACTGATTGGCAGGGGCGCCATATGGCTTGCTATAATTGTCTCGATTACTCCCTGGACACTATATATGCTCAGGGAGCCTCTGGCTGAAATGCCCCTGCTGTTTTTTGTTTTGCTGACGATATATCTCATCTGCAGAAATTCAAGCTGGGCGTATCTGACGGCCTCTATAACAACGATGGTAAGATATGAAGGCGCCGCACTGATACTTGCTGCGTTTGTAATGGATATGATTTACAAAAAAACGAACAAGGAGAGGATTATTGCGTTTGTTTACTCTGTGCTGGCTTCTATTCCTCTGATGTTGTGGCTTTTGGGCACTTTCCTGTATACCGACATTGGAACCTCCACCGATCATTATCTGGCGGTTTTTACAAAAAGACATACACAGTATTTTCTCAAGACACGTCAGGAACGTACAGGAATAGTAAAGCATTTGGGCCTGATGTGGAATGTGGGTTTCAGACCTTTGCTTATGATAGACCCTAAGTCAGGCCGGGAAGCGTTTGAAACGTTATGGTCTGTCAGTAAATTCACGGCACTGGTGACTTTTGCATTTGGGGCAGTCTATGGTCTTATAAAAAGAAACCGACTCATATTTATCTTGTTGATTTTCTTTGTCCCTTATTTTCTTGTTCATGCCTATTATCCTTATCCGATTCCCAGGTATCATTCAACAATTTCCTGGATAGCTCTGCTGATAGGTATATTCGGCGTAAGGCAGTTCTGGAACATTGTAAATGACAAATTACATTTTCCCGGCGTTGTAATTATGGTTTTTCAGGCAGTTATGATAATTATCGCTTTATTTTTAATAACTCCTCTTGTGTCTTATTTACGACAATTGGCAGCGATTTGTCCTGCGGTCAGATTTTTGCCCTTTATTATGATTTCTGTGATTATTCTGATCGTATTATCCAGAGCTTTTCTGTACAAATTCAGGCATTTATTGTCAGATGCGGTGATTGCAGCAGTAATTATTCCTGTAATACTGTCGAGTCAGTTTTCCATTGCGCCTTTGCTGGGGGACGGCCAGCAGGACATTGAATTTAAATATCTGGCTGACTGGTATGCCGACAATGCCAAACCGGACGAGAAAATGGTGGTATATATGCATGAGACGGTGGCTATATTTGTCCCCCGGTCTGCCGAATGTTTTATCAATTTTCCTTATGCTGATAGTCCGGAGCAGCTTGTGGAAAAACTTAGAGAGAAAAATGTTACCTATGTCTGCTGGGCAAGCAGAGAAGGTCTTAGCAAGGACCCGTGGGGCGACCGCGCTCTAAACCTTCACAAAACAATACCCTTCCTGATTAATACCAAGGATGCAGGCCCTTATAAATTCATAACACAAATCAGGAGTAACGGTAGATTCATTAATGTTTTTCGGCTTGAGTAGATTTGTTATCGTGAAATACCAGGTAGATTTGATAAATCGCTCCCAAAATCGCCATTATAATCTTGTTTGAAAATACTACCATTGACATTAACAAGGCCTCTGGTGCTGAGACCCCGTATTGAGTCAGACTCCCGACTATGGTAATTTCCCTTACACCGAGGTTAGCTACGGAAATCGGCAGCCGTCCCAACAGGTAAATAAGCGAGCTTTGCCATACGAGAACCCCGAACGAAACTGTTATACCCGCTGCTTTTGCTGCAAAAACGTAAACTATTATGCCTAAAGAGGTTGCAAACGCGGCCAGCAATAATATTTGTAAATGAAACTTCCACTCGGCCGTTTGAAATATCGACAGATGGTCCAATATTTTTTGGCCTACGTTATTTATTCTTGCAGGCAGTCGGTTTAACATTGAACCAAAAAAATTAGTTACTTTAGGGCCAGTGATTCGGTTAAGTAATAATAGGCAACATAAAATAGTTATTATAAGCAAAAAAATACAGATTAAAGGCAACTTAAAATTCGAGGTTGGGTTGGATATTATTAATGCAGACAAGCCAAAAATAACTATCATCAAAATCGATATGAATTGATTATACACCATACCGCTAAGCACATGGCTTGGCTTACCTGTGTGAAGTTTAAGAACATACCATTTCGCAGACACGTCCAGTATGCCGGGGAGTATCATTCCATAAAGTGCGGTAATCGCAGATGCAAGAAAAACGGTGCCTGTACTAACTTCACAATCCAGTCGCTTCATAATAAGGCGCATTGTAAAGGACATCACCCAGAAGCTGAAAAGAGTCAATATCCAGCTTAAAATCAAAAAAGACCACTTGGTTTTCCTTGCAATGTCAACAAACTGCTGGAAATCAATTTTCGTAAAGACCCATGTCAGGAGTAACAAGGTAATCAAGACCCTGACCAGAAGTTTAACTATTCTTTTATTTCTTTCGTTCAAAAACAATCCTCAAAGATACCTGACAATATTTACGTCTCAGGATATTATGTATTGCTTTTTATGATATTTTTTTAGAGATTATAGTAAATCTTTTTTGACTATTGCTTAATATCTATTTGATTTGGCCCCATTTTTTTTGCCGCAAAAAACATATCACTTGTAATTCTGTAGACTGGTTTTAATTTGTGTAACCGTAGTAAATAAAATAACTTGGCCATCCAGCCAAAGGTCGCTATAAAACCGAAATTGGCTACCCGAACTTTGCAAATTTTAAATCCAAGTTTTGGAAACACATCCCTTATTCTTTCCTCATTAAAAACCTGGCAATGACCTATGGCGTGAAATCGGCATCCACATTCCGGGCAACAAACTGCCCGCTGTTCTAACCGCTCATTGTTGTTCGTGGTAAATATTGCGTGTCCGCCAGGTTTTAATACTCGGTGTATTTCGGTTAGACAGGCGGCTAAATCTTTATCAGATAGGTGTTCAATGACATCTGTGCAAAAGACGGTGTCAAAACTGCAATCGCCAAAATCAAGGTGTGTGCAATCGCCACGTTGGACAGCTTCGGATTTTGGAGCAAGATCAATACCAATACCAATACCAATACCAATACCAATACCAATAGCAACCTTGGCTTTGATTGCTTTAAGCAAGGCCCCTGTTCCAGCCCCTACATCGAGCACTTTGCCCTTCGTATATGCCCGAGACATACCTGCAATCACGTTACATATCAGGTCGCCTGAATATTCATGGTCTGGCATTCCCTCAAATAACCGTTTGTTTTCATTGCTGTTTAGCTGTTTGACCAATTTTCTATCTCCTTAAAACCACCTTATGATTTTTTTTAATTTACACATCAATTATAATGCACCATGTTATCAAATTGCCGCCAGAACATCTACCATTTTTTCTGCAGTTACCATATAAGCCCATGGAATATTCAGCCAGGAGTTTATATTGATGATTTCGATATCTTTGAAGCCTGCCTGGCTGATGAGTTCCAATATCTGTTTTTTACTATAGTAATATTTATCGATATTCTTCAATGTTTTTGCAAGTTTTATATAGGCGTAGCCTAAACAATAATTTGAAATAAATGTGCTGATGAATGTTCCATTTTCGTTTAAAACTTTTTTGGCCTCACTTAAGAAGGCACTTAATTGTTCAGGATTCAAATATTCCGTCATCCACGTCGAAAACACAACATCAAATTTTTCGCTTTTAACGATTTTTGAAAGCTGTGTTGCATCACCTTGATACAGCCGGATAGGCAATCTGCAAAGATGGATGTTCTGGTCGACACCGATGACGTTGTTATTTTTAATTAGCATTTTTGCGTAATAGCCTGTGCCAAGACCGACATCGAGGATTTTTTTATTCTTCAGACCGGATATGTATGGGAGTATTTTTTTGTCTGAAGGTACTCGGCAAAGCCAGAACATAAAAGTCTTTTTGTCGTAATCGGCAGTGCTTACGGATTTATATCTTTCATAATTTTTCATCGTAAATTTCTTTAAGAGTTTTATTTCTGAAGTCCTTTTTTGTCATATATTGTATGATTTTTTCAAGTCTTCGCAGGAAAAATTTTTGTTCAAACTTAGTGCGCACAAACGGCGTTTTGCCGACAATTATTTCCATTGAATGAAACATCATATTTAAAACGGGATTTTCAAAATTGGCAAGAAGCTCGTTTACTACCATTTTCATCTCAAAAATGGTCATATGGCTCGGTCTTAGCCAGCGGTAAAACAGCCATTTGTCAGGCAGCAAAGGCAGTCGTTTTTTCGAAATAGTGATTGGCACTTCAAGGATTTTCATATTGCCGGCGCGATATAGGTTTTCGTGGTTAACGAAATATGGCTGTTTTAATGCGGCTGAATGGTCTGGCCCTCCGATAGAAGACCAGTTAATGTTCGGCGTAACGGAACTATCCACTTTATAGCCCAGTTTCTCAAGAGATTTTATAGTTGATAAATCCGCTCCGTATCTTGCGGCTCTGTAGGAAACAGGCTGAATATTTAAATTCTGCTTTATTGAGTTGGTAAGATTTTTTATTTTTTCAAATTCTATTGCCTCACTGTAAGCAAAGCAGGGAAATTCATCGCTTGCAGTTCCATCTGCCTGATTATGTTTTATCTGGGGCTCTACATACTCCGAATGCAGGTGCGTGCCTATTTCTGCTCCTGATTTAATTTCGTTTTTTAGTGCCTGGCAGCATTGATTGTTGTTGATTACTTCCGGAGAAACGAAATATACCGGCCTGATTCCAT
The DNA here is from genome assembly GCA_964619675.1 of uncultured Planctomycetaceae bacterium. Lineage (GTDB taxonomy): Bacteria > Planctomycetota > Phycisphaerae > Sedimentisphaerales > UBA12454 > JAPLMW01. Next base: position 24,001 of record CAZUEO010000009.1, on the reverse strand, counting down.
ATAAATCCCAGATAGGCCGTAGAATATAAGGAATGCCGGACAAAACAGACTCGAAGGATAGTGGCTGCGATCTTTTCCAGTGAATATCGCAATCCGGTTCGGTATCGATTGTTATGCAGAATGTTTTCACGGTAAAATTTTCTTGTAAAGTTTCAGATAAGCCTGCGAAACAGATTCCCAGGTAAAGTTTTCGGAGTGTTTTCTTGCCGCTTTGGACATTGATTCCATCTTCTCGGTATCCATAACCAGCCCTGATATCGCTTTTGCAATTGCCTCTGCCGATTCTTGGCTGACTATTATACCGTTATTCTTTATCAGTTCGTCAATACCTTCGCATGGCGTTGTTATAATTGGCAAACCGCACGCCATTGCCTCGAGCATAGCGTTGCTCATTCCCTCCTGCATAGTAGCACTGATATACAGGTCATTATTTTGGTAAAGCCGGGGCATTTCCTGTGAATCTACGATTCCTTTGAATTCAATAAAATCCGCAAGATTTTTCTGAACGGTAATTTTTTCAAGAGAATCTTTAAGGGAGCCTCCGCCGACAATGAGCAACTTGACGTTTTTCTCCTGCTCGACAAGAATTTTGACCGCATCGATTAAAATGTCGACTCTTTTGGTAATACTTAGTCTGCCGACGGTGATAAGACTGATTATGTTGGATTTTTTTACCTTGTTTTCTGGTGCAGGGTGAAATTTTTCGATGTCAACACCGTTTGGCACAACATCTATCTTTGCCTGAGGGTAAAATTTTAATGCTCTTTGCTTTAATCCCTTACTGCATGCTATCAGGACAGAAGCGTTTCTCCAGATAGCTTTAAATATGATTCCCAGCAGCTTGTATTCGAATGCAAATCTTAAATTTTTGCCGGGAACATCCGAACCTCTTAGTGAAACCATATAAGGCAGCTTGTTTCTGCTTTTATAGCAGAACCAGCCTGTAGGAAATCCGAAAAAAGAATGAACCAGGTCGTATTTTTTGTGCTTAATCAGTTTTTTATAATAATGGCCGGCCTTGATAATCCACTCAAGAATTTCTGTTTTTCTCCAGAAATGCAGATTTTTTTTATGAATACCGACTTTATGAATATTTACGTTATCAGAAAATTCGATAATGAGATTTGATGGTTGTGGTGCCGAGGTCAATACGTCGATGTTCAGGTCTTTTTGTTTTGAGTATTCCCTGAGCATATTCAGATGCACTTTACCTGCACCACCTCCTATGGGAGGAAATTCATAATTCAACATTAAGATATTCATTTATTTTTTCTTCAGTTTGAAAACAACACAATTGCCGAACATCTGGACTATATCGTAATTTTCTCTAATGAATTTTCTGAATTTGCCCATAATCTCGAATCTACGAGCCTCATCGTTTCCAAATCTGTCCCGTGTTATCTGCTCCCATTGCCTTTCAAATTCGGCCACTATTTGCGGGTCAAGCTGTAAAAACTGCGGTTGTCCTCGGCTGGAATAGTTTACAATAGGCCAAAGCTCGAATTTAAGCCGGTCCAGCGGCAAATGCTGTTTTCTGCTGTCCACGATATATTTGGGCATTTCTTTGTTAAAGTAGCCGAGCAGTCCATCGATTATCTGTTCGAGCTGCTCGGGAGGTCGTGTGTGCATTTCACTTTCAAAGGCTTTGGGAGCAGGACAGAACCTTTGTGCCGACAGATATATGCTCGGCACCCAGCCCCATACATAAATTTTATCGCTCGGCTGTGTATGGTCGCGGACATACTCACCCGCAATCTCCCAAGGCCCTTTCCAGCCCGCGTGCTTGCGGTGCCAGACTTCATTCCATCGCTGAACGTAACCGTTTCGTTTTGCAGGGTACTTTATACCTGAGTACGGACTTCTCGGCAGACCGAAGAATATATGCCAGGACATAATCACCATCAGAATAAGACTGCCGATTCCAGTAATAACCCATTTGGTTTTGAATACTGCACTGATAAGTTTGTCTCGCCAGACGGCTATGAGATAACCGCCTGTCATTGCACCGGAGGCGGTTAACGGCAGGTAATACTGCTCATAAGAGGCCGGGCTTATCCAGACAAAAGCCATATCAAGAATCCACCAGATTGCAAACAGCAGAACGAACCGGTCATAATCGCGTCCGACAATTGCGGGTTCGGATTTTTTCGAGGGATTTAATACCATTTTTCCAATTCTTGCAGCGATTGAACCAAGAGCCAGCGAGACCGGCAGACACAAGGCGAGATAAAATCGAAGTACCCGCGGCCACTGCTGGGAAAAAGGTATCGTTGCCCTTAGTGACGAGACATAAGTGTCCGCCTGTGGCAATGCCTGGTGTCCTGGTAGGAGTCCTTTGACATTCTCCCACACAAATGAATACGGTAATGATATTTGAACCTTCCATCCGATTATCCAGACGTACAAGGGTGCCATTGCTGCTGTTGCACCGGCCAGCAGCAGGGCAATATCAATCCCAGTCTGTTTCCATGTTCTGTGACGGAATATCGGTTGCAGTATTACAAATAACCCGATTGCTCCTATTGCGGATAAGCCTGTCTCCTTGAAAAGGGGTGCCCAACTGACAATGGCACCGGCCAGAAAGCTGTACCACCAGCTTCCACCTGTTTGTCTGAGCACAAACAGACTCATCGCCGTTACCATACAAGTTATCATATATTGCTCTTTGACATTACCGAACTTGGCGATAAGAGGGGATGAGATATAAATTGAAGCAACGATTACACTGACAGCCGCCGGCAGTTTGCCAAGCAGTTTCCGCAGAGCAATATACATTGCTATTAAAGCGCTTGCTTGACAAATCATTTGAATCAGTTTAGGTCCTAATTCCCTGAACCCCAGTAGCCAAACGCCTAAAATATTGACTAATAATGTTCCCAGAGCAGCGCTTGGCTTTTCATCAATCCCGATTCTTGCCCCATTGAGGATATGTTGTGCAGAATAAACATTAGCAGCGCTGTCGTATGGGTCAGGGTAGTTGAGCTCGAGATATCGGCCGATTCCAAATGGTATTCCTGCAAGAATCGCAACAAGGATAATTGCAGTCAGCTCCGAGCCGGATTTGCCTGTTACTGCAGCCGGTTTCTTATCTTTATGCACCGGTCTGCCCTTTACCCTGCCCATTGTCATTTACCGTCTCCGACGGCTGACTCGAGGATTTCTCGAATCACGTATATCGGTCGTTTTTGAGATTCGTGATAAGTTCTTACAATCATTTCTGCAAGCAGCCCCATAAGTATAAGCTGAATGGTCGTGATTATAAGAATTGCCGTAAGCAGCAGAAGTGGGTTGCGGTTCATTCCAAGGTGTTCCTCGCTTATAAATTTCATATATAATACGATAAAGCTGCAGATGATAGCGCCTATACTGCTGAAAACCCCCAAGCCGCCGAATATATATATGGGTTTAGTGGCATAAGAACCTAAAAACTTGACCGTCATAAGGTCAAGAAATACCTTCATTGTCCTTTCAAGGCCGTATTTTGCGACGCCGGCAACTCTTGGCCGATGATTTACAACCATTTCCGTAATTCTTGCACCTGACCAGCTTGCAATTGCAGGTATAAATCTGTGCATCTCGCCGTATAAGTTAATCGTTTCAAGTACTTCGCGTTTGTATGCCTTAAGGCTGCATCCATAATCATGAAGTTTAACGCCGGTCATTTTTCCAATCAGCCAGTTAGCCATTACTGACGGGATTTTTCTGCTGATGGTTCTGTCCTTTCGGTCTTTTCGCCAGCCGCTTACTATATCATAGCCTTCCTTTAGCCTCTCTACCAGCGCCGGAATATCCGCAGGGTCATTCTGGCCATCGGCATCGAGCGGAACTATTATCTGGCCTTTCGCGTGGTCGAAACCTGCGCTCATCGCCGCAGTCTGACCGAAATTTCGGCGGAATATTATTACTTTCACTTTTGAGTCTTTAAGGTGTATCTTCTCAAGAACTTTTCGACTGCCATCTGTGCTGCCGTCATCTATGAATATTATCTCAAATGAGTACTTGTTTTGCAGGGAATCCGAAACCTGCTGATATATATTTTCCAGATTCTCCTGCTCGTCAAAAACCGGGATAACTACCGATATTTCCAGATTGTTTCGCATATAGTTATTCTTCCAATTGTATGTTTTTATGGAACACTAAATTATATCGGAGTATTCTAAAAAAAGACAATAAAAACGTAAAGACCTGTCTGTGAAGATTTTACGCATTTGTTATTGTCTGTAAAGGGCTTAATAAAATAAAAAGCATTTGACAAGTTAGGTGCAACTAACTATATTAGTAACAGTTAAAAGGTCGATTATGACATCCATTAAGAAGAAATTAAGTGCATCGCTGGAAGATTATCTTGAGGCTATATACAATCTAACCAGGGATTTTAAAGTAGCCAGAAGCAGAGATATTGCCCGCAGTTTGCAGGTATCGAGAGCTTCGGTTACCGGTGCGCTTAAGCTTTTGTACAGCAAGGGGTTAGTAAATTACAAGCCTTATGGTTTTGTTACTTTGACAGAACAAGGCGGAAAAGAGGCCAAGGCAGTTGCCGGCAGGCATACTATTATCGAATCTTTTTTTGTGAATGTTCTCGGTGTCCAGCAGCAGGCCGCAGAACAGGCTGCCTGTCGAGCTGAACACGCTTTAGGGCCTGTTGTTATTTCAAAACTATTAAATTTCACGGAATTTTCTGAAAAATACAGCAAAAAAGGCGCCGATATAGCAGCCGAGTTTCAGAAGTTCTGCAGGGCAAAAGGCGTTTGACTATGGTTGTTCAAGCACAGATTTCATTGAGAAAGGCAGCCAGCGGCACACAAGTTCGATTATTAAGAATCGAAGCCGGCAGGGGGTTGAAGGCAAGACTTGCCGCAATGGGGCTTTTGCCCGGTGTCCAGTTTAGAATAGTTAATAACGGTCACCCCGGGCCTTTCGTGATTGATTTAAAAGGCGCTCGAATAATTCTCGGCAAGGGTATGGCAGCCAAGATTTTTGTGAAACCGACAGGGGGTTAGCAGCACCTTTGACTGAAGCGGCGAAAAAAATTACCGTTGCACTTGCCGGCAATCCAAACAGCGGGAAAACGACTATTTTCAATTCGCTTACCGGTATGCGCCAGCATGTCGGCAACTGGCCCGGCGTTACCGTTGAAAAAAAACAGGGCAAGTGCTTTTATCAAGGCTGCGAACTGGAGGTTATTGACCTGCCGGGAACCTACAGCCTTACCGCGTACTCAGATGAAGAGCTTGTGGCAAGAAATTTTATTGTTGAACAAAAGCCTGATGTTGTGGTCGATGTTATCGATGCCTCGAATGTCGAAAGAAGTCTCTATCTTGCCGTCCAGCTTCTGGAGCTTAATGTGCCGCTGGTTCTTGCCTTTAATATGAGCGATATCGCCAATCGCAGGGGGCTTGTTTTTGATATCGGGAAACTTTCAATTCTGCTTGGCACAAGAATCGTCCAAACCGTAGGAAATAAACAGCAAGGTATAGATGAATTGCTTAAAGCGGTAGTCGAGACATCGCAACAGCAAAATAATTTCGCTGTCAGGATTAAATACGGCAAAGAAATTGAAGATGAACTTGAAAAATTAGTGCAAAAGCTGCAGGCAGAAAAAAAACTTCTGGAAAGATATAACGGCAGATGGGTCGCTATAAAACTTCTTGAACAGGATGAAGAAATCATAAAAGAAATTCAGGATTCTGAAATTCCTGGTACCGTCCAGGACAGCATTAAACACCTCCGGACCATTTTTGGCGAAGAACCGGAAATTATAATTGCCGACAGAAGGTATGGCTTTATTTCCGGTGCCTGTCAGGAAGCGGTAAAAAACACCATTGAAATCAGACACAGCCGAAGCGATATGATTGATGTGGTAATTACGCACAGAATCTTTGGATTGCCGATTTTTATTATTCTGATGTATATAGTTTTTGACCTTACTTTCAGAATCGGCAAATACCCGATGGCTGCTCTTGAATATCTTTTCGGCCTGCTTTCGAGATTTGTCGCCGGCCTGTGGCCTGCCGGCCAGGAAAGTCTTGTCAGGTCGCTGCTTACCGATGGTATTATAGACGGCGTGGGGAGTATAGTCATTTTTTTGCCTAATATTCTTTTGCTCTTTATGGCAATTGCAATTCTTGAAGGAACCGGATATATGGCAAGGGCGGCATTTGTTACCGACAGGATAATGCACAAAATCGGGTTGCACGGGAAAAGCTTTATCCCGATGCTCATCGGTTTCGGTTGCACTGTACCTGCCATTATGGCCTGCAGAATACTTGAAAACCGCAGGAACAAAATCACGACGATATTGGTATTACCTCTGTTCAGTTGCGGAGCAAGAATAACCATTTATGCACTTTTTATACCTGCATTTTTTGCTCTAAAGTGGCGGGGTGCGGTAATGCTGCTGATTTATTTTATTGGCATTGCCCTTGCCGTTATATCGGCAAAAATTTTAAGAAGCACGCTGCTTAAGGGTGAAACAGTACCGTTTGTGATGGAGCTGCCGCCATACAGAATGCCGACATTGCGGGCGGTCCTGATTCATATGTGGGAAAGAGGCTGGCTGTATCTGAAAAAGGCCGGCACAATTATTCTGGTTATATCAATTATTTTATGGTTTGCTGGTAATTTTCCCAAGCCGGGTAAGGAAATAAAATCTCAAATTGCCGGGCAGAAAAGACTTGAGTATTCAATAATTGGAAGAGTGGCAACTGTTCTTGGGCCGGTTTTTAAACCGCTCGGTTTTGACCGAAAAGTGGTAACTGCCCTTATTGGTGCTGTTGCAGCCAAGGAAGTATTTGTTGCCCAGATGAGCATTACCTATGCGATAAGTGAGCATGAGGACGTTTCAGTTCTTCGCGCGAAATTAAGGGAAGATTACACACCATTGCAGGCATTTTGTATTATGTTGTTTTGCCTGATAAGCGCGCCCTGTGTCGCAACTCTGGCAATTACGCGGGCGGAAACAGGCAGATGGGGCTGGGCGCTGTTCCAATGGGCAGGCCTTACTGCATTAGCTTACATTGTTACCCTTATCGTATATCAGGTTGGAAGTTTCTTATTAGGCTGAATATACCAGAAGAGCACCGATGAGCAGATAAATCAATGCGAAAAACCGCAGAGTCGTATTGCTTTTAGCTGCAAACCAGCCCGCCACAGCTCTGGCTTTTTGCGGCACAATGACGATGAAAACCGCTCCTGCCAGTGCCAGAATGCCGAAAGCTATGATAACAGCCGGAACATTGCATTTGTCTGAAAGGCCAAACAGAAAAGCAATCCCTACCAATGCCTTGATAGCAGCGTCAAGGTAAATCGCCAAACCCTGGCAGAGGAGCTGAAAATATTTTTTCAAAAAATAAGGACGCAGCAGTATTATAATCGCATCAATTACAATTAAAACCGCGACGATTTTGGGCAGCCAGTTCATAATCACCTCCGTGTAAAAATCCTTTAAAATCAATCTCCGCCAATGACCTCAAGCAATGTGGAATCTATTTCAAGACAGGTAGCTTTGCCGAGTATATCTACCTGAAGAATGAGTCTTGTTTTATTCCGGTCGCTGACAACCAATCCTTCCGTTCCCATAAGAGGCCCTGCTATGACCTTGCATTGCTGACCTGCTTTGATGTAGGTATACGGTGCAAGATTTATTCCGCTTGTAAGAACCTTTTCAATCGGCAAAAGCTCCGCTGCCAGATGCTGCTGGTCTTTTACTTCCAGAAGGCCCGCAACGCGGTTTGTTTTGAGCACTTCCAGTCTGTCGGACTCATCGCCGCAGAAAAAAACATATCCGCCAAACAGCGGCAGCATTGAGCGAAATACCCTTCGACTTTTCCTGTACACTTTCTCTGTCAGCGGCAGAAAATAGCTGATATTTTTTTTCTGCATCTGCCACGCAAGAGCCTTTTCATTTCTGCTTTTGGTATGCGCGACCCACCAGATGCCCTGGAAGTCTTTTACACTCGAATCAGCAGGCCATACCATCGGCGGATTTTCTTCCGGTTTCAGCATACGTATATTGTACCAGGGATTAATACTACTGTCAATTTAAAGGGTAACCTGCAGGCATTCGGTGTAATCGTCAAAAAGCATTTGACCCTCAAATGCTGCCGGCAGCAGGATTGTCTGTCCCTTTGAAAAATCAACCATCTGCAAATTACCTGATTTTATCTGTCCATCGCCTTTGATAAATATAATTACTTTCATTATCCCTTCAGAAATCGGGATTGGTGTGCCGGCTTGTGCAGTGATTTTATCAACCTTGAAAAGTCCGGTATCGACAAGTCTGCCGTTGGTGCTTACCGGCAGGTCTTCTGCTTTTTGGTTGAAGTTAATACTTTCAAGAGCCTGCTCAATATGAAGCCGGCGAGGTTTGCCATTTGGGAGTCTGTTCCAGTCAAAAACTCTGAACGTTGTATCTGAAGGCGTCTGAATCTCGGCTATTAAAATTCCCGCGCCTATAGCATGAACAGTGCCGGCAGGCAGAAAATGGCACTGGCCGGGCTTCACCGGCACTTTATTAAGAAACTCTGTACAACTGCCGTTCTTTATCGCTGCTGCAAATTGCTCTTTTGTTGTTCCGGCCTTTAACCCTTTGTAAATACAAGTGTTAGCTTCAGCGTCTATGATATACCAGCACTCGGTTTTAGGCGTTCCTGTTTTGAGTCTTTTTACCGCCTGTGAATCGGGATGAACCTGAACACTCAAGACATCGGCAGCATCAATAAATTTTATAAGAAGTCCGAAAGGGGGCTTATAATCTTTTTTTCCTGCAATTTGCTCTGGAAACTTTTGTAAAATTTCCGTAATTGTTTTGCCGTCAAATTCTCCGTTTGTAATAACGGATTTGTCATTCGGCAAATCGGCAAGCTCCCAGCTTTCACCGATTTTTTTGCCCGCAGGAATATCTTTGCCGAAAGATTTATACAGCTTATCACCTCCCCATATAAGCTCCTTGTAAATCGGCTTGAATTTCAGAGGATAAAATTTCATTTTTATCTAAATAAACATTAATAAACTTAGCGCCATTACAATCATACCCGCGATAAAACCGTAAGCGGCGTAGTGATGCTTACCATATTTTTCCGCTGCCGGCAGAAGCTCATCAATGGAGATAAATACCATTATTCCGCCGACCGCTGCAAATAACGCGCTGCATACTATTTCATTCAGAATACGTATAAGAATTATATAGCCCAGCAAGGCGCCTGCAGGTTCGGCAAGGCCCGAAAGAAACGAAAGCCAGAATGCTTTTTTTCTGCTGCCGGTCGCATAATATATCGGTACGGATACCGCAATACCTTCTGGTATATTGTGAATAGCAATGGCAATGGCTATTGGTATCCCGATTCGGATATCTTTTAGTGCAGCGGTGAATGTCGCAAGACCTTCGGGAAAGTTATGTATTGCGATTGCAAGTGCAGTGAACAATCCCATTCTGTATAGACTGCGATATTCATCTGCAGCGGCAGTATCGTCAAGTTTTTCAACATCTCGAAATTCATGAGGATTGTCGATAGCAGGTATAAGTTTGTCAATAACTGCTATCACAAAAATACCGGCAAAAAACGAAGCGACTGTCAGCCAGTAGCCTTTTACAGGACCCAGTTCGGCAACCAGGCCGGCTTTCGCCTTGGCAAATATTTCAATCAGGGAAACATAAATCATAACCCCTGCCGAGAAGCCCAGTGACGTTGAGAGGAATCGGGTACTGGTCCTTCTGGCAAAAAAGGCCATTGCACTTCCAATGCCGGTTGAAAGTCCAGCAAAAAGTGTCAGACCAAATGCTACTAAGACATTTTGGAATGTCGTAGTCATCTTATCATTATCGTTCTATATAATCGGTTATACCATTCGTAATCGCCATCGCAAGTTTCCTTTGCATATCTTTGTTTTTGAGCTGTTTTGCCTCCCAGTAGTTTGACAGATACCCAAGTTCAATCAGAACGGCAGGGCAGCCGGTATGCGTAAGCACTCTATAGTCTGCTTTTCTGACACCGTTGCTGCTTATGCCTGTTTGAGCCATGCGGTTGTCAATCGAATTGGCAAGTTTTGTCGAGGCCCATTGACTGTTCCGCTCAACATAAAGTGTAAAGCCGTTTTTACTGCTCTTTGCGCAGGAATCTGCATGAATACTTATAAAAATATCGGCTCGATTGCGGTTTGCAATGTCGGCGCGCTGTTCAAGTTCGATAAACCTGTCGCTGTCGCGGGTCATTATAACTCTAAGTCCTTTATCACGTAATAGTTGTGTGATTTGCAGGGCGACGTCAAGATTGACGGTTTTTTCATTATAACCGTAGGTGCTTATTGCGCCGGGGTCTTTTCCGCCATGGCCTGGGTCAATTACGACGGTCCTGCCGGAAACGGCTGGGCGGACAGGCGTTCTCTCAGCAGGTTTTGCCGGTGGCGGCGCAACTTGTTTTATCTCGGTTTTTATAAGCTCGCTTTGAATCTGCTGCTGAAGGCTCGACCGGACGTGCAGCATGTCATTTATTTTTTTTGTCCTGCCCAAAAGCGTAAGATAATTGTTGTTGACATAAACCTGGTCGTTTTTCGGATAAATTGTCACGGTATTGCTTGTATTGCTGAAGATAATTTTGTTATCATTAGCCTGCGACACCGTCATACCAAGTTTGCCGGCAAGATAATATATATTCACCGGCTGTTCATTTGCCGCCAGTAAACCTCCGGCGGCTCGCTTAGCAGGCTGCTGACAGCCTGCTATTGCAAATATTGTGAAGACAAATAACAAAATCGGCAAAGCATTTCTTCTCATTGTTAATCCCTTTTACCTGTTGTCATTTTTGTTTCTAAAAGAGTTCTGCATTATCCTGTTGCTTTTTTTCTTTTAATTGTATGTTAAGGTGTTTGCAGCCTTCATCGGTTATTTCTCTGCCTCTTTTTGTTCTGCGGACAAATCCTATCTGCAGTAAATACGGCTCGACAACATCTTCCAGCGTATCTTTTTCCTCACCGAGCGTAGCGGCAAGTGCTTCGATACCTGCCGGCCCGCCGTTATAGACGTTTACAATCGCCCTTAGAAACAACCTGTCAAGCTCATCAAGGCCGAGCCGATCAATTTGTTCCATCTGCAAGGCACTGCCGACAATATCTTCGGTGAGTTTACCTTTTCCTTTGACCTGTGCGTAATCGCGTACCCTTTTTAAGAGCCTGTTTGCAATTCTTGGTGTGCCTCTGCTGCGTGAGGCAATAAGTTCGAGCGTGCCGTCCTGGCAGGAAAGGTTAAGCAGTCTTGCCGAGCGGGCCAGAATCCTCGCCAGCTCCTCGCTGCTGTAAAATTTAAGATGATAAAGAATGCCGAATCTGCCCCTCAGGGGTGCGCTTAAAAGGCCTGCCCGTGTTGTCGCGCCGATAAGTGTAAATCGCTTCAATGGAAAGTTTATCGTCTTTGCGTGCATACCACTGTCAACCGTAAAATCAACTCTGAATTCTTCCATTGCAGGATAAATAAACTCTTCGACGGGAGTGCTGAGGCGATGTATTTCATCGATGAAAAGTATATCGCCGGTATTGACATTGCTCAAAAGACCCATTACATCTCCCTGTTTGACAAGTGCAGGGCCTGATGTGGTTTTTATCTTTGCACCCATCTCGTTGGCGATTACGTGAGCAAGAGTTGTCTTTCCCAGACCTGGCGGGCCATAAAAGAGAATATGGTCGAGCGGTTCACCTCGTTTTTTTGCGGCGGCCATGGCGATAGCCAGTTTTTCCTTTACATTTTCCTGCCCTGTGCATTCGGCGAGATTTGTCGGCCGCAGTGAGGCATTGAAATTTTCCTCCTGCTCGCCTGTCGAATCAGAGTTTAAAACCCTGTCTATTGCCATTTTTTAGACCTCAATTCCCTGTTTCATTCTGTAAACCAGCGGCACAAGTTCTTCTGCAGTCTTAATTTGCGGATATTTTCTACATGCCAGATTGATAAGCTCCGTTGCTTCTGTTCGTTTTTCACCCCACGCAATTAGTATCTCAAGAGCCTCAATCTGGAAACCTGCAAATACCGGCTCTAGCGTACCTTTTGCCGGTTCTCCGATAGCAAAGTCGGTTAGTTTACCTTTAAGCTCTGCGATTATATGCTGTGCAAGTCTTTTGCCGATTCCCGGCAGGGCGGTTAGCGTTTTTTCATCGCCGCTTTCCACAGCCGAAGCTATCGTTGCAATCGGTATAGCGAGCGATTTTAGCGCTTTTTTGATGCCAATACCGCTGACGGATGTGTACCGTCTGAAAAATTCCTTCTCGCCGGCGGTTAAAAAACCAATCATTTGCGGCACAAGATTGCCGCCTGCTATATTGCCCTCGTAATATTCCATCGTGCAGAGGGTAATATCCTGTCCGATTTTGCCGGATAGCAGATTTGTAAGATAGCCGGGCAAAAGTATCTCATAGCAAATCTGTCCGATTTGCACCAGAGCGGTATCGCTGTTAAGACTAACGAGTTTTCCTTCAATCTGTGCAATCATATTCTTGTCATTCCCGCGAAGGCGGGAATCCATTTTTTGCATTCGCGCAGCACATCGCAACTGCAATCGCGTCTGCCACGTCCGGCGGTTCAGGCAGTTTCGCAAGCCCGAGTAGAGTTTTTATGCTCCTTTGAATCTGCTGTTTTGACGCTCTGCCGTTGCCGGTCAGCGACTTTTTTATTTTTGTTGCGGCAAAACTCTTTACTCTTATGCCGCTTTTACAGACCTGCGCAAGTATAGCACCTCTTGCGTGTCCCATCAATATCGCTGTTTTCGGATGTGCGTAATGAGAGTATAAATCTTCGACCGCTACGCAGTCAGGCTGGTGTTTTTTTAGCAGCGAATTTATATCCTCTGCTATTTGCACGAGTCTTTTTTCCATAGCAAACTTTGCGGAAGTCCTGCACACTCCTGCCTCAACAAGTTTTTCACCGCTGCCGTTGGAGTTTATCACGGCATATCCGCAAATCTGCAGTCCCGGGTCAATGCCTAAAATTTTCATTAGGTTCCCTCTCTGCGTTCTATCCTGTATCCTCCACCGGGAGTATCTACAATTTTCCAGCCTTCAGTAAAAATTTCAGATCGGGTTGCATCAGCCAATTGCCAATTCTTCTCAATTTTGGCTTCTTTTCTTTTCTCAGCAAGTTCTTTTATCTTGTCCGGCACTTCTTTGTCTGTGGTTTCCAGAACGCCGAGTACTGAATCGATTTTATTGATGGTATCAAGCAGGGCAGAAGCTTCTGTCGAATTCATATCATTCGTCTTGTTGACTTCCCGTATAAAATCAAAGCATACAGCCAAAGCTTTTGAGATGTTCAAATCATCACAAAGAGCATTGTCAAATTCAGATAGGCAAGCAGTTGATAAATTTTGTAACTGCTCCCTGATTTTCCCTTCTTTTTTGTTTTTGCACAAATCTGTCAGCCTAAGAACGCATTGTTGTATTTTATCTATCGCCTGCTCTGCCGCTTTTAAGCCATCGAAGGTAAAATTATAGTTTTGCCTGTAATGAGAAGAAATAAGTGCGTATCGTATAGCGTTTTTCTTGAAACCCTTCTCGATGAGCTCCTGGATTGTGTACAGATTACCCTTTGATTTGGACATTTTTTCGCCGTCGAATACCAGAAATCGCGTGTGCAGCCAGTAGTGGACGAATTTCCTCCCGCTTGCAGCTTCAGACTGTGCGATTTCGCATTCGTGGTGCGGGAATATATTGTCTTCGCCGCCGGTATGGATGTCGAATTCTGCTCCCAGATATTTTGAGCTCATTACCGAGCATTCTATATGCCAGCCTGGAAATCCTTTGCCCCACGGGCTGTCCCACTGCTGAAGATGCTTGGGGTCGTGCTTCCAGAGAGCAAAGTCCTGCGGATTTTTCTTTTCCGGATTGACTTCAATTCTTGCACCGGCATTTAAGTCTTCCAGCGTATTGCCGGAAAGCCGCCCGTAATCAGGAAACCTGGTTATATCGTAATAAACATTATGCCCGACAACATAAGCATAACCTTTATCTATAAGAATCTTAATCATATCAATCATTTCTTTGATATGTTCCGTTGCTTTGGGATATTTGTCAGGAGGTTTCATATTGAGAAGCCTGCTTGCCTCCATAAATGAGGCGGTATAGACTTTCGCGATTTCCAAAGGGTCTTTTTTTTCCTTTCTTGCGGTCTCCTCAAGCTTATCGGCTCCTTCATCGGCGTCATCTACAAGGTGTCCGACATCTGTTATGTTCATAATATGAGTAACTTTAAAGCCTTTGAATTCGAGAAACCGCTTCAACAAATCAGCCACAAGAAAGCTTCTGAAATTTCCTATATGCGGGTGTGAATATACAGTCGGCCCGCAGCTGTACATCTTCACCTCGCCGGGCTGCATAGGCTTGAACTGCTCTTTACGTTTAGTCAGCGTATTATACAATTCAAGAGGCATTTACTTTTCCTTATAGTGCCTTTTTAATTCTTCTTCGCAAAAGCACCGTTGCTATTGCCGACATTGCAAGGCCTGCTCCTGTATCGCCGAGCCCTTCATTGGTTTTTGCCTTTACATTTACATTAAGAAAATCGATTTCTAAAAGAGAAGCGATACATCTTTTCATTTGTGCTTTATACGGCCCCAGTTTTGGTTCTTCAGCAGTGATTATGATATCAGCGTTGACTACTTCCCAGTTTTTGTCGATTATGTAATTTTTAATCTTCAGAACAAGTTCTTTGCTGTCAATATCTTTAAATTGTGGGTCACTGTCGGGAAAGAGCATTCCGATATCGCCAAGTCCCGCTGCTCCCGCGATTGCATCTATCAGGGCATGCAGGGCGACGTCACCATCGCTGTGGGCGAGCAGGCCTTTTTCAAATGGAATGAGTATTCCGCCGAGTTTCAATGCCTTACCCTCGACAAGACGGTGAATGTCGGTACCTATGCCCGTTCTGTATTCGTAGTTTAAATCGCCGTTCAAAGCGTTCCCTTCGTGCTTGGAATATCTTTGCCGGTAAGTTTAACAGCCTGTCCGAGTGCCTGGCCAAGGGCCTTGAAAATTGCTTCTGCAATATGATGACTGTTTGTGCCGTGCGGCACGGTTATATGCAGGTTGAATTTACCATTATTTGCAAAGCTCCTGAGCAGTTCTTCGACGCACTCAACATCAAAATCGCCGACCTTTTCCGTTCTGTACTCAACGTTGTAAACGCAGAAGGGCCTGCCCGACAGGTCAACAGCGACATTTGCAAGTGCATCTTCCATCGGCACAGAGCTGTTGCCGTAGCGGGCGATGCCTTTTTTATCGCCAAGCGCCTCGACGAGTGCTTCTCCCAGGCATATTGCAACGTCTTCGACGGTATGATGCTGGTCAACTTCAAGGTCTCCCTTGGCCTTTAGAATCAGGTCGATTTTGCTATGTTTGCCAAGATGGCAGAGCATATGGTCCAGAAAGCCTATGCCGGTGTCGATTTCGTATCTGCCTTCGCCGTCGAGGTTAATTTGAATGCTAATATCCGTTTCCTTTGTTTTTCTTGTTACTTTTGCCTTTCTGTCAGCCATTTTTTATCCCTCGGCCAAAATTTCCTTTAATGCGTCAATAAGTTTTTCATTCTGCTCGCCGGTCCCAACCGTAATTCTCAGCTTATCTTTTATATCGGGATATGCCCAGTATCGGACGTATATGTTTCTGTCCTTGAGTTTTTCATAGATATCGATAGCTCTGGCTTTTGAGGGTTTTGCAAGCACAAAATTTGCCTGGCTTGCGGGCACTTCAAATCCGAGCTCCGTTAATCTTTCCGTCATGAACTTTCGCTCTATCTTGATTTTTTGAATATTATTTTTGAAATACTGCTGGTCCTGTATCGCAGCCGTCGCAGCGGCAATCGCAACAGCATCGACGTTATAGGAATCTTTAAGTTTCATCAGGCCGTTTATTATTTCTTCATTTGCGATGCCGAATCCGAATCGCAGACCTGCCAGCGAATAGCCTTTGCTCATCGTGCGAAGGATAATCACATTGTCGAATTTTTTTACAAGCTCAAGGCAGTTATCTTCTGCAAAATCGACATAAGCCTCGTCAATCAGAAGTATTCCCTTTATTTCTTCTGCAAGCTGCGACAATTCTTCTTTTGGTATGAATGTTCCGCTTGGCGCATTTGGATTGCAGACGACTGTTAATGCCGCGCCGCTTGAGGCCAGTTTTGCCGGCAGGTTAAATTCCTTATCGAACGGAATCTCGACGGCAGGGCAGTTTGCCATTTGTGCCAGCACAGGATAAAGCGAGTATGTCGGCGCAGGATAAGCAACGGCTCGTTTCTCATCGCAGAATGCTCTTATTGCGATGTTCAGTAATTCATCGCCGCCGTTGACGCAGATAATATTTTTCGGCTGCACACCTAAAATTTTACCTGCCGTCTCTCTGAAACTATCCGCCATTGGCTGCGGGTATCTCCTTAGCTCTGCAGGACTTATATTCTTTATCGCCTCTGTTGCTTTTGGGCTTGGCGGGTATGGATTTTCATTGGTATTGAGCTTGATTATATCTGTTTCAGATGGCTGAAAGCCCGGCTCGTAACCTGTCATTTTTTCCACATTTTCACGGAAATAACCCATAGTTGGGAATTATACGGACAAAAGTGTGGATTGCAAAGTATGATTTTTGTTTGGGTTTTTACGCTAGGTTTTTCCCGCAGTAGTCAATCAGCCGGGCTATTTCGCTTCGTAAGTCTTTGCGGCGTACAATCATATCGACGAAGCCGTGTTCAAGCAGAAATTCAGCCCTTTGGAAGCCTTCAGGCAGTTCGACCTTGATGGTTTCATAGATTGTTCTCGGCCCTGCAAAACCTATCAATGCCCCCGGCTCAGCTATGATAACATCACCCAACATTGCAAAGCTGGCCGTAACCCCGCCAGTGGTCGGATCAGTCAGGACTGATATAAAAAGACCTTCCTGGTCATCAAACTTGGCCAAGGCAGCGCTTGTTTTAGCCATCTGCCCCAAAGAGACGACGCCTTCGTGCATTCTTGCCCCGCCTGTCGAGCTTACCACTACCAGCGGCAGCGAGTTTTCCATTGCCTTTTCAATAGCGGTACACAATTTTTCACCGACTACGGCTCCCATTGAGCCACCTAGGTAATTAAAATCCATTACCGCCAGCATCAGGCCTCTGCCTTTGATAAAGGCCTTGCCGATGAGCATAGCCTCTTTGCCTGCCGAGACCTTTTCAGCGGCCTTTGCTCTGTCTTTATATGTGGTTCCCCTGAACTTGAATTCCAGCGGGTCTGCCGTAACCATTCCGGTCAGAATCTGCTCGAATGAGCCTTTATCGACGAGGTATTTCAATCTTTTGTCGGCTCCAATGCGGAAATGGTAGTCACATTCAGGACAAACATTTAGATTTTCCTCGACTGCTTTTTTAAAGAGGAGTTTCTCGCAGCCCGGGCATTTAAGCCATAGCCCTTCAGGCATTTCCTTCCTCGGCTTTAAGCTAAAGCCCTCCCATTGTGATTTTGACTGTTTTGCCATTGTTTTTATTATGCTCATAAATAAGGCAGGGCTGATTATACCAGAAGTGCAGAACTGAATCGAGTTTTATTTATGCACCCTCCAGCCAGTGGCTGCACATTATTACCAGGTCGTTGTAATCGATCCAGCCGTTGCCGGTGAGGTCTGTTCCGCCGCAGTAAACGTTTGGGTCGGCCTGCGACCAATTCAGAGCCAGCCGGGCAAAATCGAGGAAATCAACATCCTTATCGTTATCACAGTCGCCCGGCATAAACTGCCAGGCAAGCTTGGGATAGCAGACTCCTTCGCACATCGCCCAGATATCATTCGGCCCGTTAACGATTTCCCAGACAAAGTCCCAGCCGACAAAACTACTCTGTTGTTTCATTTGTTCATCTGTCAATGGTTCTCCGTAGCCGTTATTCGGTTCGCTATTAAGAAAATAGCAATTGCTGATGGTGCTATAGTTTTCTCCTGTCAATCCGCCAAGGTTGTATGAAAAATCTCCGCCGTTGACGCTGCCTGCTGCATAACAGTTGCTGATGGTGCCGGAGCTATTTTCTCCTGTCAGTCCGCCGATATTGTATGAAAAATCTCCACCGCTGACGCTGCCTATTGCGTAGCAATTGCTGAGGTCTCCGTAGTTTTCCCCTATCAATCCGCCGATGTAGCCTGTCCACTCGCCGCCAGCCACCGCAGCCGCTGAATAACAGTTACTGATATTACCCCAATTTTCTCCCACCAGTCCGCCAATATTTCGCAAACTGCTCCCGCCGGTAATTTTACCTGTCGAACTGCAGTTGTCGATGGTTCCTTCGTTGTATCCTGCCAGCCCGCCGATGTAATCGCGGCCGCTTATATTTACGTCTGCAATGAAAATATCTTCGATTTTTCCTGAGCCGCCTACGGTACTGAAAATACCGATGTAGTCGCTGTTTTCTGCCGTATATGTAAAGCTCCAAATCGTATGGCCGTCACCGTTAAATACGCCGTTGAATGGTACAGTACTGGTGCCGATACGACTGAATTCTGTACCGGTATAATTGCTGAGGTTTATATCAGCCGTCAGTTTAAAGTGCTTGTCCCAGTCGGCGGAGTTGTCTCCGATTTGGTTCATATCTTCGGCTGTGGATATCAGGTAGGGGTCGTTGGAAGTGCCCGAGCCGCCTGAGTATTTGGCATTGGCAATTGAGAATACAACCGTGATAATTAGAATTGCAAAAACAATCCGTTTCATAACTGTGACCTCCATTTCGATTTGCCTCTCTGGCTGAGCAGCAAGGTTTATTAAAACTTTTGGTTTTGCTGTAATTTGTCCCTTTTTCGGATTTATCCGCCGCAGGTACGATTTATCCTCTGCGGCGATTATCTGCAGGCGTTGCGTATAGCTTCTATTGCCTGCAGGCGGTCTGGCTTGGCGAATATTGCATAGCCTGCAACGAGTGTATCTGCTCCTAATCCGGTTACAATTGGCGTAGTATCGGGGTCAATCCCGCCGTCAACCTCGATGCGTATATTTGGCCCCACGATTTGGCGAATAGGTTTAATCTTATCAGCGGCTTCCTGGATAAAATGTTGTCCGCCGAAACCTGGATGAACTGTCATTACCAGAATCATATCTGCTAATCGCGCGTATTTTTCTATTTTTGACACAGGCGTTTCAGGGTTAAGGCAGATTCCTGCTGTTATGCCGGCATTGTGTAATTTTTTTATGAAATCTTCTGGCCGGGGTACTACCTCGATATGGAAGGTAATATGGTCAACGCCTGCCTTTATAAATTCATCGGCATATTTTTCCGGCTCGCTAATCATCAGATGGCTGTCGAATACGAGTTTGGAATATTTTCGCAATTTTTCGATAACAGGCGGGCCGATAGTTATGTTTGGCACAAAATGCCCGTCCATAACGTCAAGGTGTACCATTTTTACGCCTGCCCGTTCGATTTGGGCGATTTCATCTGCAAGATGAGCAAAGTCCGCGCTCAATACTGACGGCACAACCTCAATTGTATCAGCTTGTGGCAAACGTCTATTTTTCATCAAGTATTTCCAGGCACTTGAATTTTCTGCCTTCCATAAACTCAAGGCTTGCTCCACCGCCTGTTGATATATGGCTGACTCGTTTTGAAAGGCCCAGCTTTTTAATGGCGCTTACGCTGTCGCCGCCTCCGATAACGCTTACCGCGCCCGCACCGGTAGCTTTTGCCACTGCCTGGGCCACTGCTTTTGTGCCTGCATCGAATGGCGGCATCTCAAATATGCCCATTGGTCCGTTCCATACGACTGTTTTGGCCCCTTCGAGCTTTTTAACGAATAGTGTCATCGTTTCAGGCCCTATATCGACTCCATGCCAGCCGGCAGGGATATTATCATCTGATATTTGACTTGCTGCGTTGGCCTCAATTTTCTGCACGATGACGTTATCGAGCGGCAGCACTAATTCGCATCCGCCTTTTTGTGCTAAGGCCATAAGTTCTTTTGCCTTATCGATGAAGTCATTTTCGCACAGGCTGTCCCCGACTGTATATCCCTGAGCTTTAAAGAAGGTATAGGCCATAGCTCCGCCAATGAGGATACAGTCCACTTTTTTCATAAGGTTTTCGATGACTTTCAGTTTATCGGATATTTTTGCTCCGCCTAATATGGCAACAAACGGCTTTTTCGGATTGTTCAGGGCGTCGCCTAAAAATTTGAGTTCTTTTTCGACGAGGAATCCGATGACTTTATCTTTCCCTTTCATCATCTCCGGCACGGTGTACATTGATGCGTTATCGCGGTGCGTGGTTCCGAATGCATCATCGACATATACGTCGCCGAGTTCTGCCAGTTGTCTTGCGAAGTCGTCTTTTGCTTTTCGCAGTTTGGGGTCTTCAACTGCTTTTTTATCTTTTATTTCTTCTTCTTTATGGAATCTGACATTTTCGAGCAGCATAATGTCTCCGGGCCTGAGTGCTGCTGCTTTTTGTTTTACTTCTTGTCCGATGCAGTCGTTTGCGAAGATAACGTTTTTATTCAGAAGTTCGCCCAATTTTTTAGCGACCGGCGCCAGCGAGAATTCAGGTTTTCTTTCGCCATCCGGCCTGCCGAGATGGCTCATCAGTATTACACAGCCGCCTTTATCGAGGATTGTCTTTATTGTCGGCAGTGCCGCGACGATTCTGGCGTCGCTGGTAATATTGCGGTTTTCATCCAATGGCACGTTGAAATCGACCCGCATCAGCACCTTCTTGCCGTTTACGTCTATGTCGGCCACGGTTTTCTTTGCCATTTTTAAATCTCCACATCAACAAGAAAGACAATAAAAAATAAAGGCCTGCTTTGTGTAAAAAACAGGCCTTTTAAGAACAGGTTACAGCATCTTTGCAAGTCTTTCCATTATATCAACAGTGCGGTTTGAATAGCCCCATTCGTTGTCATACCAGCTCACGACCTTAATCATTTTTCCCTTGCCTTTCGGAATGGTCATTGTGCTCAGCGCATCAAAGACGCTCGAAGCGGGATTCATAATAACATCGCTGCTGACTATCGGCTCGTCACAGTAAATCAATATGCCTTTCATCGGGCCTTCGGCAGCTTTCTTTACAGCAGCGTTGACTTCCTCAATCGTAACTTCCTTTTTCAACTCCACTACAAGGTCAACCACACTGCCTACGAGCACCGGCACACGAAGCGCAAAGCCGTCGAGCTTGCCGTTCAGGTCGGGTATGACTTTCCCAACCGCTCTTGCGGCGCCTGTCGTGGTCGGGATGATATTTACCGCTGCTGCACGTGCGCGCCGCAGGTCTTTGTGGAAAAGGTCGGCCACATGCTGGTCGTTGGTATAGGCATGAACCGTAGTCATAAAACCTTTTTCAATACCGAAGACCTCGTGGATTACCTTTGCAGGAGGAGCGAGGCAGTTTGTCGTGCAGCTTGCATTTGAAACACAATTGTGTTCGGGTTTCAGCATATTATCGTTGACGCCCATTACCATTGTCAGGTCGATTTCATCCTTGGCCGGAACTGTCAGTAGAACTTTTTTTGCGCCCGCTTTGATGTGGTCGCCATAACCGCCTTTTGCCGATTCGCGATCCCTGAAAATGCCTGTGGACTCGACGACAATGTCAACGCCCATATCCCTCCACGGCAGTTCCGCGGGATTCTTTACGGAAAGTACCTTTATTTTTTTCCCGTTGATAACCAGCGAATCTTCCGCTGCGCTTATTGTGCCGCCCCAAGTGCCCATTGCACTGTCGTATTTGAACATATGGGCATTTGTCTTGGCGTCTGTCAGGTCATTTACCGCTACCAGCTCAAGACCTGTCTTTTTTTCCATCAGGATTCTCGCCACCGCCCGGCCTATCCTGCCGAAACCGTTAATACCAACTTTGGTCGCCATTTAGAGCCTCCTTAACATATTATAAGAGTTAAAGTTAAGTTGACAGGGTGTTTACCCGCCAGATTACAAAATTTACGGAACAGGGATTTTAGAGATAGGGCAGGGGAATGTCAAGGAGAAATCCACAGGAAGCAGATAGACTTTTGGATTGAATATTGAATTTGCAGGCCGCATGCAGTGCGATAAGCTTAAAACCTGCGAATGATTCACAAATCAGGGCTTGCGGAATTTTTGCAGAATCAAACCGCCAAAAGTTAATAAAAGAATTGTGGCGGGTTCAGGAATCAGGATGGCTTCCTGCGCAAACACAGCTACCGTTGCTTTTACAATGTCCGTCGCAAATGAGTAATCGTACAATGCACCGGCTGAGTCATCGCCTGCATCCTGCGACTTGTGATAATAGGCGTTGCTGCCGCTCCATATCTCATTAGCGGTATTCTCAATGATTCCAAATGCAGGAAAGTCAGGCGTGATATAATTGTATCATTAAAAAATTACCCGGATCAGGATTTTGAACCTCTGATTCGGGCATTTATATTGTGCATCGGTGCTGATTTCAGCAACCGTCTAAAGTCTTAACTTTTTCTTCTTAAGAACAAACCACCAAGGAGTAATAGTGCAATTGTCGCCGGCTCAGGAATTGCTGACAACTCAACTACAAAATCATTAAAATCGTGATCCGACTGACAGTAATGAACGTCTTCCATGAACAGCAGCCATACAGTTTCCTCACCGCCAAGCCCCTCGATTTTATACGTTACAAAGTGGTCTTTAAGATCATTGTTCTTGATTTCATACGTCCACCATTTTTCCTCCTCCGGCCAAGGACACCAGTAGCCACCCTCCTCATCCCACCATTTATCATCATCGGTAGGCCAGCTGCCCCAGAGGAAATCTCCGTCAATACCAACAACAGCTGCTCCATTTCCTATATCGTCATCCGTAAGCAATTCGTAGTAGTTTGCAGTGGATGTCCCACCTCCATTCCAGCCGAATGACTGGTTGTAACAAGCATATTTTGCTTCTGCTGTTACTGTTACGGTACCATCCGTCCAGATTTGATCTACTTTGCCTTCCAGCGTATCTGTCAGTACATCCAAAGTGACATACTCATCGTCAAAATCGTAAACTCTCCTGGCCACGATGTTACTGGTGTTCCCATAGTCTACTAACAAGCCTGATACTGATGACGCTTGCTGGGTAAACGTGCCGCCGTAAATGTTATGAAGGATTTCAGCATGATTCGCTTCGCCGGTTGGCGGAGCAGCTACATTAGTATAACTAAAATTTTGACCAAAAGCAGAAGCCGTAAAGACAATAACTAAAAGTGTACATACAACCCCCGCCCTAATGTTGCTCCTTCCCTTCTTCCCTTGTTTTCTCATTACTCCTCCATAAAATCCTGCGCCAAACTTTCTGAGATGTCTATACTTAAGGATTTACGGTTATTTTAATTGAGCGTAGTATAAAGGTTATCGGGGGGTATTGTCAAGAGAAAAATTTAAAAATTTTTTAAAAATTTTTAAATATTAACAAAACAGACTCTACATATCCTGTTTCTGAGTGCTTCTTATTTTTATTTGCAACAAACATTTGCTAATATTCGTTACTGAAGCTTTGCTGCCTCTTCGTATTGGCACAAGCCAAAGGATTTTTTCGCTATCACAGACAAGAAAAGTCTTTTTTCGCAGGTCGATATCAAGCTTGGCTGATGTTATAAATTTGCCAATCTTTTTGGATACACCGAGCCCAAAGGGTTTAAATCTATCTGCCTGCTGTCTGCATCGAGCAATCAAAGGCGGCTTTATCAGTTCAAAGTCGAACCATTCGGTGAAATTATTTTTATCATTTTTGATTTTTTCGATATTGAATTTATCAGCAGACAAAATTTCGGTTTCAATAATCCAGTCAGCAAAGCAAACACTGCCCGGGATTTTTAATTGAACAGGCAACGGCTCATCAGGATAACTTTGGCAGAAGCCGAGATAAAAACTTTTTTGATTTTTTTTAAGCAAAACTTTGTTTGGCAACTGCAGGGTTTTATCTATTCGACTTTCTGCCAGGAATTTTAAAATTTTGCTGTAATGCTTGTTTGTGAATTTTTGCAAACCGATACCGCATCGCTGCAGGATAGTTTGAATGATTTCGACCTTCAGCAGAGATGATCAA
>CAZUEO010000008.1:57588-76302 GCA_964619675.1 uncultured Planctomycetaceae bacterium | reverse complement strand
TGTTTGTTTATTTTGCGCCGTTCTGTGCATTTATACCGGCTGCGTTTGTGGCGCCGCTTTACCGGATATGGGAAGAGAAGCGCCAGGCGATATTTTACCTGTGGCTGTGGTTCGTGGCGGGTCTTTTTGTGATGAGCGTCGCCGGCGGCAAACGCCAGCATTATATTCTGCCGCTGATGCCAGCGATGGCGGTTCTGGCGGGAATAATTATCGACGATATGATATTTATCAACAAGGCGTACACGAGACGATTTGCCGCGATTTTTCTGGTGGGGCATCTTTTTGTTGTTGCCGGCGGTGCGGCAGGTGCGATTGTCTGGCGACTGAAAGCGGGGCATTTGCTGCAAAGTTTTGCAACGTATGCGGCAGTGATTATTGCAGTATTGATGATTTGCGTCGGCGTTCTTTTTTTGACGAACAAAAAGACGATTGCAACTGCGGGGCTTTTTGCGACGCTGTGCGCGGGTATTCTTGTCTGGCCGATGCTGGAGAACAAGACAGCCGATGAGAATTATATAATTCGTAATTTTGCCGGCAGTGTCGCATCTGCTGCGGCTGACAGGCAGGTAGTTGCTTATTGCAAAGTCAATGCATCGTTTATATACTATTTCGGGCAGGATGTGCCTGTGATATGCGATGCTAATGAAGTATATGTAATGTACAGCGGCGGCTGCGGGATTATCGCGACGGGGGGTAATTACAGGCAGCTTTTGGAAGATGAGCGGCTGAAAATTTCTGTTACGGGACTTGATTGGGGCCGCGGACTTTTTTTAAAGGATGAGGAAAATAAATGATGAATAAACTGGTTTTGGTTTTTTGCCTGTCGGCCTGTGTTGTAATAATGAACGGATGTCGCAAAAGCAGTCCGCCAGGGGCTTCGAGCGGTGAGGCTTCGGCGGAAAATCCTTCTGTTTCAAATTCGCTTAAAGAAATTATTTCTCATAGAAGCAGCTGGAATCCCATATTGTCGGGCTTTTACGGCAGCCAGATGCCGGATTTTGCGGTCAAGGATATAACCGGCAAGGCACACAATTTGAGCGATTATCGCGGCAAAAATGTTTTAGTGGTAATGTGGGCGGCGTGGTGCCAGCCGTGCCTGCAGGAGATTCCTCATCTAAAAGCGCTTCGTGAAATAATGCCGGCGGATAAACTTGCTATTCTTGCGATTTCGAACGAATCTGCCGGCGTGGTAAGAGCAAAAGCCGCCAGCGAGAATCTAAACTATACGGTCATTTCGCATCAAGGCACTTTGCCTAAGCCTTTTAGTAACGTAAGAGGCATTCCGTCGGCGTTTTTCATCAGGCCTGACGGCACATTGAAGCTTGTCAGCGAGGGAATGATGCATCTTGGCGAGACAAAAGCCGTAATTCTTGCCGATTAAGGAAACATCTATGCCTGAGGCGGTGAAACGCATACCCGTGACGAGAATTCAAAAACTTATCGCCCGGCGTATGCTCGAATCAAAGCAGAACCAGCCTTGCTTTTATATGACCGCCAGGGCCGAGGTCGGCCGGATTGCCGAGCTTCGCCGCAGCCTGAGCAAGCAGTCAGGCGTAAGGATTTCGATAAATGATTTTTTTATTCGCGCGATGGCTGTCGCGGTTGACAGATATCCTTTAATGGCGGGAAGTTTTAAGGGCGACCATATTGAAATTGCCGCCGGCGTCAATGTCGGCCTTGCCGTTGCCGCACCGAAGGGGCTGGTTGCAGTGGTGGTAAAAAATGCGAACGGCAAAAGTCCTGCAGATATTGCAAAGGAAACCGGCAAGCTTATTGATAAGGCGAGAAGTGATAAATTAAGACTCGATGAGATATCAGGGGCGTGTATAACGCTGACGGCACTTGGTATGTTCGGGATAGATTCCTTTCTTGCGATACCGCCGCCGGGACAGTGCAGTATCATTTCCGTGGGCAAAATCATTGAAGAGCCGGTTTTACGTGATGGAAAAACAGAGGCTAAAAAAATCATTGAGTTCGGCCTTGCTGCCGACGGCAGGATAGTAACTTATGATTATGCCGCAAGGTTTCTGATGGAAATAACAAACCTTGTCGCAAATCCGCAAAAGCTGATAGATTGACTTACGGAAGGTTGAAGAATTTCTTTGTGGTTTTTGTTACTTCGCCGGCAAACTTTTCGAGCGGCATCTGTTTTAGCTCCGCGATTTTAGCGGCGGTGTGAATAAGCAGGGCAGGGGTGTTTATTTTCTGTTTGCGCATCGGTTCGGGCGACATATAAGGGCAGTCGGTTTCAATCATCATTCTTTCGAGCGGGACGATTTTTGCAGCATTTCTTGTCTGCTCGGCGTTTTTGAATGTTACAACGCCTGTAAATGAGATATGAAAACCTTTGTCGAGAACGAGCTGTGCCTGCTCAGCGGCGGCACCCCAGCAGTGAAAGACGACATTTTTAAGGCTGTCTTTGAATTTATCGATAATTTCGAGCGTTTCGTCAAAGGCGTCTCTGCAGTGAATTATTACAGGCAAATCGCTTTGTGCGGCGATTTCAAGCAGGTTTTCAAAGAGATTCTTTTGTGCATCCTGTTTCGAAAAATCATAATGAAAATCGAGCCCTGTTTCGCCGATGGCGACGATTTTTTTGTGTTTTGCAAGCTCTTTGACGCGGTCAATATCGGCGTCTGAAACATCGGAGGCATAATGCGGATGAATGCCGACAGTGCCGTAAAGATTTTCATATTTGTCTATTACTGAAAGTACCCTTTCATTCTGTTCGGCATCAGTACCGATGGTTATCCAGCCGGTTACGCCTGCGGCAATACTTCGCTGCAGGACATTATCAAGGCCGTTTTGCAGTTCGTCAAAAGTAAGATGGGCATGTGAGTCAATAAGTTGCATTTTTGCATTCAGGATATTTTTTCAGGATTAACAATCAGCAGCCACTTTTCATGCTTAAGGTCGACTGTTCGAATCTCGATGTTATATTTCTTCAGTGCGCCGAGAATGACGTCAAATTCGTGTTTATCATCTGCTATGAACAGGTAAACATGGCTGTCTTTGAACATTTCAGCCAGTTCGAGTTCGAGCGTTTTAGGCATTGAAAAGGTCGGGTAAGGATCGGTCTTGCGAGTTACATTTTCCACTTCCTGTGCGCCATAAAAGAGCAGGCCGTCTGCCCGCTCATCGATGGTTACGATTTCGTATTTTCCATTCGGGATATGCGGACTGATTTCGGCCCATAATGCGCGGGCATCTTTTTCAGAGTTATACAAATGAGCCAGGGCAAGTCTGGAAGACAGCAGAAGCAATACCCATAGACAAGTCAAAGCGACGGGTCTTGCAAGGGCTTTTGCATTTGCTCTATCCAGCAGAGGCTGCAGTTTGCCTGCCCACAGCGGACAGGCGGCAACGGCAATGAGCGGCAGCAGAGGCAGACAGTAGAAAGCGAGTCTTGAACTTGCCAGCGAAAGGATTAACAGCGGTATGAAAAAGACCGCCAGCAGAAATAATTTTACCGGATGCTGCGGAAGGTTTTTCCACCAGTTTCGATTTAGTATCGTTGTTTTAAGCTGTTTTGTTTTTTCAAGCCAGATTGTGCTCCAGGGCAATGAGCCAAACAACAGGATGGGAAGGTATAGAAAGGCCTTGAACAATCCGGGATTGCGATGATATTTTTCTGTGACTAATCTTCCCCAGATTTGGTTGTCAAAGAAATACGCTGCAGCGCCGTGTACCTTTGCGGAGACATAAAAGTACCAGCTCAATCCTGTTATTATAAACAGCAGGATGCCGAACAGTGTCCAGGGGGTGAAAAAGAATTTTTTCGTCTGCCTCGCAAGCAGCAGATATATGAACATTCCGCTGCAGGGGATAAGAACGGCGGGGCCTTTTGTTAAAAAACCGAGGCCGAGTGATATATAGAAAAGGATTTTTAATAAGTTGCGGTATTGAGAGTTCGTGTTAAGGCTCAGCCAGAAACACAGAATTGAAGCAGTTGTCCATAAGACAAGCGGCGTATCGGGCGTGATAAAATTTGCGGCGATGAATGGGATCGCCATAGTTGCATAAATAAGGGTGCAGACGAAGGCGGTTAGTTTTTTGCCGAACAATGCAAAGGCCAAAAGGCCCGTCAGGGCAGCGGTCAAAGTGAAGCAGACGGCATTGAATAATCTGCAGGCAAACTCGGTTTGCCCAAAAGTTTTGATTGCTGCTATTATACCCCAGTACAGCATAGGAGGTTTTTCCAGAAAAATTTCCTCGCCCAGCCGTGGGATAAGGAAATTGCCGTTTTTTATCATAGTTACGGCGGTGCCGACGTAATATCCTTCGTCCGGCTGCCAGAGGCCTCTGGCGCCCTGAAAAGCGAAAGCCAAAACAGGCACGGCAGCGGCAATCAGAATGCTTATTATCGTTTGACGGTCAGAAAGTATTTTCATAATGTCTTATCTGCGGTTTGGTTTTTTCATTGGTTAATACAGTTACCACATCGAATCGCAGGGGCATATCTTCGAGCGTGTGTTTTTTTACGAAAAAATCGGCAGCCCTTTTCATTCTAATCTGCTTTGCGCCTGCGACATTAGCTTCGACATCGACGAAGTGTTCGCTTACCCTGGCCTTGACCTCGATAAAGACAAGCGCGCCGGCCGGTTCGGCTGCGATGAGGTCGATTTCTCCCGTTCTGCAATAAAAATTTCGCGACAGTATCTTAAAGCCTTTTCTTTTCAGGAAAATTTCAGCTTGTTTTTGTCCCCACTGGCCGAGCAGGCGTTTGCCGGACAGCAATTTCTTTATTTTTTTGCCGAGAAGCACAATATTTATCCGCCACAGGCGAGATTTATGAGCCGCCGGTTCGTTCAGTTTGCTTTTCCGAGAGCCTGACGCCTTTGCCGCTTCGCTGTCTGAGGTAATACAGTTTGGCCCTTCTTGTTTTTCCGCTTCGGACGGGTTTGACATCGACGACGTTCGGCGAATGCAGCGGGAAGGTTCTTTCAACGCCTTCGTCGTCCACGATTCTACGAACAGTGAAAGTCTCGTTCATTCGGCGTCCCCTTTTTGCGATTACCGTACCGGTGAATATCTGGATGCGGGTCTTGTCGCCTTCGGTAATCTTACAGTGAACATCAACCGTATCGCCCACCTCGAATTGCGGGACTTTGGTTTTTAAACTCTTCTTTTCCGTTGCGTCGATTAATTCGGTTTTCACTGTTTGCTCCTTATTATTGGATTTTTTTAACCGCTCCATTACTGTCGCGGCTCTGTTTTTTGTATTTATGCAGCAGGTCGGGTCTGTTTTCATTTGTTTTTTCGATGGCCTGCCGTTTTCGCCATTTTTCTATTTCCTTATGATTTCCGCTAAGCAGCACATCCGGCACTTTCAGGCCTTTGAATTCCTCCGGCCTTGTATATTGCGGGTATTCAAGAAGACCGTCACTGAAAGAGTCATTAGCAGCCGAGTCTTCATCGCCCAGCGCGCCGGGCAGCAGCCTTACAATGGCGTCAATTATTACCATAGCGGGCAGTTCCCCGCCGCTGAGGACATAATCGCCGATGGAAATTTCTTCTGCACCCGCGGCGATTCTTATTCTCTCATCAAAGCCTTCGTAATGGCCTGCAATGAGGATAATTCGCTGCTGGGCCGCGAGTTCTTTTGCAGTTGGCTGGTCAAATTTCTTTCCCTGCGGCGTAAGCAGGATAACGCGGCCCGGCCGGGCATCCTGTTTTTGCACGTGTTCAAGACAATCAAGCACGGGCTGGCACATTAAAACCATCCCCGCGCCGCCGCCATAGGGTTTGTCATCGACCTTTTTGTAGCTGTCTTTTGCGAAATCTCTGATATTTGAAAGAACAATATCGATCAGACCGCTTTGCCGCCCGCGTTTGATAATTGAGAAATTCAGTGGCGAATCAAACATTTCGCCAAAAAGCGTGAGAACATCTATTCTAATCACTTTTTGTCCGTTTGCTTTTCAGCTTTTTTCTTTTCCTTGGGTTCGGCCTTTTCAGCGGGCTTCTCAGCCGGTTTTTCAGTGGGGCTTTCCGCCGGTTTTTCCGCCTTGGCCTTTTTTTCTGCCTTAGGCTTCTCGGCCTCGGGCTTTTCGGCCTTGGCTTTTTCAGCCTCAGCCGCCTTAGCCTTTTCGGCTTCAGCCGCCTTAGCCTTTTCAGCCTCAGCCGCCTTGGCCTTTTCAGCTTCGGCTGCCTTGGCCTTTTCGGCCTCAGCTGCTTTTTCAGCCTCAACCTTTTCAGCAGCTTTTTGAATCAATGATCTTTGTGTATTATCAAAAGGCAGACCCAATTTCTTTGCTGCAAGCCTTGCTCTTTTTCTTCGGGTCTTGATTTGTTTGTAATGGGTGCTTGCGATTCCTATTTTGGCGATAAGTTCGGCTACAGTTTCGCTCGGCACAGCGCCGACGCCCAGCCAGTATTCGATTCTTTCTTTGTTGAGAACAAGCTGTTTTTCGGTATTTTTTTCAATCGGGTCGTAATGGCCGAGCTTTTCGATGATTTTCCCATCTCTCGGTGAGCGGGTATCGATGGCATTAAGCCTGAAAAACGGCTTGTGCCTTCTTCCCATTCTCATAAGTCTTAATTTTACTGCCATAAATTTTCCTTTCTGTATATAATCAATTTTCCTTCCGACTCATTGTCATCAGGAAACACGTTTGCAATGTAATGCGTAACCGTTAATAAAAATTGCCAGCAGGGCTTGGTCTATTTTGGCGTCCTGAGCAATCTTTTTTACCTGCTCGTCAGTGAGCCTTTCGGCATTTTTTATTTCATCTTCAGTCATTATCGCTACGGCTTTTTGCAGCTGCTCAAGCTCGCTTTTCGAGGGGCTTGCCAGCATTGCAAGCTCGGCTGAGCCTTTATTGTCGGCAAAAAAGCCTCGCAGCTGTTTTCCGAAAT
Source organism: uncultured Planctomycetaceae bacterium (assembly GCA_964619675.1). Taxonomy (GTDB): domain Bacteria; phylum Planctomycetota; class Phycisphaerae; order Sedimentisphaerales; family UBA12454; genus JAPLMW01. The sequence goes on along the minus strand of CAZUEO010000008.1, from coordinate 69,444 downwards.
TGTCATCCGTTTTTTGCGCGATTTTTTCGAGAAACTGCTTTAGCGTTAATTTCTGCTTTACCTGCGTATTGTTTTACCCTTTCTTTTTATCTTCTGTTTTCTTCTCGAACGCTGCTTTATTTTCCTTCCCTGGCTCATCATAGAGCCGACAGTGTCCATACCGCCTGCGGAAAAGAGGGTTTTAAAACCTCCCAGGGCCCCGCCTGACAGGGCCTTAAGCATACTTCTGCTTCGCTCAAATGTCTTTATCAATCCTGAGACATTGTGCTGGTCGGTGCCTGAGCCTGCGGCAATGCGCCTCCTGCGCGAGGGGTTGATTATATCAGGATTTTTTCTTTCCTCAAGTGTCATTGAGTGAATAATTGCCTCAATTTTCCCCATTTCCTTGTCGTCAACGTCCATTTCAGCCATTTTTCCGCTCATTCCCGGCAGCATTTTGAGCATATCGGTCATCCCGCCCATTTTCCGGACAGATTGCATCTGTTTTAGGAAATCATCGAATCCGAAGGTGCCTTTGGCCATTTTCTTCTGCATTTTAGCGGCTTCTTCAGCGTCAAACTGCTCCTGAGCCTTTTCAACGAGCGTAATGACATCGCCCATACCGAGTATTCGGCTTGCCATACGGTCGGGATGAAATTCTTCGAGCTTGTCTAATTTTTCGCCGACGCCGATGAATTTGATTGGTTTTCCGGTAACGGCTTTTACGCTCAGGGCCGCACCGCCTCTTGCGTCGCCGTCGAGTTTTGTGAGAATTACGCCGTCCAGTTCGAGTTTTTCATTGAATTCCTTTGCGCTGTTGACTGCATCCTGGCCGGTCATCGCATCGCAGACTAAATAAATCTGATGCGGACTAGTTGCCTTTGCGACGTTGGCGACCTCGGTCATCATATCTTCGTCAACGTGCAGCCTGCCTGCCGTATCGAGGATTGCGACGTCATAATTGTTCTTTTGGGCGTGTTTTAAGGCGTTCTTGGCCACCTTGATGGAATTCTTTGAGTCCGGCTCGCTGTAAACATCGATGTTAAGTTGCTGGCCGAGTATTACGAGCTGTTCGATAGCTGCCGGTCTTTGCAGGTCATCTGCTACGAGGAGCGTTTTTTTGCCCTTTGAGACGATATATTTGCCCAGTTTGCCTGCGGTAGTGGTTTTGCCGCTTCCCTGCAGGCCGGCAAGCAGGATTACAGTCGGGCCGGGCGAGACGAAGTAAATTTTTGAATCGACAGGGCCCATCAGCCTGGCCAGCTCATCGTTGACGATTTTTATCATAACCTGGCCGGGCCGCAGGGCCTTTATAACATCTGCCCCCATAGCGGCATCCCTAACGTCTTTGCAGAACTGCTTTACGACGTGATAGTTCACATCCGCTTCGAGCAGGGCCTTGCGGACATCGTTCATAGCATCTGAAATGTTCGCTTCCGTTATCCTGCCGCGATTGGTCAGTGCCTTAAAGACGTTATTAAATTTTTCCGTCAGTGCATCAAACATAACTGATTTAAAATTGAAGGTTTAAGATTGAAGATTTTATAAGAAAAAGCCTTTTTTTGCAAGCTATTTTACTTAAGCCGTTAATTTTGTTGAACTTGCGATAATTTTAAGAAATTTGCATTTTTTCTTGACGAAGTCGGGGACTATTTATACAATTCTATATAAGGAAGAAGATAATAGTTTTGTACTACGGTGAAGCAAAAAAGGGTTGGAAGAAGAAGCCAAGCCCTTTTTTGTTGCGCTTGTCATTTCTTAAAGTGTATCCCTGATTTTTTCGTAGAACTCGGCGTATTTGTCCTTATCTTCCGTCTTTCGCATAGTGATAGCCGACGAAGGGTGTCTATTCAGTATGCCTGTAACAATAAATGGAATCAAATAGCCCCACTCAAGCTCCTGCCGCATCGGTATCATATAATCCTCAATGACTCTCAGAATAGGTGTTAGGCTGAATTTCGGGTTTTTCAAAAAGCCCATAATCAGCTCAAGCGGGCAGTTGCCCGCGCCTCTTCCGATGCCGTACAGCGAAGCGTCGACATAATTGGCATTGTGGATGATTCCTTCAATGGTATTTGCGAATGCAAGCTGCTGATTGTTGTGGCAGTGGATGCCGATTTCCTTCTCAGGCGGCAGATGCTGCCTGTAGAGTTTGATCAGATACTCGATTTGTTCGCAATAGAAGTAACCGTAGCTGTCAACGAGATACACAACCCCAACAGGTGTCCTGGCAACCTGGTCGAGCGCTTCAACAAGGTCTTTTTCAACTTCAATGGATACCGCCATTATATTTACGGTAGTTTCGTAACCGAGGTCGTGAGCGAGATTGAGCATAGCAATAGCTTTGTCGATGTCTTTTACGTATGTGGCAACGCGTATCATATCGACGGGGCTCTGGTCGACAGGTTTGAACTGCTGGTCTTTGACGCGGTGTGCATCGACCATAATGGAGATTTTCATATTTGATTCGATGCCGTCGGTAATCCTGCTGATTTTCTCGTCATCGCAGTATTTCCACGGGCCGTAGTCGGTTTCCGGCGCGAGCCCTCTGCTGGAACGATAACCCATCTCCATATAATCGATACCCGCCTCTGAAAGCGCCTTATATGCGGCCCGGACAAATTCATCCGTGAAATAGTGATTATTAATCAAACCGCCGTCCCTGATAGTACAGTCGAGAACCTTGATTTTTTCCCTGAACATTGTTCCTCCTTATTAGAAATCCTGATTTAACAAAATATCAATTGCCTCTTCAACGATTTTACGTTCCACCCGATGTGCGTACTGGCCGTTTTTGCACAGTACTTTTCCCGTTTTTTCGAGCAGTACAAATCGCGGCCATTTCTGCACGGCCTTTTTGTCCCTGCTGATTATATCGAGAATCTGCCGTTTGCCTATTTTTTTCGGTATCCTGAGATCAATATCGAGTTTTTTGAAAAGTTGTTTAAATATATCAAGTCTTCTTTTATCGCCGAGACCGAGTTTTTGTTCGATGATGTTTGCAGCGATAATTCCTATGGCGACGGCCTGGCCGTGCATAAGCTTATAATTGCTTGCCGCCTCGACGGCGTGTCCGATTGTATGACCGTAATTGAGCATCCGTCTTTTGTTTTTTTCATAAGGGTCATCTTCGACGACAGAGGCCTTTATCCGGCAGTTTTTTACCGCGATATACTCAAGCGGTTTGGTTTTCCTTGTGAGAATGCCGCCGATATTGTTTTGCAGATAAGTGAAGTAATCTTTATCAGCGATTAAAGCGTGTTTGATTGATTCGACAAGGCCTTCATTGAACCATTTTTTATCGAGTGTTTTCAATGTGCTTACGTCGATGTAAACCGCAGCAGGGTGCCAGAACGCGCCGTAGGCGTTTTTGCTGATTGAGGAATCAACGCCTGTCTTTCCTCCGATTGCCGAATCGGCCTGCGAGACTGTCGTTGTTGGTATTTGAATTACAGGCACGCCTCGTTTGTAAATGGCAGCGACAAATCCAGCAATATCTCCGACAGTTCCACCGCCCAGGGCGATTACGGCACAATCCCTGCCGAGCGATTTGGTCTCCATTTTCTCAATTATTTTCGTAACAGTGCTGATATTTTTTGATTTTTCGCCGGCAGGGGTGATGATATGACAGGCTAGATGCTGTTTTCCTATAAGATTTTTAAGGTGTTTTGTTTTGGCGATATTTGAATCTGTAATTAAAAACAGCTCTCTTTTCGGCAGGAGCTTTTTAATCTTCGAAAGCACCGACGGTAAAGAGTCGGCACCAATAGTTATTGTATAACTGTCTGCGGGAAAAGGCGGGATTTTAACTTTAATTTTTTGCATGTTAAAAAACAATTTCAACTGAGATGTCGTAATTTTTTATTTTTTCTCTGCCGCCCAGGTCTTTCAGTTCGATGAGGAAGGCGATCGCTTCTACTTTGCCGCCGATTTTTTCGATTAATCTGCAGGCAGCGGCCATAGTTCCGCCTGTTGCGAGCAGGTCGTCAACCATTAAAACTCTTGAGCCTTTTTTAACTGCGTCAATGTGAACTTCGAGCGTGTCTTGGCCGTATTCGAGGTCGTAAGTAACAGATTCGGTTTTGTAAGGCAGCTTTCCCTTTTTTCGAATAGGCACAAAACCTGCGACGAGCCTTTTGGCAACGGCTGCGCCAAAAATGAAACCGCGAGCCTCCACAGCTGCGACATAGTCGATGTTTTTGTCCCTCCACCTGTCAGCTATGGCTTCAACAGCAGCGGCAAAGGCGTTTTTGTCTGCAAGTAAGGGTGTAATATCCCTGAATAGAATACCTTTCTTTGGCCAATCAGGAACAGTGCGAATATAATCTGATGAGTTTAACTTGTTCATTATGAATAATCAAAAAGTTATCAGTTATCGGTTATCAGTTATCAGTAAATGTAACCGATAACTGAATTTCTGATAACTGATAACCTGTTATTCGTAACTCATAAGCTCGTTGAGCTGTTTTAGGGCATTTTGCTGAAGCTGTCTTACCCTCTCACGAGTCAGTCCGAGTTTAGCACCTATCTGCTTCAATGTCAATGGTTCTGTGCCGTTGATTCCGAATCGCAATTTCAGCAGTTCGGCATCTCTCTTTTCGAGCTTGTCGAGCATTTTGACGACTTTTTGGAGTTCTTCGGCTCCGGTCAGCTCATCTTCTTCCGGAATCTGTTCGAATACGGCCGACATCGTTTCCTCGTAGCTTTGATTTGTTTGCAGCGATTCGGCCTGCATAGAAGTGGCTGTGGAGTCGACGATTTCCTTTATGGCCGTTACTTTTTTCACAGGCAATTTCATTTCTTCGGCTATTTGTGCAAGTGTGGGCTCGTCGGCAAGTTTTGTTTGAAGCTCGGCGAGGATATGTCTGTATTGATTGACGAGTTCAACCATATATGTCGGCACAGATATCGGGCCGCTGTCGAGCAGAAGTGCACGTTTAATACACTGTTTTATCCACCAGGCGGCGTAAGTGCTGAATCGAACGCTGAGAGAAGGGTCAAAGGAATCAACCGCACGGATAAGTCCCAGGTTGCCTTCTTCTATAAGGTCGCCCAGTGACATTCGGCCTGTGGCAAATCTTTTTGCGATACTGACGACGAGTCTGAGGTTGCTTCTGACAAGCTGGTCTCTGGCTGCAGGGTCGTCATTGTCTATGATTCGCTGGGCAAGTTCGCATTCCTGCTGCCAGGTCAGGAGCGGCGCCTCGTCGATTTCAGTCAGGTATTCTTTTATCGTTTCATCAAATACTATCATTTTTCAACTCCTTTTATGGGACGTATTTTATGTCTTGTGAGACGTATCTTGTATATCGTCCAAAAATGGGTATTTGTTAAGTAGCGAAAAGGCCGTCCCGATTTATCGAGACGGCCTTTAGAAGTTTGGAAAAGGTTAGTTTATTCGGTTTGATTAGGCTCGTCGGGGTCTGTTTTTTCGGTATCGTCCGCCGAAGGCAAGATATCGTCAATTGACGGGCCTTTCGGCTCCTGGTTTTCCTGCGGTACATCCCCGTCTCGACGAGGCTCGCCTTGCTCGTCGAAGCTGGGTGTCGAGCCGAGGTCGGAAATCGGTGGAATTTGAAGGCCGTCGGCGTTTTCTTTTTTTGCCGTTGGTTCGGCAGGAGACTGCCCGCCTTGACTCGCTTCGGCAAGGTCGAGCGGTTTTTCAGCGATGTGTTTCTGGTCTTCTTCAGCCCATTTGACTCTTCGCATAGACAGGCCGATTTTTCTCGAATCGCTGTCAACCCTCAGTATTTTTACCTCGATTTCCTCGTTGGGTTTTACGATATCCTGCGGGCTGTCGATTTTATGGTCTGCTATTTCAGAAATGTGAAGCAGCCCTTCGAGGTCCGGTTCAAGCTCGACGAAGACGCCAAAGTTGGTTATTTTTGTGACAATGCCTTTTACAATCTGGCCCGGCAGGTATTTTTCCGGTATCGCGTGCAGCCAGGGGTCTTCAGTAAGCTGTTTTATGCCCAGCGATATGCGCTGCTTTTCCTCGTCAACTTCGAGGACGACGCATTTTACCTGCTGGTCTTTCTGCAGGGCTTCCGACGGGTGATTGTATTTTTTCGTCCAGCTTATGTCTGAGATATGAATCAGGCCGTCGATACCGGCTTCGATTTCGACAAAGGCACCATAATTTGTAAGGCTTGTAACCTTTACGGTTACGATGGTTCCGGCAGGATATTTCTGCGAGGCAACTGTCCAGGGATTTGCTTCGAGCTGCTTGATTCCGAGCGATATTTCCTGTTTTTCCTTGTTGACATCGAGTATGACAATTTCTATTTCATCGCCGACCTTGTAAATGTCGCCCGGGTAATTGATTTTTTTCGTCCAGCTCATTTCGCTGATATGCACGAGTCCTTCGACGCCTTCTTCAAGCCTTACAAAGATGCCGTAGTTCATAACGTTTACCACAGTGCCTTTTACCCTTGTGCCGATTGGATATCTTGCTTCGATGTTTTCCCAGGGACTTGGGTTCTTCTGCTTCAGACCGAGCGATACTTTTTCGTTTTCCTTGTCGACGCCGATGACGACGCATTCGATTTCCTGGTCGAGCTGGACAACTTCCGACGGATGCGAGACCCTTCCCCAGCTTAAATCCGATATATGCAGCAGGCCGTCAAGTCCGCCCAGGTCAACGAAGACACCGAAATCCGCAATATTTTTGACGATGCCCTTTCTTTTCTGTCCCACCTCTATTTCTGTGAGCAGTTTTTCCTTGCTGGCGGCGCGTGCTTCTTCAATGATTTTTCTTCTTGAAACGACTATATTTTTGTTTTCAGTGTCGATTTTCAATATTTGACACTCGACCTGCTGGCCGATGAATCTGCTTATATCGCCCGGCTTTCTGATGTCTACCTGTGAAGCAGGCAGAAAAACAGGCACGCTGATATCGACGAGCAGACCGCCTTTGATTCTTCGAATAACTGTGCCTTTTACGACATCGCCTTCCTTTTTTGTCGAGATGATGCGTTCCCAGCCTCTGATTCTGTCGGCTTTTCTTTTGTTCAGCAGAATAAGTCCGCCGGAGTCGACTTCTTCAATGAGGATTTCTATTTCGTTGCCCGGCTGGATTTCGTCCGGCGAGTCAAATTCCGATGCGTCAACTACGCCTTCGCTTTTTAAGCCGATTTCGAGAATTACGTCATTTCCAATTTGCTGGAGGATTCTGCCTTTGAGGATGTTTCCCTGCACAAGGATGTCAACTTTCTTATCAAGTGCTTCTAATAAGAGTTTGTTTTCTGTTTCGCCGAAAAGTTCGTTTACTTTTGAGTCAAGTTCCTGGGGAGTGAACCCCAGTTTTTGAATAATGTTTCTGTCAACCATAACACCTTCCTTTCCGCCTTCGCTAAAGCTTCGGCGGACAAGCCTTTCGTGGAGTACAGTAATCAGCCTTTGCGTCCTCCACATCCGCTTTAAACGCATCGGCGGTTTTTATTAAAAAACGACACAAAAACGCATTGACCTTGCCAGCCAATGCGTATCTATCCCTGAGCAGCAATGTCTGTCTATTTCTTCTTTCTGGTGTTAAACCTCCGCAAATTTTCAACGAAGTCGTCAATAATCCATTGCGGCGTAGAAGCTCCCGCCGTTACGCCAGCGGTATTATTACCGAAAAGGCTACTTTTATCAAGTTCTTTCCAGTTTTGCAAATGAAAGGTTTTAGAATTGTATTTTTTACAAACTTGTGCCAGTTTTCTGGTATTTGCGCTGTGCAGACCGCCAAGTACGAACATAATATCGACCTGTTTGCATAACTGGATAGCACAGGTCTGCCTTTTTATGGCCTCTTTGCATAGGGTATTGATGATTTTCAGCTCAGAAAAACTGGTTTTTGCGATTTGAGCTGTCATTTTTGCGAAATGCTGGGGGCTTTGAGTAGTCTGACAAATGATGCCTAATTTCTGATTTTTGGGAAGATTATTAATATCTTTGTTATTTCCTATAACGGCGATACCGGGTGCTGAACCAAGCACCGCCTGTATTTCAGGATGGCCTTTGTCGCCAATAATGACAACTTTGTATCCTTCCCGATGGAGCATTTTTGCGATTTTTTGGACTCTTTTTACGAGCACGCAGGTTGCGTCGACAATTTTAAGGCCTTTTTTTCGGGCTTGCTTTAACTGCTGTTCTGTGGCGCCGTGCGAGCGGATAATAACAGTGCCGCCGGCAATCTTTTCGACATTTTCAGCGAATTTAAGTCCTGCCTTTGCCAGTTGTCTGACGACATCCTTGTTGTGAATGATTTCGCCGAGACTATAAACCCCCACACCTTTTTTTCTTTTTGCCAGGGTTTGCTGTGCAATCTTTATGGCATTTCGCACACCTGGACAGAACCCACAACCTTGTGCGACTATGACCTTCATTCGTTGCCGTCCTCATAATTATAAGGTTTTCTTCCGATTTTTAACCTGAGCTCTGTCTGCATTTCTCTCAGGAGTTTGGTGATGTATTCGGCAAATCCTCTGTCGCCCATCTCGACAATTTTCTCCGGCGGTATCGGTTTTCCGTAGTAAACGTAAACTTTGTGAGGTCTCCAGAGTTTTTTATGTCTTGGCCAGCATTCGAAGGCGCCGTCAATAACCACTGGGACGACGGGGACGTTAGCTCTGCGGGCCAGAAGCCCAAATCCCGGTTTTATTTGGGCGATTTTTCCGTCGCTGGTCCGCGTTCCCTCGGGATACAGGACAAGACCGAAACCATCCCTGAGCTTTTCGATAAAAGTTTTCATAGCGGTCAGGTCGGCCTGACCTCGTTTAAGCGGTATAGCGTTAAATGAATGGACAAATCTGCCGAAAAAGAAGATTTTAAAAAGCGTATCCCTCGCAGCAAAACAGCATTGCCGTGGTATAGGCGTAGCATCAAACATCGGGTCAACGAAACTCTGGTGATTGGACAGCAGCAGAAAGCCGCCTGTTTTCGGAATATGGGTCGGGTTGAACGTCCGAGGCTGAAAGAAAAGTATGCAGAAAAATTTGCAGCCCCAGCACCAGAAAGAATACCAGGTATAGCTTAGAATATTTTCAATCTTTTTTATTAATGATTTTAAGAATTTCATTTAATGTCTGCTCAGGCGTAAAATTTGTATTGTCAATTATTACAGCGTCCTTTGCCGCTGCCAGAGGACCGGTGTCTCTGTTTTCGTCTGAGGTATCCCTGCTTTCAATTTCGCTGTGGAGTTTAGCCATATCGACTTTAAGACCTTTTCGGGTCAGTTCTTCGCCTCGTCTTTTTGTTCTTTCCGATGGTTGAGCCGTAAGGAAAAATTTATAAGCGGCATTCGGGAAGACTACGGTTCCCTGGTCTCTGCCTTCGGTTACGATTTTTTGATGCTTTTCGACGAAACTTCGCTGCATTTGCACAAGTCTGCTTCGCAAGCACGGCTGCGATGCTATAAAAAATATATTTTCCGTGACTTTCGGGTCCCTGATTTGCTCGGTAACATCATTGTTATTTATCTTTACGGTCATTTGGTCATTTGCGATTTCAAACTTGAAATCGGTGCTGTCGATTAGCTTTTCGACAGCTTTCACGTCGTTCAGGTCGATTTGGTTTTGCATTGCGGCCAGGGTTACGGTTCTATACATAGCACCGGTGTCGAGAAAAGCGGCGCCTATTTTTGCGGCGAGCAGTTTCGCTGCTGTGCTTTTTCCGCTTCCTGCAGGGCCGTCAATAGTTATTATCAATTCAGCCATTTTAACCGGTAACTCTGATTACAACGATGCTTGTATCGTCCCTCTGGCGTGCCAGACCGATAAAGCGTCTTCTGTAGGCAAGGATGTAGTTTACAATTTCGCCGGCAGTACCTTTTGCAGCCTGTTTGAACGTTTTGTATAAGTTTTGTATGCCCCACATCCTGTCGTCGAAGTTGACTGCATCGATAAGGCCGTCAGTGTAGAACAGCAGGCAGTCGTCTGTTTTGAGTTCGACGGTCTCTATTTCATAAACACTGTTTTTCATAACTCCGAAAACGAGGCCTCCCTTTTTGAGCTCTCTGAGTTTGCCGTCTCTGGTCAGCAGTGCCGGCTCATGTCCGCAGTTGCAGTAAGTAATGGTTTTTTCCTTTGTGTTGATAACGGCATAAAACAGGGTAATAAATTCGCCGTCTCTGCATTCCTGGCAGGCGGTGGCATTAAGCTTTTGGATGATTTCAGTCAGACAGTGCCTTTTGTGTCCGCCATCGGCGTATGCACGTATCATTCCTCTAAATGAGCTCATCATAAGGGCTGCCGGGATACCCTTGCCGATTACATCGGCAATAGCAATGGCGATGGAATTTTCGTCGAGTTTGATAAAGTCATAGAGGTCTCCGCCTATGCCGAAGCAGGGCTTATATGCAGCGGCAATGTCGAGCCCCGGCATTTTCGGAGCGGTCTGCGGTATCATTCTTCTCTGAATGACGCCGGCCAGTCTCATTTGCTCTGCTATCTGTGCACCCTGCAAAGCTCTTGCGTAGTTTTTTGCGTTTGTAATTGCGACGGCGCACTGCGAGGCCACCGACCTTGCAAGCGTAATATCGCTTTCCGTAAATCCGCCATAAGTTGGTCTATACAGCCGCAGTACACCTACGGGTTTATTTTTGAACTCCATTTTGACGGTAAGCTGGCTGACCAGGCCTTCTTTTTTCGATGCCTCTTTGTATTTTACGCGGGCATCATCTCCCATATCGTCTATGATGACGGCCTGGCCTGCAAAGGCGGCTTTGATAACAGGGTCGTCTTTTGTTACAGGCCCTTTGTTTCTGTATTCTTCGCTCAGTCCGAAGGTACTTCTCATTTTCAGCTTGCCTGTCTCGTCGTCGAGCAGTCTTATCGAGCAGGCGGAGGCCCCCGTAATTTCCACGGCGGCGCGTGCGAGCTTGTCCAGTACTTCTCCAAGCGCAAAGCCCCCGGCTACCAGCGTTGTAAGCTGATAAATCTGCCCTTCTCTTTTTGTTGTCGATTTATTCGAAGTTTTCATTTTAATCTTTCTGCCATATACGTTGCGGCAACATCACAAGTCCAATTATTATAATGATTTTAAGATATTTTTGAACTGTGAATATCTTATTATTTTTTGGTAATTTCCCCGTTGGGCCGGCAAGTTTATGTATAGTTGCCAAAAGAGACAATCGGTATTATACTCAGGTAAAAGGAAAAATCAATGGCAGAAATTGCAAAACATATATTTTTCAGCGGCCAGGTTCAGGGCGTAGGCTTTCGTTTTACCGCTCAGCGAGTCGCGATGCGATATAACCTGACAGGCTTTGTTCGCAATACATCCGGCGGCAAGGTTGAGATGCTGGCCCAGGGCAAAGCACAAGATATTGACTATGCAATCGAGGATTTGCAGCAGACCTTCGCCGTAAGGGATACCCAGATAGAAGAAGTTCCGTTTGATTCTTCCTACGAAGATTTCAGAATAACCTTCTAAATCATTCCGGCGAAACTATTTTTCTCCTTTGCTGCTTTAGCAGACTTTTTAACTTCTTTTGTTTTAATCTTTTTTCAACCGCCGTCTTGGTAGGTTTTGTGGGTTTTCTTGTTTTTGGCTTTCTAAGAGCGTTTTCAATAATTTTCGTCAATTTTTCAACGGCATAGTCGCGATTGGCTTTTTGAGTTCTGAACTTCTGGCTTTCTACAATCAATCTGCCATCTTTTGTAATTCTGGCAGCAAGTTTTTTGAGAATAATTTCCTTCTGCTCGCTATTTAAACAGCCGCAATTTTTGATATCGAGGGTAACGGCAACTTTGGTATTGAGCTTGTTAATATTCTGTCCGCCTGGGCCTGAGCTTCGGCTGGTTTTGAAGATGAGCTTATTTTTGGGTATTTGAATTTTATGACTGGTCATTTTTCCGCAGTTTTCATTTAAAAAGACCGCGCCCGGCAGGAGTC
>CAZUEO010000008.1:24158-57488 GCA_964619675.1 uncultured Planctomycetaceae bacterium | reverse complement strand
CGCGCCCGGCAGGAGTCGAACCTGCAACCTACGGATTCGAAGTCCGCCACTCTATCCAATTGAGCTACGGGCGCAAAAACACAAGTTTTCGATTGAGAGTAATTTACAGCAGAAAGAGAGATGTTTCAAGGGGTTTACTCAAGGTGGACTACGCTGCGTTTTGAATCGGCATCAAGGCTTGCCTTTTTGATTTTTTCATAAAGCTGCTTGGGCCTGTGGATTTTTTCGAACCTGAATTCAGGGTCGGTCTTGTCGGTAGTGATTAATATAATCGTGCCTATCCCGACTAAGGAATCCAGAACGCTTCGATATAAACGCAGGTCGATTATGCGAAACATATCAATATTGTCTATTCGCCTTTCGAATATTCCCCTAGCCCATTCGATTCTGTCGGCAGTTACGCGATAGCAAGTGCTCTTGAGCTTGATAATTTTATAGACAAAGACAAGCACCGCTGCAGCCATCAGCGACAGACCCACGATAACCCTGTATTTTTCTACAGCAGCACTCGCCTGCGGAGGGGTTTTAATATCCGTAAGGAGCTGTTTTACCGGCCAGAACGCAAGGACATACAAAACCGCGAGCAGGAAAGTTGTTTTCAGAAAGGCCGCCAAAAGTGTCCACAGGGAAGGCGACGTTTCGAAAAGCGGGCCTGACTGCTCTGCGGCATCGGCTGGCTGCTGGGGGTCTGCGGGTGTCTTGGGCTGCCTGTTTAAAAATTCGCCGCAGTAACGGCACTTTATCGCTGCTGCCAGAATCGTCTCGGCACAATAAGGACACTGTTTCGTATTTTGCAGTAAACTTTCAGGCAATTGGTAGCTCTCTTAAGAATTTATAATGCTCTGCTGCTCTTCGGCGCGGTTTTTGTCATAGTTGATTTGGCTGACAGGATGCTGCGGCCTGTCTGAACCGGCTGATTGTTCGGTATCCTGCATATCTGAAAAGCCCGCTTTTCTGTCAGTTTCCATCTGCTGGCGCATTCGCTCATATTCTTCAAGCGTCATCATAACCTCGCGTGCCTGGCTGCCCTTGTATTCGCCGAGTATGCCGCAGGCCGCCATCGCCTCGATTATCCTGCTGGCGCGGGCGTAACCGATGCTCAGTTTTCTCTGCAGCAGAGAGACGCTGCCGCGCTGCGATTCGAGTATGATTCGCACGGCATCATCAAACATCTCATCCGAACTTGCTTCGCCGGCGTCGATTCTGTTAAGCTGCATCAATTCAGGATGGAACTGAGGTTCGGCCTGCTCGGTAAGGAAGCCGACTACTTTTTTAACTTCGGTTTCATCTACAAATGCGCCCTGCGCCCTGATAAGGTCGCTTGTGCCGGGTTTGAGAAAAAGCATATCGCCTTGGCCAAGCAGCGATTCGGCGCCGTTCTGGTCGAGAACAATCCTGCTGTCCAGCCGGGTTGCAACGCGGAAACTTACCCTGCTTGGTAGGTTTGCTTTTATTAAGCCTGTAACAACCGTGGCCTGCGGCCGCTGGGTCGCGAGAACTATATGAATGCCTACCGCCCGGCTCTTTTGAGCGATGCGGACGATATAGGCTTCTATTTCCTTCGAAGAAGTCATCATCAAATCAGCAAGCTCATCGACTACAATTACAAAATAAGGGAGCTTTTTCGGAATTCGTGCTTCCTCATCGGGGCTCTGAGGATTGAATCTGCGTATAATTTCTTCAGTGCCGAGGGCGTTATAGCCTGCAATGTTTTTTACGCCTGCCTCGGAAAACAGGGCGTATCTTTCATCCATCTTCACGGTGGCCCATTCGAATATCTGCTCAGCCTTGCTGATTTCGGTAACTATCGGGGCCATCAGGTGCGGTATTTTTGAAAAGGCCGTCATCTCGACCATCTTCGGGTCAACCAGAACGAGCTTCACTTCATCAGGACGCTTGGTGAGCATAATGCTCATAATGATACTGTTGATAAAGACGCTTTTGCCGGAGCCGGTTGTGCCTGCAATCAGCAGGTGAGGCATATCGGTCAGGTCAGAAACGATTGCCTGGCCGGAAGAATCCTTGCCCAGAAATAAAGGTATCTCCATTTTCCTGTATGAATCGCTGGCCCGCATGAAGAGGTCTTTTATCCTTACGGTTTCTTTTTGGCTGTTGGGCACTTCAATGCCGATTGTATGCCTGCCGGGCAAAGGTGCCACAACTCTGACTGCCGGCGCTCCAAGCGCTCTGGCAATATCATTTGAAAGATTTGATATCTGGCTTACCTTTACGCCGGCAGCAAGGGCCAGCTCGAACATCGTTATCGTCGGGCCCGGCTCCGAGCCAACTACATTGGCTTGTATGCCGAACTCGTTGAGTACCTGCTCAAGAGCCGTCGACTTGGCCCTGATAATTTTTTCCTGTACTGAGCCGAAACTGAGTTGCGGTTCGGTCAAAAGCTCAAAGCCGGGAAGCTGGTAGCCCTCGAAGTTCTCAGACTCATAAAGCGGCTCTGAAAGTTTATCCGGTTTTCCCGCTGCAGGAGATGCCTTTTCAAGATGACCTTCAATCTCTTCATCAACTTTTACGACCGGGTTGGGCTGCTGTTGTTCTATTTGCTGTGCTTCCTCAGCCAGAAGCTGTGCAACCGTAGCAGCCGGTTTTTTGGCGCTGAGTCTCTGCCATATCTGGCTGAGCCTGCGGGAGTGCTGTCTTGTTGTGTACCAGGCAGGTGCAAATATTCCAAATACTCGCGTCAGCACGACGCCGCACAAATGCAGCAGGTGTATTACAAGTGTGTCGGCAAGCAGAATTGAACCCACTATAAAGCCGCTCGCTACTATTATCACAGAACCCAGAAGAGAGAAATTCTTTCTGAGAAACAGAATTGTCGCACCTCCAAGTATACCGCCGCTGCCGGTCGGGAAGGAGCCTGCAGGATGGGGCCAAAACATATAAGTTATGGTTGATACTGCAACAGTAACCAGAGCCAAGCCGATAACGCGGAGAACTATCTGATTTATCCATTTATTGGTTAGTCTCCAGACAATCGCGACGCCAATTGCGCCGAGCAGCACAAAAACGCCGGGACCGAGATAGTACATCAAATAATATGCAAAAAATGCGCCCACAGAACCGCACCAGTTGGCGGCAGGATGGTTGTTTGGCCAGACGTATTTGCTGGGAAAGTCGCCTATATTGAAACTTACACAACTAAAAAACAGCACTGCCGCCGCCGCAAGAGCCAATACCAACAGGGCGGTTCTGCTCAAGCCCCCTGATGCGGATAAATTTGTTCTCTTAGCTTTCAACCTCATACCTCATAAAAATTTTGCGAAGAGTCCTATAAAAAATCAGATTTTGCATTGCAAACGCCAAATACGAGTATCTTTTACACAAGGTATTATCGGCCAATGGAAGTGTAATTCTGCAGTTTTAAGCCGGTTTTGATTTGCGCAGGGAAAGGCCGATTGCGGCAGAAAACGCAAACAGCAATATGGTTGAGGGTTCAGGATTGATATGAAAATCCAGTCTGACATCCTTAAAGATTCCCGTATCGGCATATACGACATCTGCAATCCTGACCTGCCAGAGTCCGTAACACTGCCAGTTATAAAAGACAGTCAGGCTGTGAGGGCCGTTGGGCCGATACATTCCGGTAAAAGGAGGTGTACCGCTGTCGATATCGAAAGGGCTTTCAGCGTCAAAAATCGTCCAGTGGAAATTTTGCCTGCCTGCGACAAAAGTATAGACATCATAGCTGTTGATACAGGCGGTTATGCCAATGGGGCTCACAAGATAAACCTGCAAATCGCAAATGCTGGTGTGCTCGATATTCAGCGCCAAATCTATGTCGAGAATTTTGCCGCTTACCGGCACAAAAATATCCTCGGTCAGCAGGGTCTTTTCCCATTCTTCGCCGAACGATTTATTAACTGTTTTTCCGAATGAGTAGAAACCTTCTGCCAGAGCCGAATATTGGAAAATACAGACAGCCGCCCCCATCGCCGCCCATAGACGAAGTCTTCTGCTGTGATTGTCCATTACAATAACTGTTATAGGGCGCTTTTTGCCAAAATACAATTAAAAAAAGAAAAAAAACCTCCGTAATTAGGGTCTATTCGCCGATGATTTTGATAAGGACGCGTTTTTTGCGTTTGCCGTCAAATTCGCCGTAGAATATCTGCTCCCACGGGCCGAAATCAAGCCTGCCGTTGGTTACGGCGACGACAACTTCTCTGCCCATAACCGTTCTTTTTAAATGAGCATCGCCGTTGTCTTCGGCGCCGTTGTGATGGTACTGCGAGTAAGGTTTTTCAGGGGCAAGCTTTTCCAGCCAGTTTTCAAAATCCTGATGCAGGCCCGACTCGTCATCATTGATAAAAACGCTTGCCGTAATGTGCATCGCGTTGACAAGACACAGGCCTTCCTTTATTTCGCTTTCTTGAAGGCAGTCTTCAACCTGCGATGTGATGTTGATAAGCTGCCGCCTTGTCGGCGTGTTAAAATAAAGTTCCTTTTTATAGCTTTTCATAACAACCTCTTGTAAACCTGTTCGATTTTATCGTTCATAATTTCCGGTGCGAATTTTTCCTTAACAAATTCTCTGCCTGCCTGGCCGAGCTTTGTTCGCAATCCTTCATCTGCAATAAGTTCAGCGCAAACCTCTGTCAACTGTTTGACATTTACAGGCTCAACAAGCCTGCCGGTATCGGGATTTACAACTTCACTTGCGCCGTCTATATCGAATGAAACAGCGGCTTTGCCGCAAAGCATAGCCTGCGGCAAAACGCGGGCTAAACCCTCCCGCAGCGAACAGTGCACTAAAATATCCGATGATTGTATTACAAGCGGCATCTGCTCGACCGGCAAAAGGCCGGTAAATCTGAACTTATCCGAAAGATTATAACCCGTAATCTGATTTTGGAGTTTGTCTTTCAGGATTCCATCGCCGACAAACAGCCAGATACAATTATCAAAACGCTTTGCAAGCTCTATGGCGGATTCGATTATAAATTCGTGACCCTTGAGATGAAAGAGTCTTGCGATGGTTACAAGCACAATCGCATTATCAGGGATATTATGTTTTTTGCGAAATTCCAGGCGTTCCTGCTGCCGGACAGGAGTTAAAAATTGCTCTTCTTCAATTGCCGAATAGGCAGTTGTGAACTGGTCGGGCCTGCCGATTCCTGCGGCGAGAGATTTTTGTGTCATTGCATCGGCGACGGAAATGAAGGCATCAGTTTTTTTTGCGGCGGCCTTTTCAATTATGGTGTAAAAACTGTTCAGCAGGGGACTGAGATACGGATAAAAGCTCAGGCCGTGAATTGTATGGACGATTTTCGGTCGATTCTTCAAATTATACGCGGCGAATCTTCCTAATACTCCTGCCTTTGCTGAATGTGTGTGGACAATATCAGGCTGGATTTCTTCAAGGTGTTTTTTTATAGTTCGCCAGGCCGGTATATCATAGATGGAATTAATCTGTCGGCGCAGTGAATCAATCACAATGGTTTTATATTTCTGATTTTTTGTCTGCTCGAAAAGTTCCCCTTCAGGGCCTAAAGCAGGACCTGTGATTAAAGTTACATCGTGACCGCGGGCGGCAAGGCCTTTGCAGGTAATCAGCGTGTTTTCCTGTGCGCCGCCGAGAATGAGTCGCGTTATTATATGAACAATCTTCAATATTTTATCCACATCAGACACAAGCCGCTGGCTGGGGCAATCGGGCCGGCTGCTGTGCGGTTCTTTGCTTCGAGGATTTCTTCAATTTTGTCTGCCTGCCATCTGCTCCTGCCGATTTCCACCAGTGTGCCGACAATATTACGTACCATATTATATAAAAAGCCATTGGCTTCAACTTCAATATATATCCATTGTTTATCTTGCGATACATCGCAGCGAGAAATTGTGCGCACTGAGCTTGAACGCTTATCGCAGGCTGTAGCAAACGATTTGAAATCCTTTGTGCCGACAAATTTCTGTCCCGCCTGTTGCATCTCATTGACATCGAGCTTTCCCTGCCTATGCCAGCAGTGGCTGATTTGCATCACAGGACGGATTTTACCTGTGAAGATTGAGTAGCGGTACAATTTACTTTTGGCATCTTTAATTGCATCAAAGTTATCAGGCACATCGACAGCTTCTGTAACGACTATTTCGGGTGGGAGATTTTGGCTTATAGCTTTGGCGAGACGCTCGGTCGGGATTGGCGTATTGAGTTTTACGTTTGCAATCTGGCCTAATGCACTTACGCCTGCATCGGTCCTGCTTGCGCCGGTGACTTTCACATTTTCGCAGGAGGTGAGATTTTCAATCGCCTGTATAATTTCTGCTTCGATGGTTTTTCGTCCCGGCTGTTTCTGCCAGCCGTGATATTTGCTGCCGTCATATTGAATGATAAGTTTAATGTTGCGCATAAAAAGTAACCCCGGCCAAAGGCCGGGGCTGAATATATTGAATTCCGTAATCTATTTTACAGTAATTTCTCTGCTATTTGAATGGCATTGAGCGCTGCACCTTTACGGAGCTGGTCGCCTGCAACCCACAGATTGATACCCCGCCTGTCAGGTATTGATTCATCCTGGCGGATTCGGCCTGCGTAAACATCGTCTTTGTCGGTCGCATCGAGCGGCATCGGAAAACGATTATTCTTCTGGTCGTCTATCAGTGAAACGCCGGGAGCGGCTTCGAGAAGCTCGCGCGCCTCATCAGCGGTAATTGGGTCTTTGAATTCGAGGTTAATGCTCTCGCAATGGCATCGCAAAACCGGTATTCGAATACAGGTACAGGTGATTGCGATATCGGGACAATCAAAAATCTTCCTTGTTTCATTGAGCATTTTCACTTCTTCGAGATTGTAACCGTTAGGCTGAATCTCGGAATCATGACTGAATACATTGAACGCAATCTGGTATTTGAATTTGTTACAGGTAGGCTTTTTGCCTGCCAGCACTTCTTTAGTTTGCTCAATCAGCTCATTCATCGCAGCCTGTCCCGCGCCGCTGGCCGCCTGATAGGTGCTGACAATCATTCTCTTTATGGGATTGGCCTTGTGCAGCGGCCAGACGGGAACGTTGCCTATAATCGTCGAGCAGTTCGGATTTGCGATTATGCCCTTGTGTTTTTTTATCGCCTGCGGATTGATTTCAGGAATTACCAGCGGCACTTCAGGGTCCATTCGAAATGCGCTGGAATTATCAACCACAACCGCACCTGCCTTGACGGCAGCAGGGGCAAACTGTTTGCTTCGTGATGCGCCGGCGCTGAAAAGAGCAATGTCAATGCCGTTGAAACTGTTTTCCTTCAGCTCTTCAACCGGGTACTCTTTGCCTTTGAATTTGACCGTTTTGCCGACGGAACGGGTGGATGCGAGCATCTTTATGGATTTGACGGGAAAATCCCGCTGCTCAAGAATTTTTATAAATTCCTGACCTACCGCCCCTGTTACGCCTGCAATAGCCACGTTTTTTGCCACTTGTTTAGCTCCTTATGCTCTTTAAACCGTTGAAAAGCCGAGACATACTAATAATTTACGCTGATAAAGTCAAGATGCGGCCGGCAAATAAGGAAAAAATCGAATTTTTAGTTGCTTTTTCCTGAAACTTGTTATACTATAAAGAGCTATGGCTAAGCAGACTAAAAATATCGTATCCATTTCAACAGCACTTATCCTGCTGGCCTTACTGTTGCGCCCGTAAGGCGCAGCAGAATCCCTATCTAAAAATCACCTATACTGTTTTTGTTTGTAGTAGAAATTAAACCTTTTTTGTTGCATAATTTCTGTTTTAAGAGAACAAAAGGAGACAAATTATGTCTACTGAAGAAAAAGTGATAGTTTTTGATACGACGCTGCGGGATGGCGAACAGGCCGCGGGCACCCGGCTTGGCGCCAGGGAAAAGCTTGAGCTGGCCGTTCAGCTTGCCCGGCTGGGCGTTGATGTTATTGAGGCCGGTTTTCCAATTTCCTCTCCGCAGGACTTCGAAGCGGTGCAGTTGATAGCCCAGCAGGTAACCGGGCCGGTTATCTGTGGGCTTTCGAGAGCGGTCAGCGCAGATATCGATGCTGCCGGCAAGGCTCTGCAAAAAGCCAGAAAGGCAAGGATACATACCGGCCTTGGAATCAGCGATATTCACATAGCGAGCAAGTTCAAGGACGCTAAGTACGGCAAAACGCTCGAAGAGAAAAAAGAAAAAGCGATTGATATGGGTATAAAAGCCGTCAAGCGTGCCAGGCAGTATACCGATGACGTCGAGTTTTACTGTGAAGACTCCGGCAGAGCACAGAAGGCGTATCTATATAAGATTGTCGAAGCCGTCATAGATGCCGGCGCCACCACGGTAAATATCCCCGATACGACCGGCTATTCGATACCGCAGCAGTTCGGGCAGTTAATCGCCGATATTTTTCAGAATGTGCCGAATATCAGAAAAACCGTAATAAGCGTACACTGCCACGATGATTTGGGAATGTCGGTGGCGAATACGCTGGCAGGAGTAAAAAACGGCGCAAGACAGATTGAGTGTACCCTCAACGGCGTCGGTGAGCGCGCCGGCAATGCTTCGCTTGAAGAGGCTGTAATGGCGATAAGGACTCGTAAGGATTTCTTTGGTCTCGATACGAAAATAAATGCAAAAGAGCTGTACAGGACAAGCAGGATGGTTTCTGAAATGCTCGGAATATTGGTTCCGCCTAATAAAGCCATTGTCGGGACAAATGCCTTTGCGCACAGCAGTGGAATACACGTTGACGGATTCCTGAAAAACCCGCTGACTTATGAAATCATCCGTCCCGAAGACGTCGGCTCACCGAAAAGCGCTGTGGTGCTGACTGCAAGAACAGGAAGGCATGGGCTTAAACATAGATTAAGTGAGCTTGGATACAAGGTATCGGAAGCCGAGCTTGAGCAGATTTATCAGAGATTTCTTGATGTGGCCGATAAAAAGGCAGAGGTCTTTGATGAGGATATTGCCGCTTTTGTCAGCGACGAGATAAGAGCAGTCGAGCATATATTTGAGCTTCAGTATCTTCACGTTGCCTGCGGGACTGGAACTTTGCCGACGGCAAGCGTCAAAATGAAGATAAAAGGCAAAGATGCGCCGGTAACCGCAGCGGCCTGCGGAGACGGGCCGGTCGATGCTGCTTATGAAGCGATAAGAATCGCTTGCGGCCAGTCGCCTAAACTGGACCTGTACACGATAAAAGCCGTTACCGGCGGCAAGGAAGCACTTGGCGAAGCGACCGTAAAGGTAATAGATAAAAAAGGCATAAGGTTTACCGGCAGAGGCGTCTCGACCGATATCATCGAGGCATCAGCAAAGGCTTATGTTAACGCGATAAACAGAATGATGGCAAAAGAATAGGGTATAGGGTTATGTCAATGACAATAACAGAAAAGATACTTGCCGCTGCGGCAGGTGAAAAAAGCATAAAACCCGGCGATTTAATAGATGCGAAAATCGACTGTGTGATGTGCCACGAGGTTACTGCGCCTGCGGCAATTTCAATGCTTAAGGAAAAAGGAATTGACAAGGTTTTCGATACCGAAAAAATTGTCGTAACACCCGACCATTTCCAGCCGGCAAAGGACGTAAAAAGCGCAGAGCTGCACAAAAGACTCGATGCCTGGGCGAGAGAAAAGGCAATAAGGTATTATTACCCGCTCGGCAAGGCAGGCGTCTGCCATGCGCTGCTGCCTGAACAGGGACATATCAGGCCGGGCGAAGTGATTGTCGGCGGCGACAGCCATACCTGCACTTACGGCGCGTTTGCGGCCTTTTCAACGGGTATCGGCTCAACTGATTTAGCGGCGGCAATCGCCACAGGGAA
Organism: uncultured Planctomycetaceae bacterium; assembly: GCA_964619675.1. Taxonomy (GTDB): domain Bacteria; phylum Planctomycetota; class Phycisphaerae; order Sedimentisphaerales; family UBA12454; genus JAPLMW01. Next base: position 47,719 of record CAZUEO010000008.1, on the reverse strand, counting down.
ATTGTGGTTTAGAGTTCCTGCGTCGATAAAGTTTGTTCTAAACGGCAAGCTGCCGAAAGGCGTTTACAGCAAGGATGTAATACTTGCCGTGATTGCGAGAATCGGCACTGATGGTGCGCTTTACAAAGCGATGGAATTTGTCGGCCCTGCACTTGGCGAAATGTCAATGGAAGCTCGGATGACCATTACAAATATGGCCATTGAGGCAGGTGCCAAGAACGGCATTATCGGCTTTGACGAGATTACAAAAAAATATCTCGACGAGCATTTGAAAGATAAAAAACCTTACAAAGTTTACCAGTCGGATGCGGATGCAAAGTATGAACAGACTATTGAGATTGATTGCTCCAAATTAGAGCCGCTTGTTGCTCTGCCTCATCTGCCGAGCAACGGCAAATCAATCAATGATTGCGCTGGTATAGAGATGGACCAGGTTTACATTGGAAGCTGCACCAACGGCAGAATTGAAGATTTAAGAATTGCCGCCTCGATTCTCAAAGGCAGGAAAGCTGCGATACGAACAATCATAGTGCCTTCTACGCCTGCGGTCTGGAAGCAGGCGATGGATGAAGACCTGTTCGATACTTTTTACGCGGCGGGCTGCGTAATTTCCGCGCCGACCTGCGGCGCCTGCCTGGGCGGATTTATGGGTGTCCTTGCCGCCGGTGAGAAGTGCGTAAGCACAACGAACAGAAACTTTGTCGGCAGAATGGGAAGTCCAAAAAGCGAAGTCTATTTAGCCAGTCCTGCTACCGCTGCTGCTTCAGCGGTCGAAGGAAAATTAACTGACCCAAGAAAATATATGTGAGGTAATGATGTCAAAGGCTCATGTTTATAAACGCGACCATATAAATACGGATGAAATTATTCCTGCAAGGTATCTCAATACTGATAGCGCTGCCGAGCTTGCGCAGCATTGTATGGAAGATTTGGATGCTGAATTTGTGAAAAAATGCAGGCCCGGCGACTGTGTCGTGGCAGGCGATGATTTTGGCTGCGGCTCAAGCAGGGAGCACGCCGTCTGGGCACTGCAGGGTGCGAAGGTCGGCGCCGTTATTGCAGGGTCGTTTGCAAGGATATTCTATCGCAACTGCATCAACTGCGGCTTTTATCCGGTTGAGCTTGCCGGCGCTGCGGGAAAAATCAATGATGGCGACGAAATTGAAATCGATTACAAAAAAGGTGTTATTGACAATAGAACGCAGAAGAAGCAAATAAAGTTTAATCCGCTGCCGGATTTTGCTATCGAAATAATCAATGAAGGCGGTTTATTAGAACACATAAAGAAGCAAAAATGAAAATTGAAGGAAAGGAACAAATGAAGACGTACAAAATTGCTGTTATCCCGGGCGATGGGACAGGGCCGGAAGTTACGGCTGAGGCCGTAAAGGTTTTAAAGGCTGCTGAAAAGAAATTCGGCTTTAAAACCGACCTGACTGAATTTGACTTTGGCGGCGAAAGATATAAAAGAACGGGCCAGACCCTGCCTGACAGCGCCGTTGAAGAACTGCGCAAGTTTGATACGATTCTGCTCGGCGCTATCGGCCATCCCGATGTAAAGCCGGGCATCCTCGAAAAAGGTATCCTGCTCAAGGCCCGATTTGAGCTTGACCAGTATATAAACCTAAGGCCTGTAAAGCTTTACCCCGGCGTTGAAACGCCGCTGAAGGATAAGGGGCCGCAGGACATAAACTACGTTGTAGTTAGAGAAAACACAGGCGATGCCTACACCGGCACAGGCGGTTTTACAATGAAGGGAACGCCAAACGAGGTAGCGGTACAATCCGCTGTTTATAACCGTTTTCAGGTTGACAGATGTTTGAAATACGCATTTGAGTACGCGAAAAAATACGGCAAAAAGGCAACAGGCAGAGGAAAAGAAAACACCCTTGCGCTCTGCGGCAAGACAAATGTCTTAACATACATCTACGACCTATGGGAAAGGGCCTTTCACGAGATGGGTGAAAAACAATACCCGGATATTAAAAGAGAATATTATCACGTCGATGCGACTTGTATGTGGATGGTTAAGAACCCCGAATGGTTTGACGTGATTGTAACCGGCAATATGTTCGGTGATATCATTACTGACCTTGGTGCAATAACGCAGGGCGGTATGGGCATCGCGGCGGGCGGGAATATCAATCCCGAAGGTGTCTCGATGTTCGAACCTATCGGCGGAAGTGCGCCGAAATATACCGGTAAGGGCGTAATCAATCCGCTGGCGGCAATCTGTGCGGCTCAAATGATGCTGGAAACTTTAGGCGAAGAAAAGGCGGCTGAAAAAGTCGAAGATGCCGTAAAATTCGTCACTGCAAACAAGCTCAAGAGTATGCAGGCGGGAAAAATGGGTTATTCAACAAGCCAGGTCGGAGACCTTGTTGCGACTGAAGTCGCGAAGTAAAATAAAAGATAAAATATAAAAAATAAAAATTGTGGAGTCCTGTACTTAAAATATTTTAAGTGCAGGACGACTTCCTTATCTTTTATATTTTATTTTTAATTTTTTATTTTCGTTACAATGCCTGCGAATTTAACGCCAGACTATCTCAAAGCTGAGCAGTGGTTTAGAGAGGCATCCACCACTGAGGAGAAAATTCTTGCGCTTGAGGAGATGATGCGCGTTATCCCGAAGCACAAGGGCACTGACCATATGCGGGCGGATTTGCGAAAAAAACTCAGCTCGCTCAAGGAGTCCGCTGAAAAAAAGAGGAAGGCCTCACACGGGCCGGACCCTTTCCATATTCCCAAGAGCGGGGCAGGCCAGGTAGTGCTGCTGGGCCTGCCGAACAGCGGAAAAAGCACAATTGTTGCGGCGCTGACTCATGCAAAAACTGAATCGGCTGATTTTCCTTTCGCCACGAGCATACCGATACCGGGTATGACGCAGTTTGAAGATATACAAATCGAAATTGTCGATATGCCGCCGATTACCGCTGATTTTGCTCCTTCAGGCATTGTCAATACGCTGCGCAACTGCGACCTTATCGGCGTCTGTATTGATTTAAGCGCCCGTTTAGATGAGCAGGTTAAAGTGTGTTTCGATTTTCTTGAATCAAAAAGACTTCTTTTGGATGAAGGCGAAAACGCGATTGGGCGGAAATGTTTTGTTATTGCAACGAAGGCGGATATTGTACAGCCGGAGGCAACAGATAATTTAAAAAAGCAATTGGCAAAGCCGTTTGAAATTGTTGTGATATCCGTAGAAGACAGAACTAGCCTTGACGGAATGCTTGCAGACATTTTCAGGCTGCTCGATATTGTCAGGGTTTACGCCAAAAAGCCCGGGCAGGAGCCGGATATGAATGAGCCTTTTGTATTGCCGAAAGGCTCAACTGTGATGGATTTGGCGCAATCGATACACAGGGAGCTTGCGGAGAAATTAAAAAGCGCACGCTGCTGGGGCAGCGGCGTTCGTGACGGCCAGAACGTGCACAGAACCCACGTCCTTTGCGACAGGGATATAGTAGAATTGCACTTTGCATAATTTTAGAAGGAAATATAGATGGAATGTAACAAAAAACAGAACCTGGATTTTTGCAATTGTACTTATAGCGGCTGTTCGAAGAAGGGAATTTGCTGTCAGTGCATCCGGTATCATCTGGCTTTAAAAGAGCTGCCCGGCTGCTGTTTCCCGCCCGATGTGGAAAAAACCTACGACCGCAGCTTCAGGGCATTTGCAAAGGCCTGGAAACTGATGTAATTGAAAATTTAATAAAAATAATTCCGCTGCAGACGTACTCTGCAAATCTTAAATTTTAAATAGGATTGAATGCTTCAAGCTCCTCGATTATTTTTTCAACCACCTGTTCGTGAGTCAGGTGGCGGCAGTCGATTGTAAAATCCGCCCATTGTTTATACAGCGGGGTCCGCTGGTTATATAAATCATCCAGTGTTTTCCCTTCGCTGATGACGACGCCGCGGATGTTTAAATCTGTCAGGCGTTTTTTTATCATATCGAGCGGCAGTTTCAGATAAACAATTTCGCTGGTTTCTTTCAGGTGGTTCATTGCATTTTCGCTGTAAACCGTGCTTCCGCCGGTGGCGATGATGCAGTTTGTCCTGTCGATGCAGGTGATATGCTCGGCTTCGAGCTGGCAAAAACTTTCCAGACCATCGGTGTCGATGATTTCCTGGAGTGTTCTGCCGGCAACTGCCTGTATAAAAACATCGGTATCGAGAAAATACCTGCCGAGCCTTTTTGCGAGCAATACGCCTACGGTGCTTTTACCGACGGCGGGCATACCGATAAGAACTATGTTTTTATCCTCGTTTTCGTCTCTATAGCTCATATTTCGACGGCCTTCAGCTTCATTATACTCTCGAAGGCCGCCCAAAGAAAGTCTTTTGCAGACTGAAAATTTTCATCCCCGAGCACTTCGAGCATTAAAACGCCTTTGTAGTCCTTAGGCCAATTCGAGATTATTTTTATCCAGTCTATTTTTCCCGTAAAAGGCAGCATATGGTCGTCTTCGGAGCCTTTATTGTCGTGCAGATGTGTTGTAACAAGTTTATGTCCCCACCTTTTAAGAATTTCAGTCGGCCTGCCGCTCCATATAAAATCGTGCCCGCTGTCGTAGCAGAATCGCAGATAATCGCTGTCAAATTTTTCAAGGACGACATCTGCGTAATCGCATCGCCGTGTATTCTCAACAGCGAGAGTAACCTTTGCGGATTCGGCAGACTTTAGTATTTCTTCAACACTGTCTAACAGCAGCTTGTTCGGGGCAGGCAAATCAAGCTGGTCGGGGCAGGTATGAAAGACAAGTTTCCCGATATTGTGTCTGCCGCAGTCGTCAATCCATTCTTTATGAAGGTCAATCATTTTTCTGCGCTCTGAAATATTTTCTGATGAAAGCAGGTGAGTCTCTTTAAAGGGTACGTGGATATTGTCTATTTCAAGTCCGCTGTCGCGGACAATCTTCGGTAAATCATCGAGCGAGCCGGTATTTGCCTTTTCCTCATCCGCCCACCACAGGCACGTTGCGTCAAAACCCGCCTTTTTTATAAGTTGTGCCCTTCGGCTGATATGTATCCGCCAGCCGAACCATGAGAATATGCCGACCTTTAGATTTTTCATATTTTTTTAACGGGTTTTCTGCTTTTTTAAGGCTTCTTCGAGAAGCTGTCGCAGGCCTTCATTATCAGGTTCAATCTGCAGAGCGGCGCGGTATGATTCTATTGCCTCGTCAATTTTGCCCTGCCGTTCGAGCAGGGAGCCCAAATTGCGATGCATCACGATGTTATCGGGATTTACTTTCAGGACAAAACGAAATTCTTCTATTGCCTCATCGCTTCTGCCTGCATCCTGCAGGGCCAGGCCCCGATAGCCGTGGATGACCGCATTGTTCGGCTCCAGCTCTATGGCTCTGTTGCAGGTTTCGACGGCGCTGTCAGATTTTCCTATGCTGATATAAGTCATAGCAAGTCTTATATAGAGGTCGCTGTCGGGTTTGAGTTTTAATGATTGCTCGAGCCGGCCGGCTGCTTCCTGGAGTTTGTCCTGCTTTGTCAGTGCCAGCGAGGCATTGAAGTATGCCGGCAGGAAATTGGGGTCGTTTTTTATGGCAGATTCGAAATGCTCAAGTGCCTGCTGCAGTCTGCCGGTGTTCATTAATGCCGTACCGGCAACGTTGTGCGCCTTGGCATCATCCGGTGTGATTTTCAGCAGTCTGTCGGATTTTTCAGCAGCCTCGTCATATCTGCCCGATTCATTTAGATAAATTATATAGTTGTAAAGGATGAGGTTGTTATTTTCATCGACCCTTAGGGCCTGTTCGAATAATGACCGGCTGTTCTGCCAGCATTTTAGCTGTCGAGCGGAAGCTATACCGCAGGCAATGAGTATCGCGACAGCCGCCGGCACCAGCATTTTATGCAGCCGTTTTGGAACAAACTCTTTTGCGCTCCATGCGATTATGATAAACAGGCCTGTCAGCGTCATATATGTGTATCTGTCGGCCACAGCCTGTGCGCCGGACTGAACCAGCCCGATTACGGGAACCAGCATACCGAGATACCACAGCCATCCGACCGCCAGAAATTTGTATCGCCTGGCAGGGTAAATAAAACATACGGAAAACAGAAAAAGCGCCACCCCGCAGACAGCAGCCTTTATCACCGGCAGCTCTTTGCCACAGTGCAGATAAAGTACGGTCAGCCTGCCGGGCCGGAACATTTTTATAATATACGTGACATATGATACAAAGGCATTGTTGATTCTGGTTGCAAGGCCGTATAATTCGAGGCTTGCCACCGCACCGGTTTTTTGCTGAATCGGCACCGTTACAAAGCAGATGATAATTGAGCAGATAATAAATGGTATTTTCTCAGTCAGCAGGCGGTATGAAAACTTCCTTTGCAGCGGCCAAAAATCGAGTAAAAGCAGTACGAACGGCAGGGTAACAAGCATTGGTTTTGACATAAGAGCCGGCACGAATAATACGAGTGTCACCAGGTACCATTTAAACCTTCTATTCTCGACGTATCGGCTGTAAGCCAGTATTGCCAGCAGCCCCCAGAACGTGCTGAGCACGTCTTTTCGCTCCGAGACCCACGCTACGGATTCGACGTGTAAAGGGTGCAGCGCAAAAGCCGCAGCGACAAATGCCGCCGGCCAGACTGCGCCGGTCATTCGCATTAAAACATAGAACAGAATCAGAGTATTTGCGATGTGAAACAGTACGTTTGTTATATGATGCCCGCCTGCCCGACTTTTAAAGAGCTGCCAGTCAAGTATATGGCTCAGCCACGTAACAGGATGATATGTGCCTGAATAGTTTGTGGTAAAGGCCCAGCGGATACTTTCGAAGTTCAACCCTTTTTGTACGTTTGGGTTTTCGGTTACGTAAATATTATCGTCCCAATCCACAAAATCATATTTATACACCGGCCAATATACCGCGATAACCGCCGCGATAAGAAAAACACTTATCAGAAAAAAGCGATGCCTGTGAGTGTTCATTTTTTTTAATGGGAACTTTTTGTTTCTAACCTTTCAATAGTTGATTGTCAGTTTTCGCCTTGAGGAGCCTGCTGTTTTTTCAAGGCCGCTTCGAGAAGAAAACGCGTTTTTACTTCATTGGGGTTGATTTTCAGGGCTGTGCGGTATGATTTTATCGCTTCAGCAATTTCACCTTTTCTTTCAAGAAGAATACCCAGCCTGCGATGCATATTAGCATCGTTCGGCCTGGCAGTTAGAACAAAACGGGCTTCTTTCATTGCCTCGTCGGTTTTGCCGATAGTGGCAAGCACAGTGCAAAGATACTCGTGAGCGTCTATGCTGGTCGGGTCAAGCTCGATTGCTTTATTGAGAGATTCGACAGCTTCGTCATATTTTTGTGATGCGTTGTAAATTACCGCAAGACCGAGGTAAGCCTTAATGTAATCCGGCTCGATTTTCAGCGCCTGCCTGAAATAATCAATAGCCTCCTCATTTCTGCCCAGCCTGTATAAAGCGACGGCAAGGTTATTATATGCCGAGACGTAATCAGGCTGGTACTTTATAGCCAGTTTAAAGTGTTCAACGGCCTCTGGTATCTTGCCGGAGAACGATAGCGCGCAGCCGAGACTGTCGTGGGCCTGGGCATTGTCCGGTTTGACTGCCAGAGACTTATTGAATATCCTGATGGTCTCATCAAGAGACTGATTAAATACCTCAGCGGCCTCATCAGCTCTGCCTGCCTCGGTCAGACTGTTTGCGTAGATGAAGGAAATAGCGTAGTTGTTTTTGGTAACCTGTATGGTATGTTCGAATAGTGTCAGGCTGTTTTTCCAGTATTGTGCCTGCCGGGCGGCGGTTATGCCGTAGGCAACCAGTATCGCAACGGCAGATAAAGCCAGTATTCTGTACCGCCGTTTTGGGACAAACTCTTTTGCGCTCCAGGCAATGATAATAAACAGACCTGTTAATGTCATATAGGTGTATCTGTCGGCCATAGCCTGTACGCCGACCTGAACTATGCCGATTACGGGAACCAAAGTGCCGAGATACCACAGCCATCCGACTGCGAAAAACCTGTAGCGCCTGGCCGTATAAATGCAGCATATCGAAATCAGTAAAAGCAGTAGAACGCAGATTATAATCTTTACCGCCGACAATTCACGGCTGGAGTATGGGTAAAATACGGCTAATCGGCTGGGCCAAATCATTTTTGCGATATATGCAACATAAGAAACAATCGCATTACCGATTCTGGTTTTAAATTCTAATGTTTCGACAACAGCCATTGCTTCGTTGCTTTGCTGGACAAGAAATGTTACCGTGCAGACGGTTAAAGAGCAGACAAAAAATGGTATTTTTTCAATCAGCAGTCGCCAGGCGAATTTTCGTTGAAGCGGCCAGTAGTCCAGCAGCAGCAGCACAAACGGAAGGGTAACGAGCATAGGCTTTGACATAAGACCCACAGCAAACAGTATCAAAGCTGCCAAATACCATTTAAGTTGCGGACTCTCGACATAGCGGACGTACGCCCACATTGTCAGAAGCAGAAAAAAAGTGCTGAGCACATCTTTCCGCTCGGCAATCCAGGCGACGGACTCAACGTGAAGAGGATGCAGTGCAAAAATCGCAGCCACAAATGCACTGGGCCATACCGCACCGGTCATCCGCATTAAGACGTAGAACAAAATCAATGTATTTGCGATATGAAGAAGAACATTTGTCAAATGATGTCCGCCGCCCCAGCTCCCAAAAAGCTGGCAATCGAGAGCGTGGCTCAGCCATGTAACAGGATGCCAGTAGCTAAAGTACCCTGTAGTGAAGGCCCAGCGGATGCATTTTAGGTTCGGACCCGAGTGTATATTTATATTGTTGGTTACGTATTTATCGTCGTCATATTTGACAAAATCATAGTTGTACACCGGCCAATACACCGCTATGACAGCGGCAACGAGACAAATGCTTATCACTAAAGAATTGTATCTGCCGGATTCTTCACCCATTTTTTAACTCTTGAATGAGAATTTTTTGCCTGCCAGTTGCTCGTATGCCTCGATGTATTTTGCGCTGGTTTTCTGACGCACGTCGTCGGGCAGCTCAATACCTTTGCCGGACTTGTCGAAGTTTATGCTCTCGAGATAATTCCTGACGAATTGTTTGTCATAGCTTTCCTGGTCGCGGCCCGTCTCGTATTTATCTGCGGGCCAGAATCGCGATGAGTCAGGCGTCAGCACCTCGTCAATCAGAATAATTTTGCCGTCAGTCTCGCCCCATTCGAATTTTGTATCGGCAAGGATTATCCCTCTCTTTTCAGCGTAGGCAGATGCTTTTTTGAATATCTCGATGCTTTTATCGCGAACGTACTCGGCGTTTTTGTTGCCTATTATTGTAACGCATCTGTCGAAGTCGATGTTTTCATCATGCGTACCAAGCTCTGCTTTTGTTGCAGGCGTGAATATCGGCTCAGGCAGTTTAGTACACTGTTTCAGAGCGGCCGGCAATTTGTGCCCGCAGACTGTTTGAGACTGCTGATACTCTTTCCAGCCTGAGCCGGCAAGATAGCCTCTGACAACGCATTCAACCGGCAGAACCTTTGTTTTTTTAACCAGCATACTTCTGCCGATAAGCTGTCCTGCGTAATCGCAAAATGGTTTTGGATAGTCGCTTGCTTTATCGGTTATAAAATGGCTTTCCACAACGCTCGAAAGAAAATCGAACCAGAATTTTGATATCTGTGTTAGAACGATGCCCTTATAAGGAATCCCGTTTGCCATTATCACATCGAATGCGCTTATTCTGTCGGATGCAGCAATGAGGAGTTTATCACTGAGATCATAAATATCGCGAACCTTGCCGTGCCTGGCTTTTGTGCCGGGAATTTCTGTCTGCAATACGACGTTAACCATATTGCCTCCTTTCAATTTTGGTCCGATTGTAAGTTCTAACAACAGTGATGTCAAGACGATATATGCTGTTCAATTATTCTGCTTTTGTCTTTCATTTTGCTGCCGGCCAAGTTATACTATCTGGCTTTGTTTGGTACCTTAAAATAAATGCTTTTCACGAAAGGAAATTAACTATGAAGATTATCGTAAATATTTCGCTTATTCTGGTCGTTTTACTATCGACAGCAGCGTTTGCAGCAAAGCCGAAAAAATCGGCCAAACCTGTCGCGGAGCCGAATAAACCTGTTGTGGAACCGAACAAGCCTGCTGCAGAACCAAATGTTGCAGAACCGAATATTCCTGTAATCGAACCGAACTCTTCAGCGAAGGAGGATGCGAATCAGTCCGCCGTGCCTGTGGTTACGGTCAACGGTACAGTTATTACCGAAGGGCAGATTGAAGCGGTTCTAAATCCGCGTATGGAGCAAATGGCCGGGAAAGTTCCGCCCAATATGGTTCCGCAGTACCGCCAGCAGATAAGAAAACGCGTTATAGAACAGCTTATGGTGGAAGAGCTTCTCACTCAGAAGGAAAAGCAGAGTAACATTGACGTTAATCAATCCGAACTGGACCAGCAGATTAACGAGCAAGCTGCCCAGCAGAATCTGACGTTGGATGAATTCAAGGCGCTGCTGAAGGCTTACGGCACCAGCTTCAGCGATTACCAGCAGGGCGTGCGCAAAAGGCTTATGTTTGAAAAGCTGATGGATATGGAATTTGCCGCACAAAATCTGCAAAAACCCACAGATGAGCAGGCCAAGGCGTATTATGATGAAAATATTCAGCAGTTCAGCGAACCGGAAAAGATTCACACAAAACACATACTTATAAAGCCTGGAGATTCCAATGACCCGAATCAGGCCGGCCGGCAGGCCAGGGCAAAGGCGCAGGAGCTTCTAAAAAAGATAAAGGCCGGCGAAAGTTTTGAAGAGCTGGCAAAACAGCATTCTGCCTGCCCGTCCGGCAAGGATGGCGGCGATTTGGGTATGCAGCCGAAGGGCGCTTTTGTGCCGGAATTTGATAAGGCAGCTTTCGCACTTAAGCCCGGCCAGGTAAGCGATATAGTCCGGACAAGTTTCGGTTATCATATTATTAAGCTCGTTGAGCATACCGATGCCAATACCATCAGTTTCAGCCAGGCAAAGGAGCAAATCCTCAAGGCTCTTGCCGACAAGCAGAAAAAGCAGCTTGTTATGGATTATGTTCAAAAGATTAAAGCCCAGGCCGATGTGAAATATGCTGATGAGGCCGACAAGCTTGATTCCCCGCTCAGCGGCACTAAACCGCCGCTGGTGCGAAGACCGGCCGAGAGCGTGAAACCTTCAGATGAAAATAGCCCGACTCCAAAGGACACAGAAAAATCCAAAAAGGATTAATAAATTGGAATTATCCCCGCACTTGTTTGCACGGTGTGTGGTCGGTTAAAAGATAGTTACTGGAACAGCATCGTTTTTATTATCTAAAGGCAGCGGTCTTTCTGCCATACAGATAACTATTCCTTTACCTGTTGTTTTTTTCAATTTGGACAGAACGGAAAATTCTCTGCCCCAGTCTTTTTTAACAGCGGTGCTTTTTTTTACCTCTATGGGGTATAACTTTTGATTTTCTTCAATGATAAAATCGATTTCCTTTTTATCCTTGTCGCGATAATAATAAATCAGCGGCTCAAACCCCCTGTGCCAGTAACTTTTCAGTATCTCCGTAAATACCCATGTTTCAAAAATGGCTCCGGACATTGCACCTGCCTCAAGAGTTTCAGGACTGTTCCATTCGGTCAAATAAGTACACAGGCCGGTATCGAGAAAATATAATTTAGGTGTCTTGACCAGCCTTTTCGTAATATTGCTGTGATAAGGCTGCAGCAGGAAAATCTGGAAACTGGCCAGGAGAATAGACAGCCATTTTTTCGCGGTTGGAATGCTTATATCCGTGTCCTTAGCCAAATCCGCCAGATTCAGCAGTTGTCCGGTTCTTGCAGCGCAGGCCCTTATAAATTTCAAAAAAGCCGTTTCATTGCCGACCTGCGCCAGGTCTCTCACGTCCCGCTGCAGATATGTCTGAAGATACGAACTGTAATAAAGCTTTCTGTTTTTCGCTGCGCCGGCAATCAGGGCAGGGAAACTGCCGAGCCAGATGTTTTTGTAAATCTGTTTCAAATTCGGCTTTTTGGCAAAAGATAATCTGGCCGCCAGTTTTTTCTTTTCAGGTATGAAAGGTTTGATACTTATATTTGAGCGGTCTTTTTCTCGCTGCGAAAAACCCAGCAGATTAAGAATAGCCACTCTGCCTGCTAAAGTTTCGGATATTCCTTTCATCATTAGAAATTGCTGAGAGCCGGTAAGCCAGAATTGTCCCGTTTTACCGCTCGAATCGACCTGCATTTTGATATATGGCAGCAGGTTGGGAGCATATTGGATTTCATCGATTAGAAGCGGGGGCGTAAATCTTTTCATAAAAAGGCCGCCGTCTTCCTGTGCCAGTGCCCGTGTCGGGGGGTCATCCAATGTTACATAAGTCCTGTCGGCGGGGCATATATGTTTGAGGAAGGTTGTCTTTCCGACCTGCCGGGGCCCTGTAAGCAAAACTGCGCCGAACTGCTTTGAAGCGCTCAGCCAGACATCTTTTAGCGACCTCGGATAGTACATAATTAAGTATCGTCCAATATAAGCTTAGACTTTAGTTTAGACGATAAATTTATTTTTGTCAATAATATTTTTAACCGCGGACCTGTCCTCCGTAAGGAGTCCGCAGGACTGAGCAGGGTCGAAGGATTACCCTGATTTCTGCTTCCCTGAAACGCTTAATTTTCATTGTTTCCTGCCCGATTTAAGGCTATGATTTGGCCGGTTCTTTGAGGGGCAACTAAGGATTGTAAATAAATCAAGTATCAAAAATTAAAATGCAAAATGACAATGTGAAATTTAAAGATATTCGGGTAAAATGTCCATTATATGAAACTATGGTGCTCATTTACTGAAATAGCCGATACACGGGACGCCAAAAATTTAATTCGGTAATAAATAAACCTTTAAGGATGGCAAATGACAGATTTAACGAGACAACTTTTTGGTGGGAGTTGGACTGAGAAAAAACTCAAAATTATAAAAAATTATCTCAATAGTTACAATACAGCATTAAAAAATCAGCCATTCAAAAGAGTTTATATAGATGCATTCGCAGGAACGGGGTATCGTCAGCAACGTAAACTTCAATATAGTGTTCCAGATATTTTCGAGGAATTAGGACAGGGCGAATCTGAACAATTTCTGAAAGGTTCAGCCGCTTTAGCTCTTGAAGCAAATCCTCCGTTTGATAAGTATATCTTTATTGAAAGTGATCAAGATAAAATTAATGAATTGGAAAAGCTAAGGCTTGCTTATCCGCAAAAAGATAAGCAAATGGAAATAATACAAAATGATGCTAATGGATTTATCCAGAACTATTGCAAGAATGAGGACTGGAAAAATACTCGGGCAGTTCTATTTCTTGATCCATTTGCTACAGAAGCCGAATGGGCGACAATCGAAGCGATTGCGAGAACCAAATGCATTGATGTTTGGATTCTTTTTCCAATTATGGCAGTCAACCGGCTACTGGCAAAAGCCCCCCAGAAAATATTTTATAATTGTTTGAATAGAATTTTTGGAACTAAAGAATGGTTTGAGTGTTTTTATAAAACTCAAACTTTAGATGACCTCTTTGGTAAGCCAGTTGATATAATAGTTAAAGCCTGCGACTTCAACAGAATCGGGAATTTTTATAAAAATAGATTAAAAACAATATTTTCTGGGGTGGCTGAAGTAGATAAAACTTTCTACAACAGCCGTAGAAGCATGTTGTTCCAATTTTTCTTTGCCGCTGGAAACCCCAAAGGAGCGCCAATTGCTATTAGAATCGCAGAACACTTACTAAGGAATATTTAAATGGGAATTGATTCAAAGATAGAATGGACAGAATCGACGTGGAATCCGGTGACGGGATGTTCGGAAATAAGTACAGGCTGTAAAAACTGCTACGCAAAGAGGATGGCCCTGAGATTGCAGGCGATGGGTCAGCCTAATTACCGCAACGGCTTTAAGGTAACCTGCCATCCGAAAATGCTCGGCCTGCCGTTATGCTGGAAAAAACCGCAAATGATTTTCGTCAATTCAATGAGTGACCTCTTCCATGAATTGGTCCCCCGGGAATTTGTTTTTGACATATTCGACACTATGAACAAGGCCTGGCATCATCAGTTTCAGATATTGACAAAAAGGGCTGAAAGGCTTGCAGAGCTGGCATCGATGCTGAAATGGGTGGAAAATATATGGATGGGGGTAACAGTTGAATCCGCAGATTATAAAGAACGCATAGATTATCTTCGATATACCTCTGCACACATCAAATTTTTATCTCTCGAACCATTATTGGATGATTTAGGCCGATTGGATTTGAGCGGCATTGATTGGGTAATCGTGGGCGGAGAATCCGGCCCTGGCGCAAGACCGATAAAAATAGATTGGGTCAGAAATGTTAGGAAACAATGTATAGAACAGGATGTCCCGTTTTTCTTTAAGCAATGGGGTGGAACAAACAAAAAAAAGGCTGGAAGAATCTTGGATGGAAAAACATGGGATCAAATGCCCCCCGTTTTTGACGGCTTGCTCTCTTAATTTGTCCTTGCTTTTTCTTCCCCTGCCCGCCGCGGTTATTTTATTTAAATAATTTTAATTTTGGTATTTAGAATTTATTTAGGATTTAGAGTTTTCTTTAATCTCTGCGCCTCTGTGGTGAAAATTAGTGGCCGTTGGGGCTGTTAAAAAACATTTTAATTTTTAATATGTCATTTTTATTTTTTATATTTTATTTTTGATTTTATCTTCCTCGCCATTTTCCGGCAGAAGCGCAATATTCGCGGGTTCAATTTTGGTTTTTGTTTTCCGGTTTTGACTTTTGCCCTCTTTTCTTTGTATTTGCTCAAATCCTCCTTCAGCAAAATATTTCTCAGCGGCTTAAACTGCCACTCTGGGAAATTCAGCGGCGCATATTCCTCCTCACCTTGTTGCAATACAAATTTGTCTCGCGCCAGCGCCGACAGAATCCTGTTGAATGGTGTATCGGGACAGCTGAAAGTTAATTTTTTCCCTTTCCTTTTGTTTATGATAAAAGCCGTAGAGAGGTAAGTTCTGCCGTCACTGACTCCGCAGGATACTCCTATCAGGCCTGTATTGTTTTTAATTTTACGGTTAAGCATATTTTGTCTTGCATTTACAACTCGCAATTTACACCTGCGGTTATCTAACGGGTTCCTATTTATATGGTCAACAAAATCCCCTCTTGTTGCGTGCATTATATATCTTGACAGAGTAATCGCTTTGTAATTTCTTAAAACTATTCGCGGATAGCCGACGCAGAGATGAATATTTTGTATGAACGTATATTTTCGCTTTGCTGGCGGTATATCCGGGTCTTTGAAGAGCCGCCGATAGATAAAATCATCAACAATTACTGTCCGGCCGCTGATTTCAAACGTTCGGTAATTTCCAGGTTGCTTCAGTTTTTTGCTGTTATTCATTATTTAGCCTCTCTTTAGTTTTTGATGACGTTAGTATATGGAATTCAAATAGCAGTCATCGGTTTGGGTATCGGTAATGGTAACGTCTCATCTTTCGTCTATCTGGCTTGGCCGCACCTTACGGTGGGTTGCGATGCTCGTTTCGTCAGGCGTCTGACGTCCAACGTAACCGCTTGCAAGTTTCGCAACCGTAACCGTTTAACGATACCTTACCTATACCCATTATATTTTATTCATTAACAAAGGGTCTTAAGCCATACAGAGGGCAGGCCAGGCACGAGCAGTTGATAACCTCTTTTTTCTGCCAGCAGGTGCATTCTAAGCAGAAGGCCTGGATTGCCGCGGTTTTATTATTATCCTCAACCGCTTTTCTATAGATTTTGCGGTATTTTCTTGGAATTTCCGCTATCCGGCAGGCGATTTTCCGCTTTCTTAATGATTTCATATCGGGCTCTTTTAAATTTTTCGATTCCATAACTCTCTTTCCTGTAAAAGGTTACAATTGTTCTTTGGCCGCTTTTTTGGGCAAATAATCCTTCATTTTCTTGTTTTATAAGTATCAAATATTATAGTATTGTATCATAGATTTCTAATAAGTCAACTATTTTTTACAAATTTTTTATAATATTTTATAAATATCTAACAAATAAGATGTTATAAAAGAAAATTTTTTGGCCTGTTTTTCTTAAAAAAATAGTCGAGTAATTAAGTATTTGAGTCGTTGAATCCTGTTGCAGACGGTGGGCCGATTAGCGGCTTTCGGAACGGCTCAGATGCCTTGTTTCTAATGTGCCTGGTCTGTTTGTTTGCTGCTGGATATAAGAGATTTGCAAGGTCAAATCGGTTTGTATATAATGATGGGCTGGACAATTTAGGAGCTTAAAGTTATGCGAATAAAGGGACTTATTTTATTGGTTGTTCTGGGCGGAGCGGTATTTGCCGTCGAGCAAACCTGGCGTTTGAAAGACGGCCAGGAATGGCAAAAGGTTGACCGTCAAGGCGATGGCGCTTTTATGATGGCTGCTGCCGAGGCCAAGCAGTTTGTATCGACCGGCAAGACCGGCAGGGCAAAGAAGGCCTTTGCAAAGCTTAAGAAGGATTACCCTCAGCTTGCAGGCGATGATTTTGATGCGTATGTTAAGGCGGAGCTGCTTTACAGCAGGCACAAATATATCAAGGCATCGAATGCCTACGACAATTTCACAGAGCAGTATCCGCAGAGCCCGTTTTATCAGTCAGCGCTCCAGAGGCAGTATCAGATAGCGACGGCTTTTCTGGCCGGCTACAAGAGAACGGTCCTGCTGGTCTTCAGGCTGAGAACTTATGATGAAGGCACCGAGATAATGAACGGAATTGCCGACAGAACCGGCGATGCACCGCTTGCCCGCGATGCGCTGACGACGCTTGCCCGGTCGAATGAAAAGAGAGACGCATGGCACGAGGCCTATCTTGCGTGGGCGAATGTTGCCGACAGATGGCCGACAGGGCAAATAGGCGAAGATGCACTGCTCGGGATGGCAAGGAATCTTGAAAGCGACTACAGGGGTCCGAAATTTGATTCGAAGGTTCTCGAAAGCTCGAAAAGCTACTATTCCGAGTTTCAAAAGAAGTATCCCGATACCGCAGCCAGCATCGAAGTGCCGCAGACAATGGACCGGATAGAAAAACAGCTCGCCGAAAAAGAGATGACCGTTGCGGACTATTATGCCAGAACAGGCAGCTTTACTGCTGCCAGTCTTTATTACCAGATGATAATCGACGACTGGCCGGCCGGCAGCGAGGCAGAATCCGCCAGCCAAAAAATGGCTGATGTGAAGATACGGCAGCAGAAAGCCGAACAGCAGCTGGCCAAAAAGAAAAAAATCAACTGGAAAGGACTTTTCCTATGATTAGAAATCAGAAATCAGGACTCAGGACTCAGAATTCTGTATTCTGTATTTTGTGTTCTGTGTTCTTTATTTTATTTTTTGCCGGCTGCAGCGGTTATAAGAGCCAGGGCCTGTATCCGCAGGATATAAAGAGCGTTTACGTCGAGATGTTCGACAATAAGACATTTCGCAGGGACCTTGAATATGACCTTACCGATGCTGTAGCGAAAAGGATAGAAGCTGAAACGCCATACAGGATAGTCTCGGACAGAAGCAGGGCCGACACGGTACTATCGGGCAGTATTGTCGGGCTGAATAATTCAGTGTTAACCATAGAACGTAATATAGGAAGGCCTCTTGAGGAGCAGGCCGAAGTTACAGCACAATTTAGCTGGAAGAATCTTAAGACCGGCGACTATCTGCTTGAAAACTCGACCGCAACGGCGACCGCAAGCTATTCGGAATTTCAGCAGCAGAGCTTTGATTACGCCTCGAAAACCGCTGCAAATAAACTTGCCGAAAGAATAGTCGAGAAAATGCAGGCGGAATGGTAGCCGGTAGTCTATTTGGTATTTAGCATCTGGTATTTAGTATTTAGTATTTGGTATTTGGTATCTGGTATTTGGTATTCGGTATTTAGGTGTTTTATATAGAAGGAGAAATTTTAGCAGGGTGCGGACGATTTTTCACCGCAGAGGACACGGAGCGACACTGTTTGTTTCAGCAAACCCGATAAATCGGGTTTTGTGTTCAAAGCAAAGGCTGTGCTCGAAACGACCCATTCGACTTCGCTCAGGGCAGGTTTCTGTGCCAGTCGTTTTGCTTTGCCCACAGGCAGAAACTGCCTTTGCTGAAACAAAACACGGGAACGACTTACAGTTTCTATAGAGAGAAAAAGAGGAATTTGTGTTGAGTTTGAGAGGAAAAAAGATAAAATTCATCCTGTGAAAACTGCCTTAAGGCAGGTAAGCTCCTGCGATGCGAATGCCGCATCAAGTTCGTAAACAAGATTACAGGCCATATTGGGCATTATTATATGAAGAAAACGCTAAAACGTCTGCCGAAACAGAAAAGAAATGAGCTAACACGCATCGCAAGACTCATCCGCGAAAAAACGCCTGATTTGCAGATGCTAATCCTGTTCGGCAGCTACGCACGCGGAAAATGGGTCGAAGATATCTGCACCAAAGGCAATACGATATACGAATATATCTCTGATTTTGATATCTTAGCAGTCGTCGAGACAAACCGCACCGCAAACAGCACAAATCACTGGCACAGGCTCGATAAAAGCATAAACGCAATGCATCTGCTTACTCCCGTAACAATCATCGCACACGATATCAATTTTGTGAACCGCAAACTAAAGCAGGGCCAGTATTTCTTCACCGATATCAAAAAAGAAGGCATCGTTTTATACGATTCAAAAAAGTTTAAACTCGCCCGCAGAAGAAAGCTCGACCCAGACCAGCGAGCCGAACTTGCAAAAGAAAGTTTTAAACAATGGTTCAAAAGTGCGAAGGATTTTTACACTTTATTTGGAACTGCGTTTGAGAAAAAATTATATAAAAAGGCAGCGTTTTTACTTCATCAAACCACAGAGGCTTTATATGCTGCGATAATGCTGGTTTTTAAAAATTACAGGCCTAAGAGCCATGATTTAAAGAAGCTGTCCCGATTGACAGCCAATTATGACAGGGCCTTTTTTGGCATCTTCCCGCAGGGTAGTAACGAGGAAAAGCGGCTGTTTGATTTACTGAATCGCGCTTACGTCGAGGCTCGTTACGTTCCTGAATACAAAATCACAAAGACAGAGCTTGAATATTTGGCGGCCAGAGTGAAGGCATTACAGAAACTTACGAAACGTATTTGTGCAGCGAAAATAAAAAGCTTTGTTTAATCGCGAACTTGTCCTTCGTAGCTTTAGTAAAGGAGGATTAACACAGATTAGCTTTTCTATTATTCTACGCTCGCTTAAAGCCTAAAAGGCAATTATTGACAAAAGAAAGGAAGATGAGTATCGTATATTTAGTAATTTTAACTCTGTAGAACCAAGGATAAGTTATGGATTGTGCGCCCAAGGAAGTTAAGGAGCTTGTTGAGCGTTTTGCCGGCAATATAGAAGATTATAAGCGGCAGGGATACAACGAAGCTCAGGTGCGGAGGGAATTTATAGACCCATTCTTTGAGGCATTAGGATGGGACATTTCTAACAAGAAGGGGTACGCCGAACCATACAAAGACGTTATACACGAAGATGCCATAAAAATTGGCGGAGCGACAAAAGCCCCGGATTACTGCTTTCGAATAGGCGGAACACGAAAGTTTTTCTTAGAGGCGAAGAAACCATCTGTTGATATCGGAGGGAATAAAGAACCGGCCTATCAATTACGCCGGTATGCTTGGAGTGCAAAGTTGCCATTGTCGATTCTGACGGATTTTGAAGAATTCGCCGTTTATGATTGCCAAATAAAGCCGCAGCATACCGACTGGCCGACCACGGCAAGGGTAATGCATATAACATATAAGGATTACATAGAGCGGTGGAGAGAGATTAGCAGCATATTCTCAAAAGAAGCTGTTTTGAAGGGGTCTTTCGATAAATTCGTAATAAAAGGCAAGGGCAGAAGAGGAACAAGCACGGTAGATAAGGAATTTCTGGAGGAAATAGAGCACTGGCGCAAAAATCTTGCAACTTACATAGCCCGTCAAAACAGAGAACTGGGAGCCATTGAGGTAAATTTTGCAGTTCAAAGGATAATCGACAGAATACTGTTTTTAAGAATGTGCGAGGACAGGGGAATTGAGCAGTATGGCCAGTTAATGGCATTAAAAAATGGCACAGACGTATATAATCGTCTTTGTGAACTATTCAGAAAAGCAGATGCAAAATATAATTCGGGACTGTTTTATTTTGAATTTGAAAAGGGAAGAAATGAACCACCAGACGAACTAACGCTTACGCTGAATGTGCCTGATAGTCCAATAAGCTGGATTTTACATAATCTCTATTATCCTCAGAGTCCTTATGAATTTTCGGTTTTGCCTGCGGAGATACTTGGTAATGTCTATGAACAATTTTTAGGCAAAGTCATACGAATCACTTCTGCCAGAACCATCAAAATTGAAGATAAGCCCGAAGTTAAAAAAGCTGGCGGGGTTTATTATACACCTGAATATATTGTTGATTACATCGTAAAAAATACTGTTGGAAAACTCTGCGAAGGAAAAACACCGAAAGAAATAAGTAAGTTAAAGATTCTTGACCCTGCCTGTGGCTCCGGCTCATTTCTTTTGGGTGCGTATACATATCTTTTGAATTATCATCAGTATTGGTACTTAAAAAACGGGCCGGAAAAGTACAAAAAGCAAGTTTATCAGGGTAAGGGTGGGAAATGGTATCTGACAATCAAAGAGAAAAAACAAATTCTGCTCAATAATATTTTCGGCGTCGATATCGACTATCAGGCGGTCGAAGTTACAAAATTAAGTTTGTTATTGAAAGTCCTCGAAGGCGAAAGTCAGGAGTCGGTTCAGCAGATTTTCAGGATTTTTCACGAAAGAGCCTTGCCGGATTTAGGAAATAATATCAAGTGCGGCAATTCGCTCATCGGGACTGATTTTTATAAGATGCCGGGGGCAGATAAACTTGGCGATGAAGATAAAAGGCGAATAAACGCATTTGATTGGGAACAGGGATTCCCGGAAATCTTCTCTGGCAAGAGCCTCGGATTCGATGCAGTGATAGGCAATCCACCTTGGGGTGCCGATATTGACAGAGAGATTGAGTATTTTCATCAAAAATATGAAGACTGCGTGAAAAAAGCAACGGATAGTTTTAAGTTGTTCGTTTCGAGAGCTTGCCGACTGATCGGAAAAGGTGGTTATGTATCTATGATTGTACCGCAGACATTATTACGTCAAAATCGTTATGCAGATGTTCGTACTATACTACTTCGGTTTTCCATAGAAAACCTTGTTGATTTGGGCGAGAACGTCTTTGAAGATGTCGTAGCTCCTTCCTGTATTTTTGTTGTGAAAAATTTATCAGCCGATCCAACCCACTGTGTTCGGTTCGTTGATGTTAGTAGTTGTAATGATAACGGAGCTAAAGCCGCAATATTAGCGGCACCTGAAGGAACACCGAAAATTATTAAACAGACAGAATTTGTGTCTGCGCCGGACATGGCTTTTTCTATTAAGATGAATTTCGGCAAGAAAGTTTGGGCTAAACTCGGAGACATAAAAGAGCTTAAGTGCAGAGATGCCGGCATTAATTATCAGAGGGTTGGGGTAGGAATGGAGGCAAAAGGAAACGATAATCTGGGCGCAAGGTTGCTATATGAGGGACAACGAGAAAAGGCATCTCATGTTATGTTCTGGAAAGGGTCAGATATTGGAAGATATTGGATTTCTGAAGAAACAAATAGGTTCTGCCGCCCGGAATGTCGAAAGCGATTACGAGATAATGAGGTTGTGCGATTAGCAGTTGAGATTTACGAGAGAACCCCAAAAATCCTTTTGCGGCAAACTGCTGATAAGATTTTTGCTTGTATTGACTATAAAGGAATTTGGTTTGGTAGAAGCGTATTATGTATAACACCTGAAGGAAAAGGGCAACATGCTCCGGAGTATTTTCTCGGGCTTCTGAACAGCACATTTCTGAGCTATGTCTATCAAGATATTTCCAAAGAAAAGGGGCGAGTTTTTGCGCAAGTTAAATTTGCAAAACTTAAACAACTGCCGATTCGCGTAATTGATTTCAATGATCCAAAAGAGAAGCGTCAGCACGACAAAATGGTTGGTTTAACCAAAGTGATGCTGGAGTTACACAAAAAATTGAGTAAAGCAAAGGTTCCGTCAGACAAGGAAAGATTGCAGCGGGAGATAGAAGCCACTAACAAACAAATAGATAATCTTGTCTATGAATTATATGGCCTGACGCCGGACGAAATCAAGATAGTGGAAGGCGGAAGAAAAAATGCTTGATGATGTCGCTCAGAAAATCATTGAAGACCAGAAACAGATACTATCTACATTGTATGATAGATCTCACACATACAACAGTATCATCCTTGTTATTGGCTATGCAGGTTTTTTCGGCTTGTGGACATTAATTAAAGACCATATTTCTTCCGTTCAAGCTTTGTGGGGGGCTATTTTGATAAATATTTCGCTTATCGCTTTGATTTTCTTTGAAACCTATAAGATGATTTTTAGCAGTTGGCTAATACTAACTTGGCAGAAAGAGCTAATCGAAGTAAAACCCGGCCAAACATATGATTTTATTGAAAGATGGAATATATTTAAGGCAAAATTGAATACAGCGAATATATGGCATATTCGCATTTGGGTAGTACAGTTATGTATTGTTATCCCAACTGCTTTAGGGGCAGCAGGGATAATGATGTGGGCCTTTATTTCACAATTGTTTCAATTATATTCTACGAAAGGATAATTGGTAAATTTGATAAAAAGCATCGTTAAAAATTCCATGAAATAAGGAATCGATTAAGCAAGGCAAAAAGCGTTGTTCTGTAATAGTTATTCCTTAACCTGACAAAATATCTTTTTCTTTTCAAACATAACCCATTTTTCCCGCCCCAAAAATCGATAAAACTTGCGTTTACTTTTTGTCAACCCTGCATTTAAACAGCGTATAGGGGATAGGGTACAGGGTGTAGCGTGTAGCGTGTAGCGTATAGCGTATAGGGTGTAGCGTGTAGCGTATAGCGTATAGCGTATAGGGTATAGCGTGTAGCGTATAGGGTGTAGCGTGTAGCGTATAGCGTGTAGCGTATAGCGTATAGCGTATAGGGTGTAGCGTATAGCGTATAGGGAACAACGAACCCCCAATATGAAATTGGGGGCTTAAGGATTTTGAGTGAACCCTGCCCCGCCGCCTGCGCGAGGGTAAACTCCGTAATGGCAGGGCTAACCCGGAAATTACAGTTGCTGCCAAGGGCTGCGATGACCCCGATGAGATAGCCGAAGCGGCATCTCACGGGGCAGGGGAACAATTGATTGCCGAACCGAAGGCAGCAACAGCCACCAAAATAGAAAATCGAGAATTGGAATAGAATAGATTCCTCCACAATGGTCGGAATGACAAATCCGCCGGATGAATCCCGTCATCAAATTCGCCTACGGCGAATTCAAGATGACGGGACAATAAGACGGACCCCGCCATCGGGGATGGCGGGACAATAAGACGGACCCCGCCATCGGGGATGGCGGGACAATAAGACGGACCC
>CAZUEO010000008.1:0-24058 GCA_964619675.1 uncultured Planctomycetaceae bacterium | reverse complement strand
CGCCATCGGGGATGGCGGGGCTAAACTGTCCTTTTTTGTTTCTGTAGTTTTGGGTTTTTTTTTATTGTATAATTGAAGCACAAAGTTGTAAAATAAGGGTTTAAATCCATTAAAAACGGAGACTTAAGATGCCGATAACAATTTTAACGGCTAAACAACCTGCCCTAAACAGCGTATAAACAATAGTTTATGAATAGAAAAAGACAGAATATGAAAAAACAGCCGCCAAATCTCGGAAAAAAGCAGCCCTTGGGCGGCAGAAAAATGCCTTTCAGATGGCTTCTCATAATGCTTCTCATTTTTACCATTATGATGACATATCAGATGTATCAGCAGCGGGACGGGATAACCAATGATGAGTTTGACAGGTATATTGCGGAAGGGAAAATCGAAAGCGTTGAAATCACAGAACGTGAAATGACCGGCACGTTTAACGCAGCAGGGCTGAAATCGCGGCCGCCAAAGGCCTCTAAAACGTTCAGTGTCGGCTATCATCCGGAAATGCTGCCGGATATTACCGAGAAACTTGAGGCGGCAAATGTCAAATGGACAGTTGCCAAACCCCAGATATTAATGCCCATCCTGAGCTGGATTCTGCCCATCGTGCTGATGGTTGCCTTCTTCTATTTTTTGTTTGTAAGGAACGTCAGGGACGGGCCTGGCGGTATGCTTATGAGCTTCGGAAGAAGCAAACATAAAATGCACGGCAAGGAGCAGATAAAGGTAACCTTCGATGATGTCGCGGGCATCGAGGAGGCGAAGGAAGAGGTTGCGGAAATTATCGAGTTTTTAAGGCATCCGAAAAAGTTTCAGAAAATCGGCGGCAGGATACCGAGAGGCATACTGCTGATAGGGCCGCCCGGCTGCGGCAAGACCCTGCTGGCCAAGGCTATCGCAGGTCAGGCGAGTGTGCCGTTTTTCAGTATATCGGGAAGCGATTTCGTCGAGATGTTTGTCGGCGTAGGCGCATCCCGCGTGCGAGACCTGTTCAAAACAGCAAAGGAAAACTCGCCCTGTATTATCTTCCTCGATGAAGTCGACGCTATCGGCAGAAAGCGCGGGCCTGGCTTCGTAAGCGGCGGACATGACGAAAGAGAACAGACCCTAAACGCAATACTCGTCGAGATGGACGGCTTCGATACCAACGACCAGGTCATCGTAATGGCGGCTACCAACCGCGGAGATATACTCGATAAGGCCCTTACCCGCCCCGGGAGATTCGACAGACAGGTTTATATACCTCTGCCAGACGTCAAAGGCAGGACGGAAATACTCAAGATTCACGCACGCAAGGTCAAAATGGGGCCGAATGTGAACCTTGAAAGGATAGCAAGAGGTACGCCTATGTTCAGCGGCGCCGACCTTGAAGCGATAATTAACGAGGCGGCTATCGCAGCGACGATGAGTAATAAGGACTTTGTCGAGATTGAAGACCTCGAAGAGGCCAGGGACAAGGTCCGCTGGGGCAGGAAAAAACGCAGCAGGGCGGTTGACCAGGCCGATAAAAAACTGACCGCATATCACGAGGCAGGCCATACGCTGGTCCAGTCTATGCTCAAAGACGCCGACCCGCTGCATAAGGTCAGCATTATTCCGAGAGGCCCGATGGGCGGGGCCACCTTTTCACTGCCGGAAAAAGACAGAACTCACTTTACAAGAAGATATTGTATGGCTCAATTGCAAATCTGCTTCGGCGGGCGCATAGCTGAAGAGCTTTTCTGCGATGATATATCCAGCGGCGCGCAAATGGATATTAAAATGGCTACCTCGCTCGCAAAAGAAATGGTTCAGACCTGGGGTATGAGCGCGGAACTGGGCCCGATTGACTACAGCTCACAGACGCAGGAGTATTTCGGACTTGGCGGGCCGGAATATTCGCAGAAAACGGCAGAAGTTATCGATAATGAGGTCAAAAAGTTCATCGACCAGGCTTATAAGGCCGCAAGAGAAATTATAGAGAAGAATCGGGATAAACTCGTGGCGGTTGCAGAGGCGCTTTTGAAATATGAAACGCTCGACGCCGCTGAAGTGAAAATCATTCTCGAAGGCGGCGAGCTAAACAAGCCGACCGTGGGCGATTTGCTCAAGGCCGAGCAGGAAAAGATAAGTCCGCCAAAGGCGGACAAGCCAGAGCAGGGGAAAGAAACTTAAAAGTTAAAGCTAAAAGCCCAAAGCCACAGTTTAAAAATCAAAAATCAAATATCAAAAATAAAAACTACATATCAAAAATCAAAATTAAACGCTGATTGCACCCGCTATTTAGCGAGGTCTCGCCTTCGGCGGACGGATTACGCAGTCGCCAGTCGCTGGTCGTTAGTCGCTAGTTGCAGGAGCCGCCTGAGGCGGGGAAATGTCGGCAGGGCTAACCGGGCATAAAATACACCTCAACATTTAATTGACAAAATGCAGGGATTTATCAATAATCTATGAATGAATAGCCAAATAAAGAGGGCAATCATGAGAAAAAAGTGTTTAATTTTTTCAGTTGCGATTGTAGCGATTACCTCGTTTTCTATATCTGCCGCAGCGGCAGATATAATTAAAGACGAATTCGTCGAAATAGAACTTGTCCTCCAGCACCAGGCAGTCGCGCCAAACTCAAACAGCGCAATTCAAGTAAAAATCACTCTCGCAAAGGACTGGCATTTCTACGCAGATGAAGAAACGGCGCCGCCAGGGATGAATCTTAAAATAAACGCGCAGGCAAACGGCATTATCTTTTCCGACCCTGTTTTTCCAAAAGGAGAGCTGTATCTCGATAAGATTACAAATAAAAGGCTCGAGGTTTTCAGCGGCAGTTTCAGCGTTTTTGTTCCTTTTACCGCAGATACGAAAAGCCAAAGTACCGAAGTTAAAATCGCGATAGATGGCGCTATCTGCTCCGACCAGTTGTGCAGTATGGGGCACTATGAGCTTGCAGAAAAAATCGATATTTCAAAATCCGCACAAATGGACAAACCTGCGTTTATAGTACCCCGCCAAAGTATTGGCGGGACTAACCGCGCGAGCGCACCGATGTTAGTATTACCTCTGGCGATATTAGCGGGGCTTTTGCTTAACGTTATGCCCTGTGTGTGGCCTGTGCTGCCGATTATTGTTATGCGGCTCGTCGCCCAGTCGGGCAAGAGCAGGGCAAAGAGTATTGCACTGGGCATTGCGTTTGCAGTAGGTATTATCCTTTTCTTTGCAGCACTTGCGGCGGCAGGTATCGTTCTCAAGCTCGGGTTCGGCCTGGCCTTTCAGTGGGGCGACCAGTTTAGAAGTCCTGCGTTTGTAATCGCGATGGCGCTTTTAATGGTTGTGCTGGCGCTGTATATGTTCGGATTATTCACGTTCGGCATACCCGCGTCAATCGGCGGTTCGGATAAACAAAGAGCAGGCTACGGCGGCTCAGTCGGTATGGGATTTTTGGCTGCGGTTTTGAGTACGCCTTGCAGCTTTGCGATACTTGCATTTGTTCTTGCCTGGGCGCAGAGTCAGCCGATACCGCTTGCCACAACTGCGATACTGCTCATCGGGGTCGGTATGGCTCTACCTTATGTGATATTAACCTGTCTTCCCGGCCTGCTTGCTAAAATTCCCAAGCCGGGCAGGTGGATGGAGCTTTTCAAACACGCTACGGGCTTTATCCTGCTGGCAATCGGCGTAAAGCTGCTCGAAGCAGTGCAGTTAGATAGAATTATAGATATTCTTTATTATACGATTGTGCTTGCGGTATGCGTCTGGATGTGGGGCGTCTGGGTGCAATATAATACGCAAAAGACAAAGAAATGGCTGATAAGACTGGCGGCGATTGTGCTTGCGGTGTTTTTCGGTTTTGGACTTCTGGCTGCCCAGCAAAAGGGGCTTATCGACTGGCAGAGCTACGATGAGGAGGTTATTGCAGCAGCGCAGAGTAACAATCAGCCTGTGCTTTTGAAGTTTACCGCGGACTGGTGCCTGTCGTGCAAGGTGCTTGACAGAATGGTGTATTCAAACAAAAAAATCGCAGGCCTGATAAAGCAAAAGGGTGTGCTTGCGATAAGAGCTGATACGACGGATTACGATTATCCCGCAGCAGTTGCTTTGAAGGAAATTTATAATGAGCCTGCAATACCGGTGAGCGTGTTACTTGTGCCGGGGCAGGATACGCCTGTGAAACTTCGCGGCAATCTGATAGGCGGCAAACTCAGGGAATATCTGCAGGAATTGCCGGATATAAGCCAACAATGAAGATTAGCATTTTAGATAGGATATTGAGATTGCTTCGTCGCTGTGCTCCTCGCAATGACGCGTCGCCGCTGCGGCGACGGCTAAACAATTATTTTATTCTGATAAGTATTGGTGGGGTTTTGTTTTTGACGGGGTGCACATCGAGGTCTCGTAAAATTTCCAGTCCTGATAAAAAGATAGAGGTAACTTTCCTTACGGATAAGCGCGGCAGGGTGCTGTATGCAGTGCGGCTTGGCGGCAGGGAAATTATCAAACCATCCGCGTTGGGCCTGGTTCGCAGCGACAGTTCGTTTTCTGAAAAGCTGACTCTCGTCAAAGCTTCCAAACCGCAGGTTGTTAAGGACAGTTACGATATGCCGCTCGGCAAGAGAAAACACTGCGTATATGAAGCTGTGCGCAGGGTCTTTACGCTTGAAAACAGCGCCGGTGAAACGATGGACATTATCTTTCAGGTCTCCAATGACGGCCTTGCTTTTCGTTATGCATTCGGGCAGGTTTCACAAAAGACCTGCTCTATCGAACAGGAGAAAACATCTTTTGCATTTGCCGCAGATACGCTTTGCCGGCTGCATCCGATGCAGGCGGGCAAAAGCGGCTGGCAGCAGACGCAGCCTTCTTATGAGGAGCATTACGAAGCTGAAAAACCTGTCGGCGGGCCTTCGCCAACTGGTGCGGGCTGGTGTTTGCCGGCGCTGTTCAAGACATCCGGCGGCGCCTGGGTTTTAATTTGCGACAGTGACGTTGATGAGTCATATTGCGGGGTGCGGCTTGCCGATGATTCAAACGGCGGCGTCTATCGAATTGCTTTTCCGCATCCAAAAGAGCATCGCGGCCAAATCGATGCTGCCTGCCCGCAAATTCAGTTGCCGTTTAAATCGCCCTGGCGCGTATTAATCATCGGGACGCTGGATACTATTGTCCGGTCAACTCTGATGACGGACGTTGCGGCGCCCTGCAAATTGAGTGATACCAGTTTTGTCAGGCCCGGCAGGGCGGCTTGGCACTGGCTGCGCTATGGCGATGACAGTGCCAACCCGCAAACTATTGAAAAGTTCATCGATTTCGCATCCCAGATGCACTGGGAATATGTCCTTATCGATGCTAATTGGGATAAAAGTATCGGCTATGAAAAAATGGCTGATATAGTTCGCAAGGCGAGCCAAAAGAATGTCGGTATTATTCTCTGGTATAATTCCAACGGCCAATGGAACAATGCCCCGATGACACCGAAGAATCGTATGGATGAAAGAACTGTTCGTCGGCAGGAGTTTGCTCGGTTGCGGAAGATGGGCGTCAAAGGCGTCAAGATAGATTTCTTCGGCGGCGACAAGCAGGCGACGATGAAGCTTTATTTAGATATTTTGAGAGACGCTGCGGACTTCGCTATTTTAGTTAACTGCCATGGCTCGACGATTCCCCGCGGCTGGCAGCGGACGTATCCTAATTTAGTTTCGATGGAGGCAGTCAAGGGTATGGAGTATATCACCTTTGACCAGCGTAATGCCGACCTGGCGCCGCAGCACTGCTGTATCCTGCCTTTCACTCGCAATGTCATCGGCTCGATGGATTTTACACCTGTGGTTTTTAACCCGGCGATACGTAACTCAAAATTACGAACATTGCCTGCGTTTGAATTGGCGCTATCGGTGATTTTTGAGTCCGGTATACAGCATTTCGGTCTTGTGCCGGATGAGATGCAGTTAATGAGCGATTTTGTGAAGGAATTTCTGCAGAAAGTTCCCGCAGCATGGGACCAGACCAGATTTTTAGAAGGCTATCCCGGCAAGTACGTTGTTTTAGCCCGCAGAAACGGAAATATGTGGTATATTGCAGGCATTAACGGTCAGGGCAGCCGGCAAAAACTGAACATTGATTCATCTTTCATTGGCGACGGCGAATGGAACGGTATTCTGATTACCGACGGTGCCGACAGAAGTTTTATTAAAAAATCTCTTGAGTCGATTGATTCTTTCGATAATCTCATAGAGTTAAAGCCTTACGGCGGTTTTGTGATATGGCTAAGCAGAAAATAGACAAGCAAAAAGCAAAAGAGCGTGTCAGGGCGATTTGGCCGATATTGAAGAAGACTTATCCTGATGCGAGATGCGCTCTTGAGCATACTAACCCGCTGCAGCTCCTTATCGCGACGATACTTTCCGCACAGTGCACCGATGTGAGGGTCAATATCGTAACGAAGACGCTTTTTAAAAAATACAGGACGGTAAAAGACTGGGCAGATGTGCCGCTTGCCGAAATTGAGCAGGACATAAAAAGCACGGGCTTTTATCGCAACAAGGCGCTCAATATAAAAAACGCCTGCAAAAAGATAATTGACGAGTTTGGCGGCAAAGTGCCGCACGCGATGGATGAGCTTTTAACGCTGAGCGGCGTGGGCAGGAAAACGGCAAATGTGGTTTTAGGCAATGCGTTCGGCATTGCCGGCATCGTTTGCGATACGCACGTAATCAGACTATCCGGAAGACTTGCGCTTTCAAAAAACACAAATGATGCGGAAAAGCTCGAGTTTGACCTTATGGAAATAGTGCCGAAGGAAAACTGGACACTTTTCAGTCATTTGCTTATATTTCACGGCAGGAATGTATGCAAGGCTCGCAGGCCGGATTGCGGAAGCTGCCCGATAGCAAGGCACTGCCCGGCTGCGAATAATCCAAAACTATGGTAATGGAGAAGTAATAAAATGGATGAAAAAATAGCAAGATTTGGCGTTGCGGCTGAAGAGACCTGGCGGATATTCAGGATAATGGCTGAGTTTGTCGAAGGCTTTGAAGAGCTTGCGACGGTCGGGCCGGCCGTATCGATTTACGGCTCGGCAAGGGCTAAACCTGAGGATAAATATTACAAACTTGCGGAAAAAACGGCTGGCATTTTGGCAAAAGCCGGCTTTGCGATTATCACCGGCGGCGGCGGCGGGATAATGGAAGCCGCAAACAAAGGCGCCGCTCAGGCAGGCGGCAAAAGCATCGGCCTGAACATCGAAATGGCTCTTGAGCAGGTTCCAAACACTTATCAGAACCTTTCGCTGCACTTCAGATACTTTTTCTGCAGAAAAGTAATGTTCCTCAAATACGCCAACGGATTTATAGTCTTCCCCGGCGGTTTCGGCACACTGGACGAATTTACGGAAGCTATTATGCTGATTCAGACCCTAAAGCAGGCTTATTTTCCTGTGATTCTTATGGGCAGCGAATACTGGTTAGGCCTTGTTGAATGGATGGAAACCCAGATGCTGCACAAGAATAAATATATGGACACCGATGATTTGAAGGTATTTTCAATTTATGACGACCCGCAAAAAGCCGCTGATGTTATTATTGATTTTTGCAAATCCGGCAAAAAAGGCGGCCTGCAGGAGCCGAGCGGCCTTAAGAAAATCAAAGACTCCTACAAAGAATAAATTTTTGTGTACAGGGCCGCTATTTTAGGAGCGCCGTAATATGTTAA
Source organism: uncultured Planctomycetaceae bacterium (assembly GCA_964619675.1). Classification (GTDB taxonomy): domain Bacteria; phylum Planctomycetota; class Phycisphaerae; order Sedimentisphaerales; family UBA12454; genus JAPLMW01. Next base: position 16,384 of record CAZUEO010000008.1, on the reverse strand, counting down.
TAGCAGTTCTCTTATCTGCTTTTGTATTGTTTTTAATTGCTTATTTTGTTTATGGCAGATTTCTGGAAAAGCGGTATGAGGTGGATGATAACCGCCTGACACCGAGCCATACCGACTACGATGGTATAGACCGGGTTCCGGCCCGCAGGGCAATTCTGCTGGGGCACCATTTTTCGTCAATTGCCGGCGCCGCGCCTGTAATCGGGCCGATAATTGCGTCAATTGCCTTCGGCTGGTTTCCCGTTCTTCTCTGGATTGTTATCGGCGCTATCTTTATCGGAGGCGTACACGATTTTTCCACGTTAATTGCTTCCATACGCCATAAGGCCCGTTCTATTGCCGAAATCGCCAAAGAATATATGTCGCCTGTGGCGTATAAGCTTTTTTTGGTTTTTATCTGGCTGTCACTTATATATGTTCTGACGGTATTCACCGATTTAACTGCAGCCACCTTTGTGGCAGATGGAGGTGTGGCTACTTCCGCAGTTATGTTTATCGCGTTGGCGGTTATTTTCGGATTTTTTGTCTATCGATTAAAATTGTCCATATTATGGTCATCGCTGATTTTTGTCCCTCTGGTATTCGTATGTGTATGGCTGGGGCAGAAAATGCCTTTATCCGCTGACAGAATCCCGATAGTTTTTGGCGGCGATCCTGCAAAGACATGGGATTTGCTGCTGGTTTTTTATTGTTTTGTTGCTTCTGTAATACCGGTGTGGATTTTATTACAGCCGAGGGATTATTTATCGAGCTTTTTACTTTATGCCTCGGTAATAGGCGGGTTTGTGGGAATACTGTTTGGCGGATTTTCTGTGGCCTATCCTGCCTTTACCGGCTGGACCAGCCCGCAGCTGGGCCCGCTGCTGCCGATTTTGTTTATCACGGTGGCCTGCGGCGCCTGTTCAGGTTTTCACGCCATAGTTGCCTCCGGGACAAGTTCAAAACAATTAGACAAAGAATCTGATGCGAAACCCGTCGCTTACGGTTCTATGCTGATAGAAGGGATTATAGCCGTCATAGCTTTGATTGCCGTAGCTATGGTGGCAAAAGACAATCCGCTTATTACTAAGGCGCCTTTGGTAATTTTCGGTACCGCTATGAGCAAATTTTTGTCGGTGTTCGGGCTGCCGCAAAAGCTCGGTTTTTCCTTTGGATTGCTTGCTCTGTCCACTTTCATTCTTACAACTCTGGATACCGCTACAAGGCTGGGCCGATACGTTTTTGAAGAATTTTTTGAGCTTAAAGGCATCCGCTGGCGGGCCCTGTCCACGCTTGCCACGCTGGCTTTACCGACGATATTTGTGCTTATAACTCTTAAGGACCCTGACGGCAATTTAATACCTGCCTGGAAAATAATTTGGCCGGTCTTCGGCGCTACGAATCAGCTATTGGCAGGTTTGGTATTATTGGTTATTGCCGTATGGCTCAGGAAAAACGGCAAAAAATCGTTTTTTGTGCTCATCCCGATGGTCTTTATGAGCATTATGACGATTTGGAGCCTGATTCTGCTGCTGAAAAAATACCGACTTTCTCCGGTCGGTATCATTGCAGCAGTGCTTTTGCTGCTTGCGGTTATTTTGATTTTCGAGGCCTTCAGGGCAGTGAGAAAAATCCTGCTCATTAGTTAATCTTACAGAGCCGTTTATCGTTTCACTGTCTGCCCTTTTCAGCAGCCAGGCTGAAAACGGTTCCTGATGCCGTTTTCTTCCGCAACCGCCACCGTTTCACGATTTTTCCTTACTTCGCTTCCTTTTATATTTATTAAAATCTTCTTCTAACAAATAGCTTCTGAAAGGCTCATATTTCCAGCACGGAAAATTCAGCGGCGCGTATTCTTCTTCTCCTGCCTCTAATACGAACTTATCGCGGGCAAAAGCCGCGATGATTCGGTTCTGTGGGCTGTCAGGCAGTTGAAATGACGATTTTTTACCATTGCTTTTCAAAAATTGTGCCCTGCAGTAGTTTTTGCCCCTTTTGTGTCGAATACAAACGCCGACAAATCCTGTTTCATTTTTACATCTTTTATTCAGGCAGTTTTGTCTTGGCGTTACAATCCGCAAATTTTCTCTTCGGTTATCGAGCGGGTCTCTGTTTCTATGGTCAACGAGCTGGCCTTTTTTGGCGTCCATTATAAATCGCGAAAGAACGGTATGCCTTAATGATTTCGTCTCTGTTCTGCGGACTATTATCGGGTAGCCGTCGCCGCAAATCCGCATTGTGGAAATATCACCGTTGTATCTTTTATTAGGCCGTTCGTGTCCGGGGTTAAAAATTTTATAATAGATATCCGGGTCAACCTTGATTATCCGGCCTCGAACCTTGAACATCAGGTAATTGATTTTTTTCGTTATCATCTTTTTTTGTCCTTTTTCGTTTGCTCACCTCTCTACTGTTCACCGTTCACATAATAATATCTATATTTTATTATATTTACAACTAAAAGTCAAGAGAAACCCGCTTTTTTTAATAGAAATGTGGATTTTTCTGATTAGCCTGCACCCCCGTGGTGCAGGGTTTTAAAAGGGTCTTTATTCCTCTAAAAATGTGGTTTTCCCCCGCTTATCTATCATTTTTGCATATTTAAAGATATACAATAACCAGTATAGCCCCAGATGTATAGATTTAGTTAAGAAAATTTTACAATATATTGGATAATTTTTTATCTACTGTTGACAAAGGGCTAATTATATGATAGAGTCCGACCGTTCTTTGGAAAATGAATAATGCTTTAGCCAAAAGTCAGTTCGATTGGATCTCCATTTTGCTGTCTGCTCCGGCAGACAGATAACTGAAGCGGCGCAAATGTTTGCTTCAGGTCCCAGGTGGTCGTGGTGCACCTAAAGACACGTGGCCCCTGTATTTCAGTTAAGAAACCTGAGGTGAGTGAGTTTGGTGCACTATATCCTCTGGCCATGATGGTTTCCCCACGGTAGGAGGCGTTCTCCTCCCGATAAAGCATGGAGAATATTTTATCAGATAGGAGTTTTTTATGTCAGATAAAAATGTAAACTCCAATCGTCAACAGGCTTTTCTAAAGCCAACGAATGTTATAAAGGCTATTGAATCTAAAGCCATACACATTCGTAAACTTCTCAAGAAAAATGAGAAGGCTTTTGGCAAAAAAGCTTGGGGAAATATAGATGACGCTGTTAAATTAGCAAGGACTATTGAGGTGATTGCCTCACATACTGCTAATTTACAAGCGGCGGACGCAATCATTATGGTTGAGTTGCTTGAGTTAATGCTCGAGAAACTTGAACATAAATTGACTTGTATTCTCGCATCTTGACATGGCGTGTTTTTGCAAAACACGTTTCTTTAGACTGTTTTTAAGGAGCTTGTTATGCCAGTTACCGTTGGCAGGGCTATTAAGATAATCAGAGAAGCAAATAAAAAATCTCTCGGTTTTTTAGCATCCGAAGCTCGGATAAGTACCCCTTATCTGAGCTTGGTTGAGGCTGATAAACGTACTCCGTCCCTCGATGTAATTAAACGACTCTCAGAAGCTCTAAATATTCCGGCAGATATATTCTTTTTAATCGGGTCTGGTTCCGGTAGTTCCCTGAATAGTAGCAACGATTTAACAAGTCGTCTTATTTCTATCCTAAATCAGATGGAAGATTTTGAAAAAAGGATTAAAGATGCGGTTAAGTAACAGGAATGTTAAGCAACCCTTAGATGGAATGACAGTTGAGTGGCTTGCTGAAGAATGCAAAGCCCCCGCGAGTTTGCTGTGGAAATTGGCAGGGGATACTACCGCAATGTATAAACCAACGCGCCCCCAACCGAAATCCAGCGGAGGTTTCAGGGACATAGATGCGCCAAAACCAGAATACAAAAAATTACTCAGGCGAATGGCAAAAATCCTTTCGAGGAACATTAAACATCATCCGGCTGCTCATGGAGGAGTGCCTGGTCGATCATCGTTTACCAGTGCAAAACCTCACTGTGGTGCTAAATTTGCAGTAACGCGTGACATACAGGATTGCTACCCATCCATTACATCGTCAGAGCTTTTTCGCACCTTCATTAAACTCGGGGCAACAGATGCATTTGCTAAATTCCTATCTTCGATTATGACCGTACATGGCCGAATACCGCAAGGCGGATCACTTAGTTCGTTAGCAGTTAACCTGTATATGCTTCGGCTGGACGGCCACTTGTCTAAAAGTGTGAGAGCTAAAAGTGGTCGTTACGGACGACTAACGGACGACTTTGTTATTTCTGTGAATTCTCGCGAAAAGGCAGTTAACTTGGAGAAAGAGTTGGATTACAGAATCCGGCAAAAGAATTTACAGATTAATGAAAAGAAACGTAGAGAAAAAGGCTTTCTTGCAGGCGATAAACTTAAAGATATTCACAGCTTGATTATAAACTCTAAACGTGGTTTAAGGCCCAAAGAAAAACATATTAAAGATGGACTTAAACTCGCAACACACTATGCCAGATGTTGTCGTTGTGCTACTCCTTTTGACTTGCCCTTTCTGTCAGATCTGCGCCAAATAACTGCTGGCATGATGTACTATCTGAGACAGGCTGATTTTAGTCCGGCTCGTCATATACGACGAATGGTGGAACATGCAGATGAAAAGGTAAAGAATATGCTTCTGAAAAAAGGTCTTCAACCTTACAAAAACAAATGGTGGCTGGTACATAAAACCAAAAATGAACCATTTCGCCTATTAAAACTCTGGGAAAACAAAATTAAACTACAGCATATTGCATAAAATGGGTGGCTGTTCCCGCCTGTTCGTTTATTGAAGGTTTAATAATGTGTTTTTCTGATGCAAATCTAAAGAAAATAGCTTTTTACAAAGAGCATTATCAGATAATTGTGGATTCGCCACTTGTTAATAAGTCCCTAATCAGACTTCAAGATAAAGGTAAAAGACTCTGCCGCTTTTGCGGTAAAGATGAAAAGGAAGTCACCTTTAAAAATAAAGCTCATGCTATTCCGGAACTTTTGGGTAACAAGTCGATCATCTCGATGAATGAATGTGATAAGTGTAACGAGTTTTTTGCGAAGGAGTACGAAGATCATTTAGCAAAATGGTTTGGTCCAGGACGCAGTTTAACCCAAATGCACGGTAAAAAGGGTGTGCCAAAATTCAAAACGGATGATTTTCACATTGAGATGGGCGAAAAGGGACTTGCATTCACAATAACTACTAATAATTATGAGAAAATAAATTTTCCCCAAGAAAGCCCATTCGAGTTTAAATTTCCTGTTAAAATGCCGACACAACCGTATATTCCTATCCGTGCTGCAAAAGCGTTAATAAAGTCAGCTATTTCGATTTTACCGTATGAGCTGCTACCTGAATGCGAAAAGCTGATAGCATGGTTGCTTAATAAAGACAAAGCAACATTAACAGAATTTCCTATTTTGTATTCATTTACGCCAGGAGTAAATCCATATGCGAAGGGTAAGGTAATAATTCTGAAACGAAAATCAAATGCGCAATTGCCATATTTGTTTTTTCTTATTGCGATAGCCAACCATAGGTTTCAAGTCTTACTTCCATTCTGCAAGAGTGATACTTGGATGAAGAATGGTAGAAATACATTTACGATAATGCCTTTTCCGGTCCCATTTGATATTGCTTACGAAAAAAAATACGGAGAAACAAAATTTTATTGGGACAATTGGGCTAGTGAAGAACCAATGATGAGCGATCGAACAGCATCTTTTCATGTCGAACGAGCGGAGAGAATCAAGTGACAATGAAAGATATATACAATAATTAGTTTCAATAAATAGCGCCATTGGTTCTGTTGAAAAAGCATTTTGAATTTTAATATGCTTGCCCTGTGAGATGTCCCTTGGCTATCTCATCAGGGTCATTTTTATTTTTTATTTTTGATATTTTATTTTCCGTTTTTGTCGCTCCTTCCCCCGCCCGCCGCGTTTTTTTAAAATTTCAAATCCACACAGTGTCGCGAGGTTGCAGTTGCTGCCTTCGGTTCGGCAATTTTTTATTTACTCCGGCGTTTTGCGCCTGCGTAACACTGCCTGCTCCTCATCGCAGCCCTCGCCAGCAACTGTAATTTTTTCTTAGCCCCGCCATCACGGAGTTTACCCTCGCGCAGGGCCTGCCCTCGAGTAGTCGGGGGCGGGGGGCAGGGTTTGGCCGCCTTTTAGGCGGAGTTTTTGCAGAGATTTTAAATCTTCAATTAAAATCCTCGGTCACTATACTCGTATGCAGTATACTGCATAGTAGCATAGTGAATAAATAGGGGGAATCAGGGCTGTTGAAAAAACATTCGCGTAGCGTCCTCCGTAGATTTATCGAAGGAGGATTGATTTTTAATACCTGTCCGCCATAAGCTTACTGACGCTTGCCCGCCTTCGGCGGTTCCGCAAATATTCACTTTTCACTTTTAGTTTTTAACTTGATTCTCTCCCTTATCCGCCGCAGGCGGACTACCGGGATAGCAGATGCAGTTGCTGCCTTCGGTTCGGGAATCTTTTATTTTTACTCCGGCGTTTTGTGCCTGCGTAATACTGCCTGCTCCTCATCGCAGCCCTTGCCAGCAACTGCAATTTTCTTTAGTCCCGCCACCTGTGGGCGGGGGAGGTTAGCCCTGCCATCACGATGGCAGGGTTTGGCCGCCTTTTAGGCGGAGTTTTTGCAGAAATCTTAAATCTCCATTTTTAATCCTGCCGTTTTAACTCCCGCCGTTTTTTCACCTTTGATTGATAATTATCAACTATCGATTTTCGCCCCGATTTTTGATTTTTAATACTTGTCCGCCACAAGTTTACTGACGGCGGATCAGCGTCTAAGAGTCAATACGCAACCGTTAAACGATGGCCGAAACGAGCAGCGCAACCGCAACCGTTCTACGCTTTATCCTATCTCTTTTTCTTTCCAAACTCAACGGATTTAGGCCGCTTAAAAAATCCGTAAAATCTTTATTATTCTATACCCTAAATCCTATTTCCTATACCCTACCCCCTATACGCTAATATATGTTAATATGCGCAAACTTTAACGACTCTAATTACTTATTTGAATTCGTTTATTTTTGGTGTCTTGGTGGCTATTTTTTCTTAAAAAAACGTGCATTTATTCAATTTTGTATTAAAATGCCCTCGGATTTTCGTTGAAAGGAGCGATTTATGGCCAAGGGACTTGTGGTTTATTATTCTAAAACCGGCAATACGAAGCAGATGGCTGAGGTAATTGCTAAGTCAATGAATGACAGTGGCTTGGGAACTGAATGCCGGTCGGTTGAGAAGGTAAAGGTTGCGGATTTATTAGCTGTTGATGCTGTTGTGATAGGTTCTCCGACGTATTATGGCCAGATGGCGCCGGCACTTATGCAGCTTTTTACCGAATCTGTTTCCCGTCATGGTGCACTGACCGGCAAGGTTGGTGCTGCGTTTTCCAGTTCAGCGAACATTGGTGGCGGCAATGAAACTGCGATTATGGGCATTTTGGAGGCTATGTTGATTCACGGAATGATTATCCAGGGTGATGCTCAAGGCGACCATTATGGTCCTGTTTCGATTGGCAAGCCGGATGACAGGGTTACGGCTCAGTGCCGGCAGCTGGGCAAAAAGGTTGCCGAACTGACAAAGAAATTGTTCGGTTAAACTGGTGGTGAGCTTGTCGAATCCAAACCCCGATTTTTTGATTAAAAAAGCCGTTTTTCTTTTGACAATAAATTACAGGCTCGTTAGACTCTTTATCAAACATTTTTTGTATGGAGGCAATAATGCAAGAATATGAGGACCTTAAAAGACTCTTAGAAGAGGCTGAAAGCGACATCAAAAAAGCCGAAGGCGGCAATAAGGCAGCCGGCACAAGAATCCGAAAACAAATGCAGCAGATTAAACAGGCCGCTCAGGCAGTCAGAAACAAAATTCTTGAGATCAGAACCACGGAAGAAGCATAATCCGCCTTTGTAGAGCCGCCTCCGCATGTTTGTGCTGCGGCGGATAAGTCTGAGAACCTGATTTAATGTGGTAATCTCAATACCGGCAGAGCACGGATGACCAAAAGGTATTTGTAACTTGAAGTTGCAAATGCTGCTGCTTTTTTTCAAGAGAGAATTTGAATGCCCCCAACACAATTGTTCGACCTGTCAAAGATCGACGTGAACCAGATTGTCATTGATAAAAAGACAATCGAAGAAGTCAATCCACAGCGATTCGAGATGCAGCACCTCGACGGAGTTATCTGGTACGATAAGGAAAAATTCCTCATTCTCGGATACAAAGATATTACCGAAAAGGAATTCTGGGTAAGGGGCCATATTCCCGGCAGACCTCTTATGCCGGCGGTGATAATGATTGAAGCAGCGGCGCAACTGTCCAGCGTGTTCGTAAAAAAGGTTTACGAGCTGCCGGGGTTCATCGGTTTTTTAAGTATTGAGGATGCACACTTCAGGAGACCTGTTGAGCCGGGCTGCAGACTTTACCTGCTCGGTCATATTACCACGTTCAAGAGCAGAAAATACGTCTGCGCCGTTCAGGGCATCGTCAATGGCGCAATGGTCTTTGATACCGTTATCGCCGGCCGAGACGTGTGATGAAAAGCCGGGCAGATGAAATTTTTGAAAACTGCCTGACAATAGAAAAACTTTGCGAACTTCCCACGCAAGGCGGTCTTGTTCTTTTCGCAGACAGTCAGGATGCACCGATACTGCTGATGACGACGGCAAATATCAGAAGAAATGTAAAAAATAAACTCGCTGAGCAAAAAGAGAGCAAACGGACGAATTTAAAGAGCATTACGGCAAAAATTTATTACACAATCTGCCCGTGTAAATTTCGTTTGGCACTTGTCTACCATCAGGCAGTTAAGAAAATTTTTCCTTCAAATTATAAGGACCACGAAACCATCGTTTGGCCTGCATTTATCAAAATGAATTTGAATGAAAAAATTCCGTTTTTTTCAGTAACAAGAAAGCCGACCCGTTCGACAAGCTCAGGGCAGGCGTTCGGCGAAGGAGAAAAGATTTTAGGGCCTTTTCCACGTCAAAAGGCAGCAGTTGTTTTTTTAAACGCTCTTGAAGACGCTTTTAAACTTTGCAAAAGAAATGACCTTGTGGATAGTCCACAGCGGGCAGCAGGATGCCCATATTTGCAGATGGATGCCTGTTGCGGAGTCTGCAGCGGCAAAATAAGTGTCGAAGATTATCAGGTTATAGTAAAAAATGCATTTGAAGCTGGAGCAAAACCAATAAAAACAATCGAGCAATTACAACAGCAAATGCAGGTTGCTGCGAAGGAATTGAATTTTGAGTTGGCAGACGAGCTTAAAAGAAAAATTGAGAAACTCTCTACTTTGAAAAAGCAAGCCTACAAATGGACAGGCGATTTAGAAAAACTGAAAATTATTCATATAGATAAATCTGCCAGGATTAAGCCGCAGGGCAGTAAGAGAAAGAAACAAACCCTTCGGCCTCGCTCAGGGCAAGCTTTTGCGTTTTTTGTGATGAATTTTTTCGAGATAATCGACCTTGGCGATTTTGTAATTGAGACTACCGAGAAAGTTGCTGAGGCGATTGAGAAATCGCTGGCGAAATTAAACGGCAATCGGCAGGAAATCTGCGACAGCACAGAAACGATTGAACAGTTTGCGATTGTTTCGTATTTTCTTTACCGGACGAAGCTATCGGGGCTGTGGATAAATGTTTGCGAGGGATTTGATAAAACGGCGTTTGTAAAGACGGTCAATAATTTCTTTTTTGATTGATATTTTGTCTATATTTAATTATAACACACGCTGTACTATGGCGTTTCGGCTTAACTGTAATACAGGGAATTTATGCAGATATACGATACAAAACAGTCGCGGCAGGAATATATTCAAACCCAGATAGAGAGGTCGCAAAAAAAATTCCAGTTCTGCAAGGTATCCATCCGGGACATAATCAAATACGTCTCAATAATCCATAAAAATCTTAATCTTCAGGAAAACAAAAAAAACTTATGGAGAGTTGTATGTATGGGGACAAGGAACGGACGCGAGGTTGACCTGTTCCGCCTGGCTTTGAATCATCCTGTTCTTGCAGAACTTCTGAGTCTGACAGAATGGCATACTGCCGGATACCATTCAGTTTTTGATAGATTATTTTTGTCCGGCGGCAGGTCCAACCTGATAAAACTGCAAAAGGGAGGCGTATTCGGAGTAGAAATCAACCCGATGGCGAAAAGAAAAGATGTTTACATCGGGTCTTTCGATGAACTGCCGGGGCAATGGGAAGGCAGTTTTGATGTGCTGTATTCCAATTCATTCGACCACTGCCGGGACCCTCATAAGACCGCACATCAATGGCAAAAAATCGTCAAAAAAGGAGGTCTTTTTATAATTGCCTTTGCGGACGACCATCAGGGGTCCGACACCGACCCTGTCGGGATGATTTGTCTTGAGGATATCAGGGAATTATTTGGGGGCAAACTGCTTTACTATCGGTGTAATGGCAGCAGATGCGGCTACAACGAAATTGTCATTAAAAACGAATGAAGAAAAAACAGATGCAGCCGCAATAAAGATTTTATTTAGTCTTTTCCTTCAACCTGTTCTTTACTTCCCGTTGTATGGTTTCGAACTGCTGTTTGGTTATGTCGATATGCTTTGCGTAAGCAGTGATGATTTTTTTCTCCATTTCATGCAGCTTTTTGTCATAATAGGCAACCAGTAACATATCCTCGAGATTACGCAGCCGCTCGGAAAGACGGGCGGGAAATTTGATTTTGAAATCATCTGTAATTGATAAATCCAGGGCTTTTCTTGTCTCGAGATAGCCTGCACCGATGCCTTTGGCTATTTCCTGCAGTAAGTAATCTTCCTCAACTTCAAAATTTTCATCTGCGCGGGCAAGATAATAGATATTGGCTAAATACTGAACCTGCTCGTCCTGAGTCATTTATTCCTCGCGCATTAAAAAATTATATCAATCGTATTTCTCGTAATGATAATGACGTCCAGAAGGGCGGTGGAATATAAGGCCAGCATGCGCATATAATGCGCCGCAAGGCCGCCGCGAGCGATGAAGAATACGAATAAAACCGCTATGATGGAAATGGCGGAAAGGATGAGCGAGACAATAATATCGGGATTCCTGAAAAATACGGAGTTCAGCGCGGCCTGGAAGGTAAGAACTGCTGTAGCGAGAAGCAGCCAATTGGCATCGGCCTTTCCGGCAAGTATTATCGCCTCAAAACCTTCGGCGATAATCAGTGAACAAATCAGAACCACAAAAGAAAGCCAGAAAACGGATGGAACATTTAAAATCGGCTTATAGAGCGAAAGAAAAACGGCCAATGCGAAAATGGCCGCTGTCCAGGACCTGCGGGTTCTGAAAAACAGGACTAAGCCGACCGCCAGCGCGCCAAGTGTGGTATGATAAAAACCGACTGAAAAGACATCGACATAAAACGAAATGGGGCTTACAAGGGCTGCGAAGTTTTTTGACGAGACGGCAAGTTGCGCCGGTATCGGGTAGAGATAATTTTTTGCGGCGAAGAAGTAAGCGGCAATTACGAATACGAAAGGCAGCAGAGAAAAAATCGCTGAAAGGACGTTTGCTGTCTTTTCTCCGATTTTAGGCAGTTTATAAAGGAAAACGGCAGGGAGGAAGGTCCACGGCAGAGCCGCATAAACACAAAATGCAAAGGGATGATAACAATGGAAGCTGCAGGCAAAAGGACCGAAGCCGTAAATTACGCCTGCGAAGAAACGGGCGACAAAAGAATTAACATATCTTCTGCCCAGGACAAAAACACCTGCTGCGGCAACGACGGGAAGTATAAGCAGGATTCTCTGGAGATCGATGAATTTGTCAAGGTGCGGCCAGAAGAGCCAGCCGGCAAAAGAAGCGTAAATCAATACAGCAAGTATGAACATAACGACCGGCGAAGTTTTTTTGAGCATAAAAATCTGCCGAAAAAGGACCAGGCCTATTTTATTATTACTTTTCCGCTGCCGCGGGCAACGGCACCGAGATTATAAACCGTTTCGCCGCTGCGGGCAAGCTGTCTTATTATAGAATCGACAAAATCCCGTGCAATTATTAAAATAAAACCGATACCCATATTAAAAACGCGGAACATCTCGGCTTCTTCGACGGGGCCGTTTTTCTGCAGGAAATCAAAAATAGGCGGGATTTGCCAGGCAGAGCGGCTGATAACCGCATCGCAGTTTTTGGGCAGGACCCGCGGGATATTGCCGACAAGGCCGCTGCCGGTGATGTGAGCCATTGCGTGAACGATTTGCTTTACCTTGTAATGACCGAGCAATTTGACAACCGAACGAACGTAAATCCTTGTTGGGGCAAGCAAAACCTCTCCGATAGCCTTATTATCAAGCTCGGCAATTTTATCGGCGGGCTTTAAGCCGAGCTTCTTAAAGCAGATATGTCTTGCGAGCGAAAAGCCGTTGCTGTGCAGGCCGCTGGAAGCAAGACCGAGGACGCAATCGCCGGCCTCAACTTTTTTGCCGTTGATAATTCTGTTTTTTTCAACAACGCCGACGGCAAAGCCCGCCATATCGAAATCGTCTTTTTTGTAAATATCTGGCATTTCAGCGGTTTCGCCGCCGAGAAGGGCGCAATCAGCAGCCTTGCAGGCGCCGGCAATGCTTTCGACAAGCTCGGCAACCCCCGCAGGTTCGAGCTTGTTTACCGCAAGATAATCGAGGAAAAACAGCGGCGTTGCACCGAGGACGAGCATATCGTTGACGCTCATTGCGACGAGGTCAAAACCGAGGGTGTCAAATTTTTTCATATCCCTCGCGACCAGAACCTTTGAGCCGACGCCGTCAGTGCAAGCGACGAGGACGGGGTTTTTGTAATTTTTTTTGAATAAATTCTGGTCGTAATCAAGGCGAAACAAGCCTGCAAAACCACCCGGCAGGTCGATTACACGCGGGCCAAAGGTGCTTTGAATCGAGGCCCAAATCCGCTCGACCATCTCGTCATTGGCGTCAATGTTTACGCCTGACTGCTCATAAGTGATGTGGTCAGCCATATTATAACTGGAGAGCCTGGTCTTCGAAAAGCTGCATCTGATAACGTTCCATCGTAAATTTGTTCACCATTGTCTGGACGGGTATCGGGTAATTTCCGGTCCAGCAGGCGGTACAGTAATGATTTTTAGGCAGCGAGGTGCAGGAAAGCATGCCTTCAAGCGAAATGTAGCCTATGCTGTCAACTTCGAGAAAATCCTTAATCTGCTGCATATCTTTTTCGTTTGCGAGCAGTTCCTCCTTTGTCGGGAAATCGACGCCGTAGAAGCAGGGGAACCTTATCGGCGGGCAGCTTACCCGCATATGAATTTCCTTTGCGCCGGCTTTTCTGATAGCCTTGATTTTGCCTTTTGTGGTTGTGCCGCGAACAATTGAATCATCGACTATGACAACACGCTTGTCCTTTACCACTTCCTTTACGACGGCAAGCTTGAGCTTTACTGCAAGGTCGCGCCAGTCCTGTTTTGGCGAAATAAATGTTCTGCCGACGTAGTGGCTTCTGATAAAGCCCATATCAAAGGGTATGCCGCTCTGACTGGAATAGCCGATTGCGGCGGAAGTGCCGGAATCGGGAACCGGAATTACGACATCGGCATTGACCGGGTGCTCTTTTGCAATCTGAGCGCCAAGTCTTTTTCTGAATTCGTGGACGTTTTCGCCGAAAATGATGCTGCTCTGCTTGGCAAAATAGACGTGCTCAAATATGCAGTGGGCAGGCGTGATGTTTTCAACCTTTACGAATCTCCTGCTGGAAAGGCCGTTGGCGTTTAGTGTAACGATTTCGCCGGGCTCAACCTCACGGATGTACTGGGCTTCAATTGTGTCAAATGCGCAGGTTTCACTTGCGACACAGAAGGCGCCATTTTTTGTTTTGCCGATGCACAGCGGCCTTATGCCGTAAGGGTCGCGAGCGGCTTCTATTCTGTCTTCAAATAGGAAAAGCAGAGAATACGCACCCTGAAGATGATTGAGGACGTGGCCGAGCGGGTCGGGCTTTGAGACGTGCGAAGGCTTTGCGAGCAGATGAACAATCATTTCGGTGTCGCTGGTCGATTTGAATATGTGGCCGTAAGCCTCATATTCGTCGCGCAGCAGCGAGGCATTGATTAAATTGCCGTTGTGAGCGATAGCAATCTGACCTCTGGAATATTCGCTCAGGTACGGTTGGGCGTTTACCGGGCTGGTTGAACCGGAAGTTGAGTAGCGGACATGGCCGATTGCAATTGGGTTTTTGAGCTTGTCAAGTATGGCTGTTCCGCCGCGAAAGACCCTGGCAGCGTGGCCCATTCCGGTGTGGCATAAAATCGACTGGCTGTTGCTTGTTGCAATTCCCGCTGACTCCTGGCCGCGATGCTGCAAACTGTGCAGAGCAAAAAAGGTTTTTTCGGCTGCGTCAGAGTCGCCGAAAATACCGAACAAACCGCAGTTTTCTTCTTTTTCCATAAGCACTGTCCATAAAAAAACTTATAACAGCAGAATTATTGAAAAATCACCCTTTTGAAGTGTGATTAGTGTAACTAAAGAGGTACTTGAAGTCAAATAATTTATGGATTTTTCCGCCTTCGCCAAGGCTGTGGTGGACAGGCAGCACAAAATGCTGAATTTTGAGCGGGCGGAAAAGGTTGCAAAAGGCATTGCAGCGTAGTATTTTAAGTGCTGCGAAACGGACATTTTAAAAATGGATTTTTTCTGAGGCGCCGATGGCGGGAGGCAAACCGATAGTAGTGGTAATCGGCGGCGTGTATGTTGATATAGCTATACGCTGTGTGGATTTTCCGGCGACCGGCCAGGTCGCGGCCGGCAGCAGCTTTTCACACATACCGGCAGGGGCCGGGTCAAATCAGGCGATACAGGCGGCACTGTGTGGCTGCGAGGTTTACCTTGTCGGCAAGGTCGGCAAAGACATCTTCGGACAAATGATAAAAAATAATCTTGCGGACTTCGGCGTCAGCAGCGAGTTTGTTTTCGGGGCAGAGGCAAAAAATACGGGAGTGAGTGTTTCATTCGTCAGTAGTTCAGGTGCAAACCGGACAGTTGTTTCCGAAGGAGCAAACAGGGCGCTTCTAAGCAGCGATATAAAAGGAGAGAAGTTTGAAAAACTTTTGTCTTCGGCAAATTTATGCCTGATAAACGGAGGGCTTTCCAGCGATTTTGTCAGCAGCGCGATAAGAGCAGCAAAGCTTGCCAAGACAAAAGTGATACTTGACCCTGCACTTGCAGGGGAACAGTTTGAAAAGCAAAGCGCCAAACTGCCGCTGGATTATTATACCGCAGATATGCTCGTGCCGAATTTTGCGGAAGCTGCAGAAATAGCTACCGCCGGCAGCCATAATATCCATACCGCAAAGCTCATAGGTTCTGACCTTATCGCACGGGGTGTAGGGTGCGTTGTTATCAAGCTCGGCAAACGAGGCGCTTTGGTGGTTGATAAAAATGGGGCGGCGCATATATCGCCGTTTGAAGTGAAATTTGTCGACCGAACTGCCTGTGGCGATGCCTTCGATGGTGCGCTGGCGGCAAGCTGTGCTGTTGGCGATGAAATCAGGAAGGCTGTGAAATTTGCCTCTGCGGCAGGGGCGCTTGCCTGCACTAAATTCGGCGGACAGGAAGCACTGCCGAAAAAAGAGGAAATCCTTGAGCTGCTGCAAACGCTGCCATAGTAGAGATTGCCGGCACTTTTTTCTTTTTATTTCAGTTTGGCCTTGATGATGCTTAGAAGGCGTTTGTTGTCGATGGGTTTTTGTAACACGCCGGCAAAGCCGAACTGGGCGTAATCAATATTATCCGTCATTTCATCGCCTGCGCCGCTCAAAAGATATGCAGGGGCTTTGTTGCCGAGAAGCTTTAATTCCTTTACGAAATCAGCTCCTGCATCAATCTCCTCCATCATCAAATCGACAAGAATAAGGTCAGGGTTAATCTTTTTGTAAACGTTAAGACCTTCCTCGCCGCTTTTGGCCTGGACCATTTTATAGTTGCTGGCTTCAAGAACCATACGGATTGCATCAAGGAAATCAGGGTCGTCGTCGATCGCCAAAATGACATATTTGCCGTCCTGCATGGGTAATCTCCTTCAAAAACAGGCAGTAGTTTCAGATATCTTATCAAGGTTTTTTGTTTTCAGCAAGTCTTCGATAAAATCGACGGCCTTTTGCAGATTGACCTTTGCTTTTTGGGTCAGGCCTGCGCCGAATTCATCGAATTCATAGCCGCGAATGCCGAGGATAAAGCCTTTGGCCTTTGAGCCGAATAGTTTTTCAGCAAGGGCCAGGATAGCGGCAGGTTCAACGCTGTGGCTTGAGAAACTTGCCGACTCTTTAGCTTTGATTCTCTCAAAGCTGAAAGGCTCAGCGCCGTTTGTCGAGGCGTCTGCAAAAATAACAATGTCGTTTTCAGCTGCCTGT
>CAZUEO010000007.1:38958-86268 GCA_964619675.1 uncultured Planctomycetaceae bacterium | reverse complement strand
AAATCAATATAATCGACACACCCGGCCATGCTGATTTTGGCGGCGAAGTTGAACGTGTTTTGAAAATGGCCGACGGTGTTCTGCTTTTAGTAGATGCCTTCGAAGGGCCTATGCCGCAGACGAGATTTGTTTTAGCCAAGGCTCTTGAAAATAAGTTAAAACCCATAGTTGTTGTCAACAAGATAGACCGCGAAAACAGCAGACCTCACGAAGTTGTCAACGAGATATTCGATTTGCTTGTTCAGCTCGGCGCCGACGATAATTCTCTCGATTTTCCCGTTATTTACGCATCCGCAAGGCAGGGCTGGGCGACGAGGGACCCTGAAAAGAAAACTAATAACATGCAGATAGTATTTGAAACTATTATAAGTAAAGTTCCTCCGCCAAAGGCCGCCCCTGACGCTCCGCTGCAAATGCTCGTAACAAGTCTTGAATACTCAGATTACGTGGGGAAAATTGCGATAGGCAGGGTCTTTGCCGGCCGGATAAGCGAAGGCCAAAAAGTTACGGTAATTGACGCTTATAATGTGCATACCCTGCAGAAAGTTATGCAGGTTCATTTATTTGACGGCCTGGGCCGAAAGCAGGTTCAGACTGTTTTGGCAGGCGATATATGTGCGGTATCGGGCCTTGACCCTGTCGATATAGCCAATACTATCGCCTGTGCGGACAATCCTTCGAAACTTGCCGTTATCGCTGTCGATGAGCCGACGATGTCGATGACGTTCAGGGTCAACGATGGGCCATTCGCAGGCAGGGACGGCAAATATGTTACCGGCAGACAAATTGGCGAAAGACTTGAAAAGGAGCTTCAGCATAATGTTGCATTGAGAGTAGAGCCGGGCCAGACGCCTGAGGAATTTATTGTTTCAGGCAGAGGCCTGATGCATCTTGGAATACTGCTTGAGAACATGCGGCGCGAAGAATACGAGATTTGTGTCGGCAAACCGGAAGTAATTTTGAAAATAGTTGACGACATACATCATGAGCCGATAGAACTGCTTGCGATAGATTGCCCCTTTGATTGCCAGAGTTCGGTGATGAGTCTCCTTGGCGAACGGCGCAGCGAAGTTGTTAAAATGGACGCTAAAAGCGGGGCGAGCGATTTTGTTCATATGGAATTTCTCATACCATCCCGCGGTCTGTTCGGCCTGCAAGCAAGGATGATGAACGCTACCGGCGGTAAGGCTATTATGCATCATTCGTTTGAAAGATACGAGCCGATGCGGGGCTCGATTCCTCAGCGAAAGTCAGGCGTTATGATTGCTACTACTACGGGTGCGGTTACAGCTTACGCGCTTGATGCCTTATACGACAGGGGTATTTTTTTTGTTGAGCCGGGCGAAACGGTATATGAAGGCCAGGTGGTCGGCGAACACTGCAAGGATAATGATATCCCTGTGAATGCGGCAAAACCCAAACAGCTTACTAACATTCGTGCGGCGAGCAAGGATGATGCGGCACAGGTCAGACCGGCGAGAAAAATGAGCCTTGAACTGGCGATGGAATACATCCAGGCCGATGAGCTTGTCGAGGTTTGTCCCAATTCAATTCGAATTCGCAAGCGTTTCCTGAAAGAAGAAGACCGTCGCCGGGCGGCCAGAAAAACCTCCAAATAATACCGCTAAAAATGCGAGCGAGAGGAGTCGAACCTCCACGTCCTTTCGGACACAAGGTCCTAAGCCTTGCGCGTATGCCAGTTCCGCCACGCTCGCATAATTAAAATCCGTATTTCGTTAATCGGTTGCGACGCTCGTTTCGTCTATCGTTTTACGTTTAACGTAACCGTAACGAGTCGCGTAACCGCAACCGTTTGACGTTATTTCTCTTTTTCCTTCGATATTTCTTCGATTTTCTTTTCGGCTTTTTGCAGGATGCCCCGGCAGTGTTTTATAAGCTCCATTCCCTGCTCGTACTGGGTCAGGCTCTGTTCAAGCGAGATTTGACCTTCTTCAATTTTGGAAACTATATCGGTTAGTTTCTTTATTGCCTGCTCGAACGACAATTTGCTTATATCGTTATTTTCTTTCTTTTCAGCCATAAATAAACTCCTGCCTGACGAATCATTTTTTTACAGACCCGTTTATTTTCACATTTTCCAGAACCAGATTTCTTACGTTATCAATTATATCGGCACTTTCGACGTTATCAAAGGTGCAATTTTTCAGGCGGACATCGGCTATCGGCGAACGCTCATAGCCTTTAAGGAACAGTGCGTATTTGCTTTTTTTGCAGATAATGTTTTCCATATTGATGTTTCGAACTTTCGGCGTAAATTTGCCTGTGTCGCCTTCTTCGTAATGGAAGTTGACTTTTAATACCGCCTCGCTTACCTGCCCAACAGCGATATTTCTTGCATAGACGTTTTCCACGAAGCCGCCGCGATGTGAATTGGTCTTGATTCGCAGTGCCTGGTTTAGGTTCGGGCTGTCCATTATGCAGTTTTCAGCAAAAACGTTTCTGATGCTTCCGCTCATTTCGCTGCCGATGACTACTCCGCCATGCCCGGCTTTCATAAGGCAATCCCGGATGACAATGTTTTCAGATGGCTTGTTTACTCGTCTGCCATCGTTGTTTCTGCCCGATTTTATCGCGATACAGTCATCGCCCGTGTTAAAATAGCAGCCTTCGATAAGAACATCTTTGCACGATTCAGGATTGCAGCCGTCATTATTGGGTCCCCGACCTTCAACCTTTACATTCTTAATGGTAATATTCTGCGAGAGTACCGGATGAATATGCCAGAAAGGGCCGTTCCTGATTGTTACGCCTTCTATAAGAATGTTTTCGCATTTGTATGGTTCAATCATATTTGGTCTTAATGTTTTGCCGCCGTATTGTCTCTTTTTGACTGGTGTGCAGTCCTGGCCATGTTTAAACAGTGACTGGCGGTCTTCATAAGTTCTTTTCCACTTCCACCAGTTTTCTCCCTGTCCGTCGAGGATTCCTTTGCCTGTTATAGCGATGTTTTTTTGTTTATAGGCATAAATAAAAGGCGAGTAATTTATACACTCGACGCCTTCCCAGCGGGTATAAACTGCCGGCAGATACGAATTTGGGTCGGCTGAAAATTTTATAACAGCGCCCTGGGGAACGTACAGGTTGACGTTGCTTTTGAGATGAATCGCGCCTGTCAGAAAAGAGCCTGCCGGAACGACTACTCGTCCGCCGCCGGCCTTATTAGCGGCTGATATCGCCTGCCTGAAGGCTTCGCTGCAGTCTGTTTTTCCATCGCCAGCCGCGCCATAATCGGTGATATTGAAATCCCTGTCCGTGAACGTCGGGGTTTTAATCCTGCTCAAAATTTTGGGGACCTGCTCCCAGCCCGCCGCTTCGCCGCGAGGCGAGCCGGCAATTACCTGACTGACCGTACCTTCCGACAGGACAAGACAGACAAACAGCGTAAAAATACTCTTTAAGCTTTTTCCTGTCATCCAGCCGTTCCTTAAAACAGCTATTTTACCTTTTTATGACCCTGCTTTCAATCGCATTTTCTTTTGCCAGCTCGGTAATCAGCAAATCACCGACATTGACATCTGCCGGCACTTTAACAACTTTTCCGGTGCCGGCATTTTTTGTAATGCTGTAGCCTCGGTTGAGAACACTTTTGGGATTGCAGGCCGACAGTTTCACCATCTGTGTTTCAAGCCGCATTTTTGAGTTTGTAAAAATTCGGTTTATCTTTTCAGCAATTGCGCCGCAGGCGTTGTTTAATGAGATTTTTCTGTCGGCGATGATTCGGTGAGGCTCAATTTTCAGAATTTTCTCAAAGTATGATTGCAGTAACTTGCGGATATTAAGAACGATTGATTGTGCCGACTCGGCAAGGCCGCCCTCAAGCTCATCGAGCATCTGCTGCCTGTTTTGAATTATTACAAGCGGGCTGCGGAATACCGCTGCCGCGAGAATCGTTTTAAGTTTTTGTCCGCACAATTTGAGAATAGACTCTGTATTTTGTCGAATCCTTTTGCCGGCGGAATCTATCTGCTGCAAAACTTCTTTGATGTCCGGCGCTGCTATTACGCCTGCCTTTGTCGGCGTTGATGCGCGCGCATCGGCGACAAAATCGGCGATTGTAAAATCAACCTCATGGCCGACCGCGCTTATAACGGGAATCCCAGAGGCAAAAATAGCCCTTGCGACAATCTCTTCATTAAACGCCCAAAGGTCTTCTATTGACCCGCCGCCTCTGCCGACGATTATGACATCAAGTTTTAATACGGCATTTCTTCTGTTGACGTCTTTTATAGCTGCTGCGATTTTCTCAGCGGCGCCCTCGCCCTGCACAGGCACATCATAAAAGAATAGTTTGCCTACAGGCCAGAGGTTTCGAATACTGTCAACAATATCGTGCAATGCCGCACCGGATTTACTGGTCAGTATGCCGATTCTAAACGGGTATTTCGGCAGCGGTTTCTTGTGCCTGTCATCAAAAAGGCCCTCGGCAGCGAGTCTTTTTTTCATTTGTTCAAATGCAAGCTGCAGCGACCCCATCCCTACAGGCTGCATCGAGTCAGCGTAAAACTGGTATTTTCCCGCTGGCGGATAAACGTCGATATGGCCTTTGGCGATAACTGCAAGGCCGTTTTCAGGCTTGAATTTTAGTTTGCTAAAGTCGCTGCGCCACATCACGACCGGCAGGATTGAATTTTCATCTTTTAAGTCGAAGTAGCAGTGTCCGCTCGAATGTCTCTTAAAGCCGCTGATTTCGCCTGTGATTGTGAGCCGGCCGGGCAGTGAATTTTCAAGGCTTGTTTTTATAAGCGATGTAATCTGGCTGACGGTATAGATTTTAGCCTTTGGCAGGCTTGTTTCTTTTGGCTGTTCAAATAAGCTGTTTTTCATAGAAGTGATTATAAAGCTGTTTTGCAGATTGTTCCATAAAAAAAGCCGCCGGTCTTTTAACCAACGGCTTTGAAAATAGTCCCTCGAAAATTATTGATAAAAACCCTCATGATATGGTATAATTCTAACTGCAGGGTCAGTTTTAAATAAGGAGAAGAGCGATGGCAGTAAGAGCGAATTTGGGATTAATGGGTATAGCTGTTCTGGTGATTTGTGTGAGACCCATTTTTGCGGCTATTCGCAATGTACCTGGGGAATACACAACGATACAGGCCGCAATGAATGATGCTAACGAGGGCGATGAAGTAGTAATTATGCCTGGAATTTATAAAGGCGATGGCAATCGCGACCTGGACTTTAACGGCAAAGCTATTACCGTCCGCAGTACAAACCCAAACGACCCATGCGTAGTTGCTGCGACGGTTATCGACTGTAACGGAGAATCCGGTCAATATTGCGGGTTCGATCTTACGGATGATGAGGGGCCAAATTCGGTTATCAGCGGACTGACCATAACAAACGGTTCGGGGAAATACCGTGCAATTGGTATTGGCCATATCTTTATAATGGGTGGAGCTATCCTTTGTGACAATGGCAGCCCAACAATCACGCATTGCATCATCAGAGGCAATACTGCTACTCGTGGCGGCGGCATATGCGTTCATGCTCTTTCAAGCAGTAATCCCATAGTCCGTGACTGCATTATTACCAATAATGTAGCGTACGCTGTTAGTACGAATGATGGTGTGGGCGGCGGTACATGGGGAGTCAAAAATCTTATAAATTGTATTATAGCGGGAAATACCGCCGAAAGAGATTACGGCGGTATTGTTGGGGCAGATATGAATATTAAGAACTGTACCATTGTGGGTAATTCAGCAGTAATGTATGATATGGGGGGTATTAGCGATTTTGGGAGTGGTCTTGTGACTAATAGTATTGTTTGGGGTAACAGTCCTGTTCAAATTTATATGAATTCGGGGACAGTCAATTACTGTTGCGTTGAGGGAGGCTGGACCGGGGTAGGCAATATTGATACCGACCCTTGTTTTGCTGACCCGTGTAATGGTGATTTTCATTTGAAATCTCAGGCCGGCCGGTGGAATCCAGCCAGTGAAAGCTGGGAAATCGATGCGGTAACTAGTCCATGTATCGATGCCGGCGATTCAGCCAGCCCTATTGGTTATGAAGTATTTCCTAATGGCGGACGAATTAATATGGGCGCCTATGGCGGTACTCAAGAAGCCAGCAAATCATATTTTGGCGGAGCGGTTTGTCAGACAATTATGGCCGGTGATATAAATGGTGACTGTAGGGTGAATTTTGAGGACTTTGCGATTTTGGCTGGGCACTGGCTCTGGGGTATCGAAGAATAATCACAAATCGTGCGGATTTAGTCGATTTGTTAGTAGCATTAGGCTGTTTCTTTGCTTGATCTGGCTAATTCATAAAAAAAGCCGCCAGTCTTTTAACCGGCGGCTTTGAAAACGCAATCCTTCGTCTTATTGCGGTATTATCCAGTAATTGTAATCAGCAGCATATGGGCTTGAATCCAACTGGCTCGTTTTCTTACCATAGTTGGTAGCCAATATACCCAGATCAACACTACCAACTGCCTTGGCGAAAGCGCCGGCACCCTGATCCAGATGGTCAAGATCAGCACAAATCTCACCGCCTACAAGCTGAGACCTCTTTTTACCATAAGCAGGTGCGAACAAATTAAGATCAACACTAGCGATACGCTTAGCGAAAGGACCCGTGCCCTGCTCTTTACCATCAACGTCACCCAAATGCTGGAATTCATAACACCAGCAGCCGGGTTTGCCTCCAGCTACCCAATTAACATATCCTTGTCCAGCAATTGCTCCTGGGGGATATCCGGAAGCGGTGATTTTCATGCATTCCGGCTGAGTTGTAATCGCAAAGGCCATGTCGATGTTGGTTTGTTCGTAAGGATGGCCAATGGGATGCAGGAGATTTATCCAATTACCGCCGCCTAAGTCGTAAACAGCAGCATCGTTCCAGTGGTCTCTGGAAGTCTTCCAGCCCATCTCGGCTTCCAGCGGCGAGTTGGGACTAAGCACTACCCACGCATCGAGCCAATACACTTTCGGATCATTAGGCTCACCTTCCTGCTCAAATGCGTCATCCCAATGGATATAAATGTCATATCGCCATATCTGTCTATCTCCCATAGGATTTACTACAGGTATATATGGGTCCCACCACCATTCATATTGTCCCGCCGGCAGAGTATACTCCAAAGTTTCATTGAATTCAGCAGGTGTAAAATCTTTCTCCCACAACAGAGTACCCGGAATACTATATCCGGTAGGACTTTGCGATGCCGGAATATCGTCATGGATGCTCAGATGAATTATCTCGACTTCACCTTTGATATCCTCCAGCCATGAGCACCACAGATGTACGTCTGTGATTCTTCCCTGGGAAGTGCATGGGAAATCATCAGCCAGCGTGCGTTGTATGCCGTCAGCGTTGTCGAAGCGGATATCTATGCCGGTTTCAGTTAGGTCTGGCCGCTGCAGGTATTTAAGGTTTGGGTCATTGGGTTCGGTGCACGGTATATTGCCGTCAATAGCGAAGGCAAGGTCAATCGAGTTTGGATAATATGGATGCATTGGCGGATACCTTAACTCTTGCCATGGGCCGGGATATGGTTCCAGTCCCATGCCCCATACGGCGTCATCATTCCAGTGGTCGATTGAGGTTTTCCAGCCGAATTGTGCATTACCGGTAGTGTCGTTCGGATGTGCCTGCACATCGAGCCAGTAAACAATCGGCTCGTCCGGCTTGCCCTCCTGGCAGAAAGCCGCACTTTGCGGGATACGGAAGACATATTTCCAGCAGATATGGTCGCCTGGGAAGATATACTCCTGAGTTTCCGGGTTATACCAGCCTTCGTCTATGTCTTGTGCTTCGATGGAAACCTCACTTGGCATAAGGTCCCTGAGCCACAGAACTTCGCCGGGCATACTGTAGTTTTCCGGATTCTGCGGGTCAGGGTCTGGAATATCTGAATGGATACTCAGTGTAAACCACACGTCATTCGGTCCGCCCCGCGGCAGCTCATCGTATTTCCATGAACCCCAGATTGTGATATCTGTAATCAGGGTCGATTTGTCGCATTTGAAGTCATCAGCGAGTATCAGAGGCTCTGTTGCCATTACGTCGAGGCCGTTATCGCTCAAGTCGGGTCTTTGCAGCCATTTAGGCTCCGGCTCATTCGGCTCTTCTTCTTCATCAGTTACTATCCTGAATGCAAGGTCGATTGATTGCCCATACCTCTCGTGTCCCATCGGATATCTTAATTCTTGCCATGGTCCCATATTGGGTTCTATTCCAATGGCCCAGACAGCGTCATCATTCCAGTGTTCGAGTGAAGTTTTCCAGCCGAAGAATGCGCCGTTCGGATGTGCCTGCACATCGAGCCAGTAAACAATAGGAGCATTTGGTTCACCCTGTTGGACGAAAGCTGCATTCGGGTCGATTTCGAACGTATATTTCCAGCAAATTGTATCGGCGGGGAACATATAGCCCTGTGGGTCGTCCGGACGCCACCAACCTTCTTCAATCTCATCTGCTTCGATTATGACCTCATAGGTGCCCGCCTCAACATTATAGATCCATTCAACCCCTCCCGGCATGCTGTAGTCTTCCGGATTACATGGGTCAGGATCAGGAATATCCTTATGAATACTTAGCGTAAACCTAACATCATTTGGCCCGTTCAGCGGCAGGACATCGTCTCTCCATGAACCCCAGATTGTAATTTCAGTAATTGGGCCGGTAGTTGTGCAATTGAAATCATCAGCGAGAATGAAAGGCTGTATCGCGTGGATGTCAATGCCAAAAATGCTCAGGTCAGGCAGTTGTTCCCACTTAACTACTCTTCCTGGACCACCCTGTAAATATTTTACCGTAGCGTAATCACGGTCCACAGCATCTGAGCTGTCTCCCGTTACGTATATATTATCCTTATCATATACAGCGATAGCCTGGCCGTTATCCCAGACTCCTGCGGCGTCATAATTTATTGACCATACTTCTGTTCCGCTGGAATCATACATAACTGTTACATAATCATTTCCAGGAGCCCGTCTGCTTTCTCCGGTGATATAAATATTTCCGGCATTATCCATATCTATATCGTGGGAATAATCATCCAGACCGGCGCCGTCATAAGTTGAAGCCCATTGCTGAACACCTGCATTGTTATACATAATTGTCAGATAATCAGCTCCCATTCCGGCGCCGCTTGTGGCGCCTGTAACATATACATTGGCCGTACTATCAAGTATTAGCGCCTCGCCTCTGTCAGGCATGCCGCTGTCGTATCTGTTAACCCACATCTGGTTTCCGCCGCTGTCGTACTTTATTGTTACACAATCCTTGTTGCCAAGAACGGCGCTGTCACTTTCTCCGGTAACACAAACGTTGCCTGAACCATCAACGGCAATATCTTCGAGAACATCGGCATTTGCTGCCGCAGGGCCGGGACCACCGTATGTTTTAGCCCATTGCTGTACACCGGCAGAATTGTACTGGATTGTCAGACAGTCCAAACCGCTTACAGGCGATGTAGGGGTGGCACTTGCTACATACACATAACTTCCCGTAACATTGAGAGCTATTGCTATGCCTGCATATCCGGTATTAACATAAGGCATTGCCCATTGCTGTACGCCGGCAGAATTGTACTTTATGGTTATGCAGTCGCTGCCGTTACTCATACCGGTAACATAAACATTGCCCGAGCTGTCAACAACAAGGTCCCATCCCTGGTCGTTACCTTGAGTCGAATATCTTGTGGCCCACTGCTGTGTACCGACGGGATTGTACTTTACCGTAGCAATATCTGTGTTAGTTCCTGGTCCCGGGCTAAAACCGGTAACATAAACATAATCAGCGTTATCCACGGCTATTGCCATAGCTCCGTCATTTCCATTAACAACCGGACCGTTGTAAGAGGCTACCCACAGTTGATTACCTAAAGAGTCATATTTGACGGTAACATACTTGGAATCTCCTACACCGGCATAGCCTGTGACGATAACGTTTCCTACGCTGTCCACAGCTATATCTTTAGCGTAATCACCGCCTCCGCCGCCATCATATCGGGCGACCCAACCTTGTGTTACAGCTTGTGTTGTCTGACCAAAAGCAGCTAAGACAATCAGCGCAGAGAAACAAAGCAGAAAATAAGATTTTAAGGTTAGTAGCTTCATTTTTTGTCCTCCTAATTTGACACAGTGTACTTATTGACTTCTCTTCGAAAATGTGAAAAGAACACACATTATTTGCGGGAAACTATTACAACAGTATCCCAATTATTGTATTTGTGAATCGTATGCATATTGTGGAGATATGTCAAGTTAAAAATCGATTATTGATATAAAATTACATTTATTATAGGGCTTTGACAAGACAGGCTTTACCCATTTTAACAGTGGTGTAAAAAAGGAGAAGCTATGCCCTGAATTTTGGTTTAATAAAAAAACACCGGTTTTACTGCCGAGGGCTTTTTATGCTCTGTTTTTCGTTATTTTATTCAAAGCCGTTGTTGTGGTCTGGTTTGCCGTCGTCGCTGTCGTAGCTGATTGACTCGCTTTTTTGGTCTTTGAACTCGATTCTGCTGATTTTTTCGGCTTTTTTCGTATTGCTGTCAACCGTTACGACAATGCCGTTGAGTCGCGCATCTTCGGTTGCTATTTCAAACGGGCAGGGCATTTGCGTTCTGAAGTTTTTCAGGACGGGTTCGATTTTTCTCCCCAAAACCGAATGATGAGCGCCTGTCATTCCTATATCGGTTATATACGCGGTGCCTTTCGGCAGGATTTTTTCATCTGCCGTAACGACGTGCGTGTGCGTGCCGAAGACACAGGCAACTCTGCCGTCAAGGTAGTAGCCCATAGAGATTTTTTCGCTCGTCGCCTCGGCGTGCATATCGACAAAAATGATGTCCGCCTGGTTTTCAAGTTTCGGCAAAAGTGCATCGATGCAGTCGTAAGGGCTGTCTGCCGGCTTCATAAAAATTCTGCCGATGAGCGGCACAGCAGCGACAATCGGTCCTTTTTTGATTTTGCACAGCGCAAAACTTTTGCCTGCAGCGTGAGCCGACAGATTCGCCGGCCTTGCGATGTTGTCGCTATCTTCGAGAACTGTAATTATATCTTTCTTTTTAAAGGCGTGGTCGCCTAACGTAATGAGATCAACGCCGTATTTTAAAAGCTTTTCGTAAATCCGGCGGGTAAGTCCTGAGCCTCCCGCAGCGTTTTCAGCATTTACGATAACGCAGTCTATCTGCTGCTGGTTTACGATTGTGCCGAGGTTGTCAGCCAGGATTCTTTTACCCGGCCTTCCAACGACATCGCCTATACACAGTATGTTCAGTTTCATTCTGAATTCTTCAATCTTAAACTTGTCCCCGCGAAGGCGGGGATCTTCAATATTCAATCCGTTTATCTGGCGTATTCGATACAGCGGAGCTCTCGCAGCAGAGTAACTTTTATTTCGCCTGGATAGGTCAGTTCTTCTTCGATTTTGTTGGCGATATCGCGGGCTATTTTCGTGGCATTGTCGTCGTCAATGTTCTGTGCGTCAACGATAACCCTGATTTCCCTGCCTGCCTGGATTGCGTAGCAGTTTTCGACGCCTTTGAACTGTTTTGCGATTTCTTCGAGTTTTTCGAGTCTTTTGATATATCTTTCGAGTGTTTCTCTTCTTGCTCCCGGTCTTGATGCGCTTATGGCATCTGCCGCTGCGACAAGCGGCGTATATGGATTATCTGCCGGGATGTCGCCGTGATGGCTTGCTACGGCGTTAAGCACTACCGGCGATTCGTTGTATCTCTTGAGAAAATTGGCGCCTATAGCCGGGTGTCCGCCTTCAACTTCGTGGTCCATAGCCTTGCCGATATCGTGCAGAAAGCCTGCTCTTCTGGCAAGCGTGCCGTCAAGACCGAGCTCGTCTGCCATTACCTGTGCGAGAAATGCCACCTCGATGCTGTGCCGCAGCACGTTCTGCCCGTAGCTTGTCCTGAAGTTCAGCGTTCCTATCTCCATAAGAATTTTATTGTTGAGGCCTCGCACATCTGCTTCGACCGCGGCTTCCTTTCCAAGCTGCTGGACTTTCTGAACAACGTCTTTTTTGGTCTGTGCAACGAGTTCTTCGATTCTGCTCGGGTGTATTCTGCCGTCCTGTATGAGTCTTTCCATTGATTGTCGTGCGACTTCTCTTCTTATGGGGTTGAAACTGCTGACGACGATAACGCCGGGCGTGTCGTCAACGATGACATCGACGCCTGTCGCTTTTTCGAAAGAGCGTATGTTTCTGCCTTCCCTTCCGATGATTCTGCCTTTCATATCGTCGCTGGGGATGTCGATTGTAGAAACGGTTACTTCGCAGGTCTGCTCGGCGGCGTATCTCTGGATGGCTGAGCTTATAATTTCCCTGCTCTTTTCTTCGGAAATTTCCTGTGTTTCCTCCAGTTTCCGCTGAATGACCAGGTTCATTTCGTGTTCGCATTCGCCCTCAAGTTTTTTCAGCAGCAGTTGTTTTGCGTCTTCGGCGTTCATCGCGGTGATTTTGAGAAGCTGGTTTTTCTGCTGAGCGATTATATGACCGATTTCCTTTTCCCTCACATCAAGCTGATGGGTGCGGTTCTTGAGGTTTTGCTCGGTCTGCCCAAGCGTTTTTTCACGCTGGCTCAGCAGGTCATTCTGCTTATCAATGGCGTCTTCATGTTTGCTTAATCTTCTTTCTGCTTCCCGCAGTTCCACCTTTACCTGGTTGATTTCAGTGGTGAATTCCTCTTTTTTCTTTAAGGTCTCTGCCGTTACCTCGATGCGGGCGGCTTTGATGATTTCTTCTGCGTCCCTTTTAGCCTGTTCCATTTGCAGGGCAAGTCTCTTGTTAAGACTGCTCTGTTTTATAATCCCTAAAATCTTGCCGGCCAAAAATGCAAATACCATCCCCGCTGCGGCCCCTGTAATTACCGCTATAGCAATAGTTGCCTGGCCGGAAAACTCTGCTAACGTAAACATCTTTTATGCCTTTCCTTCTACGTTGTCCTGATTCAAAATCCAAATTTGGAAAAGACGGATAACGCAGGCCTTCGACAAGCTCAGGTCCCAGGCAGGGCACCAGATGTTACAAAAGAAATGACAAAAATTGAAATCCTTTTCAGAAAATTAGGGCTTCAGACTGTCTGTCAATCGATTTTTTTAAGAACCCTCAATGGTGGTTTTTTGTCTAAAAATCGCTGAAAGCTAATTTTCGTTTTTTTACAAACCATAATTTCTGAAAACACAATTTCTTTTTTATTCACTGATTTGCCCAGCCGCTTCGACTTGAGAACTTTCTCTATCGCCGATTCAGCCTGCTCTCAGTGCTTTTGTAACTTTTAATCACTTGGGGCGTTTAGCCCTGCACTGGCGATTATCCGCTGCGGACTACACAGTCCGCAAATCGCTTTATATAATATGTTATACGTCAATTTACGAGGCAAATCAAGCTAAAATAGCAAATCCATTTGATTTTTGTATGGCAGGTATTATTTAAGTCCTTGTGTTAGAAACACTTGTTTTGCCGATATTTTTATACGTTTATTTGTCCCTGCGTAATAGGTCCGTATGTTATCGGAGTTCAGGACTTTATTGTCTATTCAGCCGGGGCGGTTTTGGTATTTACGAAGTAGATGAGGTTTTCGAATTCTGTTTCGATATTCGGGTTATGAACGATAGCATTATCATTCCCGGTGTAAATCCGTGTCTAAAAAAATCAGTGAAATCTGCGAAACTTGTCCGTCCGAAGCCTTTGGCGAAGGCGAATCAGTGGTTTAAAAAGGACAAATATTCGTTAAAGTCGTTAAAGTTTGCGCAAATTAACAAATTAGTTATTAGTCTTTGGTTGTTAGTCGTTAGTCTTGGAATGTACCGTCAGAGGCGCAGAGGCGGGGAAAGAGGATTTAACCCCGCACCGATTCAGGAATCTTAATTTTGGTGCAGGATTGACAAAAAGATAACAATACTGGAAAATAGGCCGCAGCAACGAAGGCATAAAGAGGTATAGAGATATGGACTTTAAAGAAGAACTATATAAAAAAGAATGGAGAGTCGTCTCTTTGGGAGGTGGTTCTGTGCCTGATGGAATAATTCCGATTGATTATGATAAATTCACAAACGTCAAAAATTACTGGTCGGCAAAAGGGTACAGGCGTATCAACCAAAGCGGGAAAGAAGTCAAGTTCGAGCATTATGCCCTTGCAGGTTTGTATCTGTTTGTTAATTCCCAAGACAAGATTGTAAGAGCTGAATCTGTAAGCGAAAATGCATTGTACCAGATTGTCGATGATTTCAATCTTCCTATGTATTGATTACCCAGCCTGAGTAAAACGCCTGCGGCGGACAAGATAGCAAGCCGCATCGAGATAACAGCGTTAATCGACTTTTATTACTGGCACAGCTCGGCAGGAGTCCTTCTGCAATCCAGCCATTGGGATGCCATCAAGGCAAGGTCTGCCATATTTACTATGCAGTCTTCGTTAAGGTCACTCAACAGCCATTCCGTACAGGCGCCTGCTGAAACGGCAAGGGCGTAATTGCCCATCTGACCATCAAAGCCCGCCAGACGGATATAATAAAGTTTGCTCTTTATCATATCGTAGCTTACCTGAGAATCAGTGCTGCCATTATAATCGTCATTGCAGGCAAGCTCGTCGCCCCCGCAAGCGCCAAAGAGTGCAAGCGTCGTGTCAAATTCATCGCTGGCAGCGGTGATTGTATATTCTCCTGCCGCCTGCGGCTGAAAATGGTACCAGACATCCCTAAAGTCGTTATAAGCGCAGCTTGTGATATTGTTTCCTTCCGCGCCACAGCTGGCGCCATAGTAAGTCAGGTCCAAGATAACCTGCATACTATCTTCGCATCCATCGTTTGGTATGTACATCCATAACTCAGTGTTGCTTCCGCCGTTTTTGGCTGAGAACAAAAGCAGATTATCTATATTTGTCAGATATGAGGGATTTGAGTCTGATGAGCCCGGGTTTATATCCTTGACCTCTACCGTGCCTGCCTCGGTGCCATCGCTTTTCCATAACTCATAGCCGTTGGCATCGGTCCTGGCTTCGAAAAATATCGTGCCGTTTATATACGTCATCTGATGAGGGTTTGAATTCCCCGGGCCCGGGTTTATATCCTTTACCATCATTACAGTGCCTGTCGGAGCATTATCAATTTTCCATAGTTCGGCGCCGTTTGTACCGTCGTTAGCGTAGAAAAATAATGTGCTGTTAACTTTTGTTAGTTCAGTAGGGCTTGAACCTGTCGAGCCCGGATTTATATCCTTTACCATTAATGTGCCGGCCTCGGTGCCGTCGCTTTTCCATAGTTCGGCCCCGTATGTGACGGTGTTAGCTCTGAAGAATAATGTGCCGTTCATATCCGTCATTTGCGCAACGTATGAGTCGGCCGCGCCCGGATTTATATCTTTTACCATTACGGTGCCTGCCTCGGTGCCATCGCTTTTCCATAACTCCTGGCCGTTTACGTCGTTGTCGGCGTAGAAAAATAATATGCCGTTCATCTCCGTTAACCCCCCCGGATATGAGCCTGTCAAGCCCGGATTTATGTCCTTGACCATAACCGTGCCGGCAGTGGTGCCATCGCTTTTCCATAGTTCGGCGCCGTTAGTGCCGTCGTTGGCCCGGAAAAATAATGTGCCGTTTATATTCGTCATATACACAGGGCTTGAACCCATCCACGAGCCCGGATTTATATCCTTGACCATAACCGTGCCTGCCTCGGTGCCATCGCTTTTCCATAGTTCCTCGCCATTTGGGCCATCGTTGGCCTGGAAAAATAATATGCCATTCATCTCCATCATATACTGAGGAAATGAGTCTATCACGCCCGGGTATATATCCTTTACCATTACCGTACCTGCGGCAGTGCCGTCACTTTTCCATAGCTCGTTGCCGCTGCCGCTGGTGTAGGCGGTGAAAAATAACGTGCCGTTCATTTCCATCAGGGACTGAGGGCTTGAGGACCCCGAGCCGGGAACTATGTCCTTGACCATTACGGTCCCTGCTTCTGTACGGTCGCTTTTCCATATTTCGTAGCTGTATGTGCCATCGTTAGCGACGAAAAATAATGTGCCGTTTATATTCGTCAGCCCGTAAGGAGACGAGCCCGTCGAGCCGGGATATATCTCCTTCAGCATAAATGGTTCGCCGGCAAAGACGGCGGCTGAAAACGGCAGTAACATCCCCAGCATTATTAATACGAATAACTGTTTTTTCATTTTTCCTGCTCCTTTTGAAATTTACGAGCCCGGGTTTGCATCATCTGCCTGCCAGTTGGTCACATCATCGCTGTAAAGATTCGAGTTAATTCGATTAAGTGACTCGCCTTCAGCGTCATCGGGGCCCTTCGGCCAGGGGTCAAGACCCGGGTAATCTTTGTGCTGACTGCCGTCACTGTAACGCACGTTGTCAACACGGACGTCAACATGCGGGCCGCCTGGATCGTTGGGGTCTTCCAGCTCGCCCGGCATTGAAATCTCCACATTTTCACCATCGTTGCTGAGTTTTGTGCCATCCTCGAACGGGCCGTAGACATTAACATCCGGCGGCATAGGGCCATAGCTGATCAGAAATTCCGCAGGGTCCCTTGCCACTATTAAATAGCCATTGGCGGGTATCGAAGAGCCGGGCGGGAACTCGAATTCCGGCCCTTCTGTGAATTTCCAGCTGACATATCCGGGGACGCAGGGGTCATATATCTCCAGGGCAACTGAATAATTTTCAATATTATGCAGTTCGACGTATTCGGCATCCGAGCCGTCAGGAGGGTCGTACATAACCTCGGTAATAACAATCGGTCCGACTTTTGGATATGCGTTGGCACTGCCCTGCGTGTCCGAGTCCATTGCCACAAATTTGACGTCGCCTGTGCTCGTAGTGTAGCGGCCAAATGAAACACCATCTAGCGAAGCGCCAAATTTCCTGTCATCAGATATGTGCTTCGGGTCAGAAGTAATATCAGGATAAGATAAATATGCAGTTTCGCCGTTTTCGCTAAATGCAAATGGTATATTATTGCCGTGATTCACTCCAAAGTGATCATCCTCATAGAAAACTATATAACCGTATGGGGGGATTGTCGTATCATTGGGAATCGTGTATTTCGTCAAAGGTGAATCACTGTCGCTGAGATACCAGCCGCTGATGTCAAGTGTTACACCGGTAGTATTGTATAGTTCTATCCAGTCGGGTGCTGTGGCATGGGAATGGGCCAGCAATTCGTTAATTACGACCGTATGGAGCGGCAGGTTAGGTTCCGCTTGGAGCCAGTTATCTGCCATATATCCAAGGTCAAGCAGGTTCACTTTACAATCCCCGTTCAAATCGCCTGTGGGGCAGTCGGCCGCTAAAGCGATAGCTGCAATCAGAATCGACAGGCCGCATACCAAAAATGAGAAAAATACCTTTTTTATTTTTGCCGTTGTTAGTGACTTTTTCATTGCCCTTACTCCTTAAATTATCAGGTGAATATTTTTCCAGCTTTTTACGATATGTATGACTTTATATATGACTTTGGTGACATTTTCGCATAAACAGGAAAATACTTAAAGTTTTATTTCATTTTAATATTTCCACATTCCATCGGGTTTTACCTGGAGCACTCCGGTATCGCGGTAAAAGCTCAGAACCGCAATAACGTAGTTCATAAGTGCCTCTGTAGCGGCATTTTGGGCATCAAAAATATCCGCCTGTGCATCGAGTACCCGCCGGCTGTTGGCTCTGCCGTATTGCATCAGCAGCCGGGTATTGTTGAGACGTTTTCGAGCCAGTTCGACGCTTTCCAACTGGACGCGATACCGCTGGGCTGCTTCGAGCAGGTCGCGGTATGCACGACGCACTTCCAATGTTACTATGTCAGTCGCTTCTTCGAATTCGCGCCGGCGCTGATTCAAAATTATCAGGGCTTTGCGGTATTGATTTGCCTCAGCCGTTCTATCCAGAGGCAAATCCAGTTCCAGCCCGAGTTCTGTAATTGAGTGGGAACTGCCGAGAGAGCTGTAATTAGCGCCTGCGGTGAGATTTAATCCCGCACGCAGGCTGTCCTTGGCCACTGCCACTTTTCGCTCCGCATCATTGATACCATCGTTTTTATTAGCCAGGTCCAGACGCAAAGTCAAAGCCGTTTCGATGACATCACTCTCAGAAAATCCGAAGGGGGTATTGTTTAATTGAAGTTTGGCATTATAAGAAGGATGTTGAGCGTACGCATATTGCGCCTGTGAAGCCTGGTCAGTCTCAATAAGTTCGAGCAGTTCGAGTTTCTCTTCCGGCAGGGCTGTTTCTTTTATGGCATTTTCAATATTTGAAAAATCAGATTTGTTTATCACAGGTACGTTTAGAGCCGTAAGCTCATTTTCGTCCAGCTTGAATTCGCCTGCCGGCGGCAGGCCGAGGCTGATTTTAAATTCGTCGAGCGCTTGTTTATAGTTTTTCTCTGCCTGGATAAAAATGTCTTTTGCGTCAAGTTTTTCCTGGCGGACCCTGTCCAGTTCGTAGCGCGGCAGACGGCCGGCACCGGCCAGGTTTTCGGTCTTGTTATAAATATCAACAAGAACGTTGCTGTTGTTTTCGGCGTTCTTCAGAAAATCATACTGCTGCAGCACAAAATAATATTGGCTGATAACTGAAACTACGAACGTTTTGCGGAATCTGTTGAATGAACGTATCTGGTATATTGTGTCCCGTTCTGCCTGGGTGAGATTTTCCATTACAATCTTGCTGTCACTGCCGCGGAGCAAAGGCTGCGTTACAGTAGCACTTATCAGGCTGGTCAGACCGCTGCGCACATCCCCCGTCAGTATATCAATCCAGGCAAGAGTAACATTTGTGCTGATTATCGCACCGGTACTCAGCAGCTGATTAAAACCGATACTGCCCTGCGTCCCCACTGCCTCCACATCCCCATCTTTGGTATATTCACCCCTTGCTACACCAAAAAACTGGGTTTCAAACACATGCCGTGCCAGGCTCAGGTCCAGGGCACTGATATAAAGAAGCTCTTTTTCCAGTTGGTATTGACGGTTATGGGCAGTTGCAATCTGCACGGCCTGGGCCAGCGTAAGCACGCCGCAGGCAGGTATAATTCTTTCGATATTTATGTCGTTTGCGGAAGGCTCGACATCGCTGATTTTATAGTTCGCCTTGCTGCCGTAATCATCCTGCCACTTTCGGTCAATGATATTATAGACAGTCTCGTCGGCCTTGCCTTTATAGTCAGGCTGGCTGCATCCCGTCAGGATAGCCGGCCCGGCAAGCAGGAATATAATCAGGCAGATTAGTTTCTTTTCACCACAAATCATAAAAAGCAAAGAGCCTGCAAGTTATTGGCGCGGATAAAGCGCTGCCCGGAAAGTTTACAGGCCTCTTATTCCTATTATTTCACCCGGCAGCAATTTAAGACCGGGCGGGATTTTTATTAATATGGGCCGGCCCCATTGAGCGATATTCGGATTCGTCCATAATTTTTGCGGCATCAGTTCCATAGCAGGGCCGAGACGAGTAACCTGAGAGCTTGCAATCTGTGCAGGGGCGGTACTTTTAACGAGCCGGACCACCATTGATTCTTTAACCTTGGCAAGCTGTTGCGGGTTAACATATGCGACAATCTCTGTCGGTTCTGTTTCGGCAACAACAAGTATCGGGTCTCCTGCTGAAACGAACTCTCCCGGTTTGCGTAAAACGTCTTCGCCGGCTCTGCGCGAGGTCATCTGATTCGAATTAATCTGAATTTGCGCGACTACGCCGTCGGTTGGGGATGTAATTTTCAGTGCTTCGCGCTGCACCGACAGCTCGGCGATTAGTTTTTCCTGAACGGTTATTTGTTTGCGTATCGTATCTAAGGCAATATCTACAGACGGGTGCACCGGCTGCCGCTGGGCAAATTCATCACGTCGTTGTCGGGCCTGCTGCAAATCCTGCTCGGCCTGAGCCAGCAGGTGCCGGTTTTCTTCTATCTTTTTAGCCAGGGCATTATAGAGAGTTTCGGCTTTCTGCAGTTCGTAAAGTGCGATAGCATCCTTTTCCACAAGCTCGGTAGCTATTTTTACTTCCAGAGTAAGGTCTTCGAGCATTACCTTGTCGGTTTCAATCAATGCTCTTTGTTCGAGTATGCGAAGCCTGGCGCCGGCCACGTCAACGCTGTATTGCCGCTGTGACGCAATCGCATCGGTTTCCAGATTCGCCGCTTCTGCAAGCATAGTGTTCTCAAGAGAAAGCAGTTGTGAAGCGAGATGTTCTATTTCGGCACGAACCGTGGCCATCTGTGCGCTTAATTGTGTATCATCGAGGGTCGCTAATATTTGTCCTTTGCTTACGTTTTCAAATAATTCAACAGACACTATCTTTAAGCGGTTATCGGCTGGAGCTGAAACCTGATGCATCCGGCCCTGTGCAATACCTAAAACTTCATATCTTTGGCTGCGATGACGAAACAAAATAACTACACATGCAACCGCCCCAAGCCATACGAGAATCGGCAGGAAGCGTAGATGTAAACGACCGAATCTGCAAATTGTGCTTCTTCTTTTCCTCATAATCTAATCTAAACTTCTAAAAGCTGCTCCTGCATTGTTAAGTTGATATTTTTAATACCATTAACTCCTTCCAGTTCCGAGAGCATTTCCTCATTTTTTTCAACGTTCCGTATCATCAACTGGTATGCGTATTCGACATCAGCTCCGCCGGCGGAATTATCCTGTGCCGACATAAGCGTAAAGTTGCCGCAAAAACGCTCGAGAATAACAAGAATCGGGTGCTTTGGGCCTATATGACCGTTAAAACTAAACCTTAAAAATCCGTTGTGAGGCCGGTGTGAGCCGAAACCGGTCCAGTGTAAATACATCGTAATCAAACTTAAAAAAATTGTGCCTAAAACAGCAATCATATAATGCTGAGAGCCGGCGGCCATTCCAACCACGAGCGCACAGAAAATAAAAACAATATCTCTCGTATCCTTGACTACGTTACGGAATCGTATAATAGCTAAAGCACCCATTAATCCGAAAGCGGTGATAATATTGTTACCTATAACAGCCATAATGATTGCTACTACGACAGTAATAAGTACGAGAGACTGGACGAAAGTCCTTGAATAAGACAGACCTCTGTGTGTAAGGTAATAAACCCATGCGAGAACCTGTCCGAGGACAAATGCCAGAAGTAATGATAGTATGACATTTTCCGGCGTAAAAGGTCCGCCATAATAACTGGTCCCGTCCAGGATTTTCCAAATCTGATTCATAACTGATTATATTGTTGTCGGCAGCCTGGGAGCACAGTATTGCATCGCATGGATATGCTCGACAGATTTTGCATATTTTGAGATTGATTCCTGGTGCAGCTCGACGCATTTGGCGATATGACAAAGCCATGGCGGGTAAAGCTCGGTAAATTTAATCTCTAAAATCACACCGGTCATTGGATAATAATTCCACCCGCCTCCGTTAAGCGACACCTGAGCCTTGTCGCAAATCTTGTAGGCAAGCTGGCGGTCAAAAGTAATACGAATATTGTTGTCTGACAGGCCTTCATAGGCCTCTCTGATATAACGAATCTGTACGACAGGCCTGGCACAAATACTGCTCATATACAAATGAAATTGCCGGAGTATTTCCCCGTTTCCGTTATCATTTCTGTATAATAAAGCGAGACCCTCCAGCAATTCTTCTACATTATGATGATTTACTTTTGTCCTGCTCTTTATAACTACACGATTCATTCTGCGTTTGATTTCAAAGAAAGTCGGGCAGGACGGGTCATCCGAATACCGGCGGATTCTCAGCTTAAAACGGTTCTTATGCCCTTCAATGCTTTCATGGAACAGGCGCAGGTCATGTGAATCCAGATAAAGAGTGGAAAGCGGGTATGTGCCGCTGGGCTGAATTTTGCAATACTTATCCAGTTTCAAATGATGTTTGCTAAGCTGTTTTATGACAGCGGCCTGAGATTCGCTGATAAAATACTTCAGCTCGTGGCGATTTACAGGCGGTCCGCTGCCGGAGCCGGCAGATGAGACGGGAGCTTTTCCGTCAAGCGGCCTGTGGTAAAACGGTTTTTCCTGCCTTGCAATATCCATAAACACTTTAGACCTTCGATACTGATACGCTATCCTCCTCCATACTGACACATTATCTCCTTCTCCTGAAAGGAAGGCTCCGTCCTTCTGACCTGTTCTTTAAAAGAATTGAATAATCTAACAGATTATAAAGTCCACCTCCACAGAGACTTGCATTCACGCAAGCCGCCTGCTACACGTCGAAAGTTGGGCACATTATAGCAGGTTTTATAAAAAAATCAAGGAAAAAATGTGAAATAACTCTGCCCTCATGGTGCACGAGTTAGCCGACCTTATACGTCCACATAACGAAATTCGGTAGTGTCCTAATTTAGATTTAGATTTAATTTTTATTGGTTTTTAGTGGAAAAATAAGGGTTTTAAGTAATTGTGTACTCCGTTAGTCCTTTTTGCTCTATTTCGTGACCCATTAAAGATTTTTTTATTATTTTCCTTGCTTTTATTGCTTAAGTGCATTTATAATACAATAGTAAAAGATGTTTACTGAAAGGGGCACAAATGCTCGATGAAAAAAACACGGGTACAACCAGCACTGAAATAATAGTCGGCTTGTTCAAAGAACTTCTCGACAGATTAAAGGCCGATAAAACTGCTCTGGAGCACAAAATAAAACAGGTTGAAATAAACTTGGCCGCTTTGGGCTATAAAGAAATTCCAACAAGTCGCAAATCAATCAGACAGCCCTATGGACAAAACAAAGTACGGGTTCGGGAATTTTTAGAACAACACCCGACAGAGCAATTCAAAGCTGACGCGGTTGCCGATGCGCTGAATATTCACCGCTCAAGTGCTTTGGGAACACTAAAAAGATTAGAGGTTGCCGGACTTGCCGAATCAAATTCAGACGGTCTTTGGACTTGGAAAAAGAAAAGTAATGAATAGTAACCCACGAGTAATGAGCCGCGAAAACTGCATTATGCAGTATAAGCCCCGATTAAGTATATTTAGCGCCGTAAACGCTAAATCATCAAAGGTGTCCAAAACCTGTCGGAGACGGAGTCCAAATCCGTGCGGTTCAACTTGTGTTTAACTTTTAAAAATAAATAAATGCCCTGCTGACTCATTGCAACCGACTCAACAGGGCGATAATCGGGCTCAGGATAGGTTCCGCACAAGGCCCTTACAACCGTTGTGTGCGGGTTCAACTCCCGCTGAGTCCATTGCTTAAATTATACTGTAATTATGTTAAAAGTCAAGAGAAAAGGCAGGTAGTTATGAACACCCTAAAACGTGAAAAACAGACTTATATTGTCGGTTCTTTAGCAGAAGGGCTCAGTATAAGGTCAATCGAAAGACTTTCCGGCGTTCACCGCGATACAATAATGCGACTTGGTGTCCGTATAGGTCAAGGCTGCGCTAATATCCTTGATAATATGATGCGCAATATCAAATGCCGTCATTTACAACTTGACGAAATATGGGGCTTTATCGGCAAAAAGAAAAGAAACGTCCGATTAGGCGAAAAGAATGTCGGTGATGTCTGGACGTTTATCGCTATTGACGCCGATAGTAAAGCCGTCCCGACCTTTAAGGTTGGTCAAAGGGACTTAAAAACCGCAAGCGAATTTGTGTATGACCTGTCGAATAGACTGGCAAACAGGGTTCAAATTTCGTCCGATTCTTTAAGGGCTTATGCCGAAGCAATAGAATTCAGTTTCGGCGGTGAAGTCGATTATGGACAGGTTGTAAAGTCCTACCTATCTGAAAAGCCTTTGCCCACGAGTAGTCGGTATAGTCCACCGCCAATAGTCGGAAATCCTATATTCCCAATTTCAACATCTTATATCGAAAGACAAAACCTAACTTTGCGTATGCACTGTCGCCGATTAACACGCCTTACAAACGCCTTTTCAAAAAAACTTGAAAACTTTAAATCTGCTATTGCCTTGCATTTTGCCTATTATAATCTTGTGAAAATTCACAAAACTATTAGAATGACTCCGGCAATGGCTTTAGGCGTTACAGGCAAGTTATGGACGATTAAAGACCTTGTTGATAAGGCATTAGAACAATCAGAATGACCTATATTGAGGCAATACAAGATGCTATCCGCAAAATTCACGGTTGCGAAGCTCGACACATAGAGTCTGTTCCTGTAAAAGAACAGTTTAAGGGTCAAACAGTATGGCAAGGCGTTGTTGAGGTTTTCGAGCTTATAAATCACCCAAAAGCCAAAATATGCTATGCGTGGGGACACCATACAGACACAAAAGACATTAAAAGCCGTTATGTAGCCGTATTGGGTATCCCACCGATTGATTCACCTATTGCCGCAGTTAGAGCCTCTATCGTTTCCGATTCTAAAAATAAAAACACCCTTTAAATTTTTCCACTATGCACTTTTAAAAGAACAATATGTACTATATGATACCTCTCTAATTGAAAGGCTCATAAATGACTATTCCTAAAAACAGCAACCCAATGACGGAGCTTGAAGCGATACTCAAGGACAGTAATCCTAAAATCCAAAAATTTATTACTGCATTCGAGACGGAAAACCTGAAACTTCATAAGCAAATTGCGAAACTTGAGGTTGAGAATATATCGCTTAAGAATCGGGTCAAATCTCTTGAAGAATATCAGCCAGAACTCAAACTTAATATAAATTTGCCGGACAAACCCAAAATTACCTAATAAATTTTTTAAAAAACACTTCAAATTAGGACACAACCCGAAATTCGCGCAAAAAAATTAAAAATCCTCTGCAGCTAAACCATACTTTTTATACCCTTTGTAGCTCTAATTTTTTTTCAAAACGCGCAAAAAAAAACGTGCGCGTTTTGAAAATCTCAAAAAAATTGAATCCTTAATTGACAAGGGTTTATGAAAAATCGACCCAGAATTTTTGCCGATTTTTTTACAAAAACGCGCAACTTTTCAGGTAATACGGAGGGAGATATGTATT
Organism: uncultured Planctomycetaceae bacterium; assembly: GCA_964619675.1. Lineage (GTDB taxonomy): Bacteria > Planctomycetota > Phycisphaerae > Sedimentisphaerales > UBA12454 > JAPLMW01. The sequence continues at coordinate 61,344 of CAZUEO010000007.1, read as the reverse complement.
GAAAATTTGAGGAATCCGCCAAAGGCGGATGGATTTTTATTAAAAAGGAGATAGCAATGTACCTTAATTTTCGAATTAAAATTCCGGAGATTATAGCAAACCTTGTCCTGTGGTTTGTTCTTCGCCACAGGAAAAAACATCATGGCCGCGCATTTAGGCGTATAAAACTAATTGCAGGCAAACACGTTGACGCAAAGCATCGTTATGCCATTGTTGACCCTGACGATTATCAGAAATTAGCCCTGTTCGATTGGTATTTTTTTGAAACTGCTAATAAGAATTATTATGCCTTCAGGCTCGATAATCGAAAAATTATATATATGCACAGACAAATTATGAATGCTCCAAAAGGCAAAATTGTTGACCATAAAGACGGTAATGCCCTTAATAATACCAAACAAAATCTGCGTTTTGCGACACATTCACAAAATACCTGCAATAGCAGGCGCGCAAAGAAAGGCAGTTCTAAATATAGAGGGGTATCCTGGAATAAATGCCATAAAAAATGGCGTGCAGACATATACTATAACGGCATATATAAACATTTAGGGTATTTTGATAATGAACAGGATGCAGCAAGGGCGTATGACCAGGCCGCCAAAATTTATCACGGTGAGTTCGCAGTACTGAACTTTGAAAAAGAACAGGTGAGCAGTAGAGCAGATGAGCAGTTGAACAAAAGAAGTATAGAGAATCGTTTATCGGTTACGGTTGCGCGGCTCGTCCCGTTAGAAATAGCAACAATATTAAGATTTTTAACGGGGCTCGTTTCGTCCATCGTTAAGACGTTTTACGTTAAACATAACCGATTCGAGCTGCGCAACCGATGGACGATTTACGATTTTCTAAAATATCACCTACTTGACGGTATAATTCTATTGTTTATAATTTCTTTCTTATATGTTTTTGCGGGAATGTTGGCGGAGACTAATATGATAAGAATAAATGAGTTGCGTAAGAGATTCGGGCCGATAGTTGCAGTTGACGGCGTATCCTTTGAAGTGGAAAAAGGGCAGGTGCTCGGCTTTTTGGGCCCAAACGGGGCAGGCAAAAGCACCGTTATGAGGATGCTGGCTTGTTTCCTGCGCCCTGATAGCGGCACTGCCCAGGTTTGCGGGTTCGATATCTTAAAGAACCCCATTCAGGTCAGGCAGAATATCGGATACCTTGCTGAAAACGTGCCTGCGTATAATGAAATGACGGTTGGGGCATTCCTGAACTTTATCTGTGATACGAGAAACCTTGAAGACCAAAAGAGAAAGCAGGCGCTCGATAAAGCCGTTTCAATGTGCCATATAGAATCGGTATATCATCAGACTATCGAGACATTATCCAAGGGCTATAAAAGAAGGGTCGGCCTTGCACAGGCCCTTATACACGACCCGCCCGTGCTGATTCTCGATGAGCCGACGGACGGGCTTGACCCCAATCAAAAATACGAAGTACGGCTGCTTATCGGCAAAATGGCAAAAGACAAGTGCATTGTAGTGTCAACGCATATTCTTGAAGAAGTGGAGGCAGTCTGCGACAGAGCGATAATAATTGCACGCGGCAAAATTCTTGCGGACTCAACGCCCCGGGGGCTTAAGGATAAGTATAACTGCACACTCGATGAGGTGTTCAGAAAGATAACAGCGCATAAAGTAGCGTAATAGCCACGAAGGGAAAATAAAATGAAGGGTTTTTGGGCAGTATTTAAAAGGGAATTCAAGTCGTATTTCACGACGCCGCTGGCGTATGTGTTTCTTATAGTGTTTCTGTTTTTCTCGGGGTATTTGACCTTTAAAGAAGGGTTTTTCGAGGCAAGGCAGGCGGATATGACGGCGTTTTTTGTGAATATGCCTTTGCTGTTTGTATTTCTTGTGCCTGCTGCGGCGATGAGGCTGTGGGCCGAAGAGCGCAAGACAGGCTCGATAGAGCTGCTGTTTACGTTGCCGATTACGGTTGGGCAAGCCGTTTTAGGCAAGTTTTTCGCTGTCTGGCTGTTCCTTATTGTCGCAATGGCACTGACATTTCCAATGGCGATAACGGTCTGCTATTTAGGCAAGCCCGATATGGGCTTGATTCTGGCAGGGTATCTGGCGAGTATCCTGATGGCGGGAGGGTTTCTTGCCATTGGATGCTTCTTTTCAGCGGTAAGCAATAATCAGGTTATCGCCTTTGTGCTGTCGGTGGTTGCCTGTGCAATACTTGTTTTTGCAGGTATGCCTACAACTATGAATTACCTGGCAACATTCCTGCCGAGCGGGCTTGTTGAGAGTATAAGCACGATGAGCTTTCAGCAGCATTTCGATTCTATGCAAAAGGGCGTGCTCGAGCTTAAAGACGTGAGCTATTTTGTCATTCTTATAGCAGGATGGCTCGCGGCGTGCGGCATAGTTCTCGATGAAAGGAAAGCGGGATGAACAGGACATTCAGGATAATTACAGGCGTGATATTTGTTTTGGTTATCGCTTTCAGTCTTATCAGCATAAGCCAGAATGTCGACAAGGGTTTGAAAGTCGACATAACCGAGCAGAAACTTTATACGCTGAGCAGCGGCACAAAGGCAATCCTTGCAAAACTCAATCAGCCGATAACAATGAAGCTTTATTACGCTAAGACGGCGGCGAGGAAAGGGCCTGACCAGATTCGCTATTTTAACAATTATTATGAGTTTGTCAGGTCGCTGCTTGAGGAATACGTCACTGCATCTGGCGGGATGGTTAAGCTGGAGATTATCGATCCGCGGCCATATTCGGACGATGAGGTCGCAGCGCTGAGATTCGGCATAAAACGCTACCCGATTACGGAAGAGGAAAACTTCTTCTTCGGATTAGTTGTACAGACACAGTTCGGAGTTGATAAGGTTATCCCGATATTCTCGCCAAACAGACAAAACTTTGTGGAATACGATATAAGCTATCTGATTGATAATGCGATAACGCGGCAGAAAAAAAAGATAGGCATATTAAGCTCGCTTCCGATGATGGGCGATGCGGCCAGCCCTTATATGGCAAGACTGATGCAAATGCAGGGACAGCAGCCGCGGCCTGCGTGGGCGTTCGTAGAGCAGCTCAGGCAGCAATACGAAGTAAAAGAAATTCCCACAGACGTCGATAAAATAGAAGATGTGGACGTTCTGTTGGTAGTTCATCCGAAAGGCTTTTCAGAGCAGACGCTTTTCGCAATCGACCAGTATGTTCTGGGCGGCGGCAGGACAATCGTTTTTGTCGATCCATACTGCGCGAGCGACCTGCCGCAGCAGCCGGCGATGCAGATGCGGGGCGAACATAATCCAAGCTCTGAACTGAACAAACTTACAGTCAACTGGGGACTTGAAATGCCGAAAGATACGTTCGCAGGCGACAAGATACTGGCGCAGGAAGCCGAAATCAGACAGGGGCAGGGGCCGCAGAAGATAATCGGTTTTCTGAACCTGAGGCCGGAGTGCTTCAATCAAAGCAACGTCATATCATCGCAGCTAAATCAGGTGAGCGTTATCTTCAGCGGCGTCCTGCGCGAGGCTGTGATGGACCAAAATGAGGTTAAAGAAAGAAATATCCGGCGAATACCGCTTGTGCAGACGACGGCAAAAGGAAACAGCTGGACGGTCGATAATCAGATGGAACTTATGATGTTGGATGTTGACGGACTTATGAAAAGATTCACCGAAGGGACTGAGCCGGTCAAGATGGCTTATTTGGTTACCGGAAGATTCAAAAGCGCTTTTCCAGAAGGCATAGATATCGAGGTTGAAGCACCGCCTGACGCTAACGAGCCAAACGCGCTGCCGAAAAAAGTCAGGCAGCACATCGCAGGCCTGGCTGAGGCAAAGGACGATTGTGCCGTGATCGTTTTTGCAGACGTCGATTTTATAGGCGACCAGTTTGCATATAGCAGAAATAGGTTCTTCGGCATACTTGTTATCGGCGATAACAGCGCACTTGCAATAAACGCTGTCGATGACCTGGGTGGGTCAGATGAGCTTATTTCAATGAGGTCGCGCGGCAATTTCAAAAGACCATTTGAAGTTGTAAACAAAATCGAGGCGCAGGCAGAGGCACAAACCGCAGACCAGGAGGCAAAAGTCAACGCTGAAATAGCGGGATTTGAAAATGAGCTGCAGTCAATTCTGTCATCGGCGAAAAAGGGCGACGAAGAAATCGTCGGCAGCTCCATACTGCAAAAGAAAAACGAGCTCGAGCTGAAAATACGCGAGGCTAAAAAGGAGCTCAAACAGATAAGAAAGACGAGGCTGCAGCGTATTGAATCGCTGGGCAACAGGCTGCGAAGCTTTAATATGCTTACGGCGCCGGCGATTATCCTTGTTATAGCCATAGTTCTCAGCATCAGCAGGAGCGCAAGGAAAAGACGTTATATCAGCCATGCGAGCGATGCGTAGCCACGAAGGCACAAAGACACGAAGGAAAAAGGAAGTAAAAGAGGCAAGGGAGCAAAGGAATAGGTTTTGATAAAAAGATTAAAAGCACAGAAAAACAGGGAAAGAATTAATTTTTAGATAGATTAGTAAGGCAGGATGCACAAAACAGCAAATAATCATGTTTCAATAACCCAACTGGCTGACTTACTTATTGCCAAAATAAAGCCGAAATTAAGTCGATTCAAAACAGAAGAGGATTTAAGGATCGCTTTTGAGAAGATTCTTGAACCTGTATTAACAGAATTAGGCATTAAATCAGAGCCAAAGTATGAAAAATCCATTTATCACGGACGCGCAGATGCCCTGCACGGACAGGTAGTTATTGAATATGAGCCGCCTTGTGCATTTAGGGCCAAAAAAGGGATAGACCATTGCTTTGAGCAGCTTGTTGGCTATATTCAAGGTTTGTCTAAAGAAACTAAAGAAACTTTGTTTTTGTTCGGAACGAAATTTATCGGTGTTGGTTTTGACGGCGAAACAATATTTTTCGTTAATTATGTCGGCGATAAAAAGCCCAGAACAAAATTAGATGAAAAAGATTTTGCCATTCGCGGCCCTTATGATTTTACGCCGGAAAGCGCTAGAACTCTCATAACATATCTGCGTGCCCTTGCGAGGTTGCCGCTTACGGCAGAAAACCTCGCCAATCGGTTTGGTCCCAAAAGTGAGATTGCCCAAAAGGGGATTTCTGCTTTTGTAGATGCCATAGCAAACTGGAGCAATCCACGCGTAGAAGTCTTTTTCAAGGAATGGAAACGTTTGTTTGGGATTGTATATGGAGAACAGTTTGGCGGAGGTGCGGATAAAAAGACGGCAGCGCTGGCGGAAATTTACGGTTTGCCGGTAGAGAGCGACTTTCAGGTAATGCTGTTTTGTGTGCATACCTATTTTGCGCTTCTGATGAAACTAATTTCAGCGGAATTGCTCTTACTTGGAGAAATCGGTCTTAGTTCTTCGTTTTCCAGCCAATTGCTTCATTGCAGCAAAGAAGATTTAGAGAATCAGTTAAACGATATTGAAAGCGGCGGAATTTATTCAAAGCGTGGAATAACTAACTTTTTAGAAGGGGATTTTTTCCGCTGGTATCTGGAAACTCTTTCTTCTCCAAGGTTAGAGGAAGCTGTCAGGGCAATGGCAAGGGGGCTTTGTGAATTTGAGCCTGCTACAACGACTATCGACCCTGAAAGCAGCCGCGACCTTTTAAAGCGGCTTTATCAATATCTTGTGCCTGACATAGTGCGTCATAATTTGGGTGAGTATTATACTCCTGACTGGCTGGCGGAGTTTATATTAAATGAAGCAGGTTATCGAGGAGATACTAAAAAACGCCTTTTAGACCCTGCCTGCGGTTCGGGAACGTTTCTTGTTCTGGCGATTCAAAGGGCAAGAGCATTTGGTGAAAAAACCAATAAGACGGCAACTGAAATTGCTCAGGGAATTCTGAAGAATATTTGGGGTTTTGATTTGAACCCTCTTGCCGTCATAGCTGCCAGAACGAATTATCTTTTTGCCTTGGGTAACCTTGCCGGCAAATTAAGTTCATTTGAAATTCCGGTTTATTTGGCCGATTCGGTATTATGGCCGAAACGCTCGCGTCAAATACTTCTTGGTGTTGATGGTGCTGTCGAAGTTTCTACGTCTGTAGGGATATTTCAAGTTCCAAAAATATGGGTTGATGATACTGTAATGATGAGACGGGCTGCCCCTATAATCGAGCAATTATCAAAAACCGGATGCAATGCAAGTGAAGCACTTAAGCGGCTGAAAAAAGAAGGTCTTGTATTTGGACTGCATGAAAAAGTCATTGAGCGATTTTACGAGCATATTCTGGAACTTGAACAGGGCGGCAGAAATGGTATCTGGGCGCGCTTTTTGAAAAATGTTTTTGCACCAATGACTGCCGGCAAATTTGATTTTGTCATAGGTAATCCTCCCTGGATAAGATGGGGTTATCTATCGAATGAATACCGAAAAGCGACTCTGGAAATGTGGCAGGATTATGGACTGTTTTCTCTAAAAGGGCACGCAGCAAGATTAGGCGGCGGTGAAAAGGATTTTTCAATGCTGTTCACTTATGCAGCAGCAGACCATTATCTTTGCCGCAACGGAAAACTCGGTTTTTTGATTACTCAGGAGGTTTTTAAGTCAAAAGGTGCAGGTGAAGGATTTCGTAAGTTCCGGCTCGGAGCCGCAGATTATCTTATGGTTACAAAGGCACACGATTTAGTTTCTGTCCAGCCATTTGAAGGCGCCGCAAATAAAACCGCTGCGATATTTTTTGTTAAAGGCCGTGTCGAAACAAAATATCCCCTGCCATACACAGTCTGGAAGAGGAAAAAGGGAATCGGTCGCATACCAACGGATTTAAAACTGAAAGATGCGGTTCGTTTATTGGACAAAGAAACGCTTGAGGCCGTGCCTCTCGGAAAAAAGACCGGCTCCTGGAAGACCCTCAAAAAAGGAGATAAACGCCTTAACAAAGTAGAAGGTCAAAATGTGTATCAAGCCCGCAGAGGCGCAAGTACTGAGCCTTATGGTGTTTTCTGGCTGGAGGTAAGAGAAGTTCTTTCTAATGGTAATTTGATAGTCCGCAATCTTGTGGAGAAAGGCAAAAGAGAAATAAAAAAGATTGAAGAGCGAATTGAATCGGATTTGGTTTATCCTGCGGCAAGAGGCTCGGATATTGAGCGATGGGGAGTGAAACCCAAAATATTCGTTTTGATGGTTCAGAATCCCGAAACGAGCAAACCCTGGCCGGAGTTGCGTATGAGAACAGAATGGCCGCATACTTATAATTATCTTACAAAGTTTAAAGATATTTTGTTGTCGCGAGGTTCGAAAACGGTTAGAGAGCTTGCAGAACGCACGGCATTTTATGCGATGTTCGGCATAGGTACTTATACTGTTGCTCGCTATAAGGTAGTCTGGAAACGAATGGCAAGTGATATGGTGGGAGCGGTTATCGGTCAGGTAAATACCGATTTAGGATATAAGAAAGTAATTCCAACAGATACAACCTCTCTATTTGCAACTGAGAATAAAGATGAGGCACATTATCTTTGTGCAATTATAAATTCAACGTCTGTAAGGAGTTTTATCAAATCATTTTCGTCTGCCGGACGAGGTTTTGGTGCGCCATCGGTTATGGAGAATGTTGGAATACCAAAGTTTAACACAAAAAATAAAATTCATAAGAAACTTGCGGATATTTCCAAGAAGTGCCATCAATTAAAATCTGAAGATAAAGATGATGAGGTGGCAAAATTAGAAAAGGAAAATGACGAATTAGTTAAAGGACTTTTCGGAATTTAAAATAATCGGGTCCCGAGTGGCGGGGGCTGAATTTTGGAGTTATCAAATGAGCGATAAGAAACTTTCATTTTTAGCTATTGCGGCGGCGGCATCAATAGTGCTTGCAGTCTTTGTCTGGCATTTTGCAGGTACAAGTAAACAGACCTCATCGCCGCAGGGCGGAAATCTTATTCAGGGACTTGACCCTGCGGCAATAACTGAAATTGTGGCCGGCAAAGGTAATGAGCAAATTATTCTAAAACGGCAGGGCAAAGGCTTTGTTATTGCAAATAAAAGTTATTATCCCGCTTTAAACAGGGCGATTAACGACCTGCTGGCAAGCTGCCTCGATGTCAGGATTGTTGAGCTTTATACCGAAGATAAAGCAAATCATAAGGACCTGGGCGTTAGCGAAGAGAATGCAAAAGATATCGTTAAATTTCTCGATTCAAACGGGAAAATTATCACGGGCATTATCGTCGGCGATACACGCGAAGACGGCAAAATGGCCTACGCAAGACTTGTCAACGACAACAAAGTTTATATTATTTATAATGCACCCTGGATAAAATCTTCGCCGCTTGACTATATCGACACTGAACTTATATCGGTAGATAAAGCGGATATCAGCTGGGTAACCGTAACTTCTCCGAGCGAGACTTATACCCTGATTAGCGAAGCCAACGGGACTGAGGTTGTGTTTAAAGATGTGCCTGGCGGCAAAAAGGAAAAGAAAAGTGAGTGCCTTGCGGTTCTAAGTGCAATTACCAGTTTAGGATTCGATGACGTAAACGCAGCAGCGGAAATGGCAAACTTGAAGTTCGACCGTCAGTATACCTGCCTGCTGAATGATTCGACGCTTTACACCATCGAAATCGCCCGGCAAGAAGATTCACAGACCTTTGTGAAATGCAGCGCTGAATTTACGGATAAGAAGCCTGTAACAAAAGAACAAGCTATTGAATCTCAGCAGGAGCTTAAAAAGAAAGAGGCCAAATTTCTTGCGAGACAAGAGGCGAGGAAATTTGCCCAGGCCTGCGAAGGCTGGATTTACCGGATACACGAATACAAGGCTAAAATGATGACAAGGCCGCTGGCGGAGCTGATTGAGGATATTCCGCAGCAACAGGCCGATGCGAACGCGCCGGTGGAAAAATAAAAATTATGGATGTGGCGGACGTGGCGGGGCCTGCGACAGCATAAGGGGCAAAGATGCCCTGTGCTCGCCGTCAATCGCCAAATCAATGCTGTATCTGCCATAGTCGGGCAGCTTTAGCCTTTGAAGATTGGCGACGACATTGACGATTGTTGAATCGGAGTTGCCGGGAACCTTTACGGAAATATTGCCCTCCAGTTTTGGGATTATCTCTTTGCCATCCTCGTCAACGACACAAATTCTAAACGGATGCTGGCCTTCCTCGATTCTGGAAAACCTTACCCTCAGCGCAACCGCACAGGCAGGATGCGTAGCGGGAACCTGGCCTGTGAAAATAGCGTCAAAAGCGCCCAAAACGTTCAATTTGCCGCCATAGTCGGTCGCGGCATCACATAACAAAAAAGCCTCAATGTTCATTTTTATTTCCTAATTTAATATTTTAAATACTCTCGTTCAATGCCGTCGTCAAGTCCATATAGCGGTATGGAAAATCAAATTTATCACAGAGCGATTTAAACTTTTTAAGGGCTTGTTCACTGAGTTTATTCTGCATATCTTTGTCCGATTTGCAAAAGAAAATTCTGCAGCCTGCAAAACGGAAATTGCGAACAGTGCATTTGCCGTTTTCCAGATAAGGACAGGATTGTGCCGGCTTTGGTTTTAAATTCCTGACGTTTTTATGGAAATAGAGCAGCTCAGGCGTTGTTACAAAGAGTTTATGGCCGAAGGATTCAAAGTTGCAGCATTTTCCGCAGGCGGAGCATTGATTGTTTAGTGATTTTGAAGTTTCATCGAGCCAATCGTATATTTGCGCAACTTCGTCATAAAGTAAAGCAGTTTTTTCGTTCTTTACGGCCATAAAAACACCAAAATTCCGATATTGAAGATTGAAAAATGAAGATTGAAAATTTGTGGAGTCCGCCTTTGGCGGGGTTATTTTTAATGATTTTAATTCTTCAATCTTAAAACTACATTCTTCAATTAACGTTCATTCTTCCACCATTGTTTTTGTTTTTTGATTCTTTCGATTTTCTCAAATGTATAGAGCTTTCCTTTATTTATGCCGGGGCATTTGACTGCTGCGGCGTTCCAGGCATCGGGACTTGTTAAATTGCCCGGCCAGAACGGCCAGTTTCGGCACTGCATCGGCCTGACATCATAAATCGCACAGCCCTTATCAGTCAGAAATACGCAGTTCTTCGAGCAGGGATTTTCTTTTATCGAGAATCTAAGCCTGAACCTTTTAAGATATTGTTTGCGAATCTCTGATACGGTTAAACCGAGGTGTGCTGCGAGCAGTTTAATTTCCGGTCTTGAAATCCAGATAACGCCTTCGTCCGGGCCGCTGCAGCATTTTCCGCACTGCCGACATTCGAAGTGCAGGCCTCCGATATACCAGGGCGTTTTTGTTTTTTTGGTAACTACCATTTCAATACGGCACCGGTATCCGCGCTGGTTGCCATTGCGGCGTATTTTGCAAGGCAGCCTTTTGTAATTCGCGGCGCAGGCGGCACAAATTGTTCTTTTCTTTTCGCAAGCTCGTCATCTGAAAGTTTTACGGCAAGTTTTTTTGCGGGGATATCGATTTCGATTATATCGCCGTTGTTCAATAAACCAATCGGGCCGCCAACAGCGGCTTCCGGGCTTACATGGCCGATGCAGGCTCCGCGAGTTCCGCCGCTGAACCTGCCATCGGTAATAAGAGCGACCGATTCGCCAAGGCCTGCGCCGATAATGTAACTTGTCGGCATAAGCATTTCCTGCATACCGGGTCCGCCTTTTGGGCCTTCGTTTCTGATAACGACGACATCGCCCGGCTTTACCTTTCCTGCGAGAATGCCTTCGCAGGCGTCTTCCTGACTTTCAAATATTACGGCAGGGCCGCTATGGCGCAGCATTTTTTCCGCAACGCCTGCGGTTTTTACTACGCAGCCGCTCGGAGCGAGATTGCCTCTTAGGATTGACAGGCCGCCGGTTTTTGAGTGGGCGTTTTCAATCGTATGAATGCAATCGGTATTTTTGATTTTTGCCCTTGCGATATTTTTGCAGAGCGTTTTGCCGGTAACGGTCGGGCAGTTAAGATTAAGTAATCCTTTCATTTTGCTTATCTCTTTTAATATGGCGCTTACTCCGCCTGCCGCATCAACATCCTGAACGTGCCAGTGACTTGACGGCGAGACCTTGCAGATATTGGGGCATCTTTCGCTGATGCTGTTTATCCTGTCGAGGTCGTATTTAATCTCTCCCTCGCTTGCAATTGCCAGTGTGTGCAGGACGGTGTTTGTCGAGCCGCCCATCGCCATATCGAGCGCAAAGGCATTGTCAATCGATTCGGCGGTTATAATGTCGAGCGGTTTTAAATCCTTTTCAATGAGATTGATTATCTGTTTGCCTGCAGCGGTATATAATCTGTTTCTTTTGGTATCGATTGCGAGGATAGTGCCGTTGCCCGGCAGGGCCATACCGATAGCTTCGCACAGGCAGTTCATACTATTTGCGGTGAACATTCCCGAGCAGCTTCCCTGCGAGGGGCAGCCGGTGCATTCGAGGTCGTACAGTACGGCTTCGCTGATTTTGCCTGCCTTGTAGGATGCGACACCTTCAAAGACGCTAATAAGGTCAACAGTGTTGCCGTTTGAATCTTTGCCTGCCGCCATCGGGCCGCCTGATACAAAAATAGTCGGGATGTTGACCCGTACCGCAGCCATTAGCATTCCGGGTATTATTTTGTCGCAGTTTGGGATACAAATAAGGCCGTCAAAGCAGTGGGCGCGAGCCATTGATTCTACGGAATCGGCGATAATCTCCCGCGAGGGGAGCGAGTATTTCATTCCGGTATGTCCCATTGCGATACCGTCGCAGATGGCGATGGTGTTAAATTCAAACGGTGTTCCGCCTGCGGCGCGCACGGCCTTTTTGACCCTTGCAGCCACCTTGTTAAGGTGGATATGGCCCGGGACAACCTCACAGAAACTGTTGGCTATGCCTATGAAAGGCTTGTTCAAATCGTCGTCTTTCAGGCCCGTTGCCCGCAGTAGTGCCCTGTGAGGAGCCCTTTGAAAACCCTTTTTAATCATATCGCTTTTCATAGCTATTTTCTCCTAAGTAACCTTAAATTAAGAAATAACAGATTATAAGCATAAGCCGGGCATAAATAAATCCCTAAGAAAAAAAATTGCTTCACAAAATTAAATAGTTATAATCCTGTTTGTTTTACGATAAATTAAACATTGTAATTTAATGATTTTAGGAGCGAATCATGAAAACTCAAAGAATGTTGTCGATTGTACTTTTGGGAGTTGTTTTGTCTATTATTGCAGGCTGTATGCCGACGACGGGAATGAAGCTCAATTTAGCGCCGCAGAGTGAAACGGTCTATAAGGTGGTTAAGGAGACCGGCAAGGATTACTCATTTGTTCAGCCTTCGATAAGTAAGACGAAGCAGCGGCGTACGGTTGGACGGGTAGAAATGGTTTTTGCGCAGAGGGTTGAGAGCGTTGACACCAGTGGCAATGCGATTGCGGATATTACGATAAAGGAACTTAAATGTGTGTCCGAAGATGCCCAGGGCAAGTCGCTGGACTTTGACAGCACGGTAGAAAGCGGTAAATCCGACCCGTTTTATGCCCTTATCAGCCAGAGTTACAAGATAAAGATAGCCCCCAACGGCAAGGTAGAAGTTGTTGATGCCAAAGCGGCGCGCGGAGTTGTAAAGGGAGAAGGTTCCGCCCAAAAGTTAGCGCGCAGACTGCTGAGCGATGGTGAAATCGCCAAGCGTCACCAGGTTCTGGCGCTGATGGATGCAGGAAAAGCTCTCTGCAAAAAGGGCGATAAGTGGAGCACGATTGCCGCAACGCCTGCGGGAATGCTGATGCCAAAGTCGTTTGAAAAGATTTACACCGTGACAGATGTAAAAGAGCAGAACGGCCAGAGAATAGCCACAGTAACCATGAACGCCGAGCCCAGTTCAAAGCGGACAGCCGAGGTGACGCCGGAAGAGACGAAGATGGGCGCTTTTGCGAAGATGTTTGAAGAGGACGATAACTATGCAGGCAAGATGATTTTGAATCTGACTACCGGCGAAATTGACAGCTATCAGGAGCTTCTAAAGGCCGAATGGCTTGCTGTAGAAGCGCCCAGGGGACAACAGAAGAGTGATAAAGACCCGGACCAGCTGACAATGGGCTTTTGGAATCTTTACAGCATAGAAAAAATTAGCCGCGAATAAACACAGGAAAAAAAGTAATGATGTAAGGACGTAAGGATATTTATTGTGAAAAAACGGATTTTGTTTGCGATAGCGGTATGTTTTTTATTTGCGGGCTGTGAGGAACAACAGCAGCAAAACAAGACGGCTAACATTAAGGGCCCGCTGCTGTTAAGCGTCGACTTTAAAGCCGGTGTGCCGTTGAAATATAGATTTGTCTGCGAAAGACAAATAGCTCTCGACCTCGACCCGTCGCGCAAGAAGAAACAAGCAGACAGAAGCAGCAGCCAGAATATTTCCGAAACACTCGAGATGGAAATTGTCTATAAGCCTGTCGAGGTTGACCCTTACGGCTATTCGATAATCGAGGCGACCTGCAATTCGGCAAGAGTTACACGTTCTTTATCAACCGCAAAAAGGCGTGGCAGCAAAGATGCGGCTGAAGCTGCCGGCGGCAAAAGCTTTACACTCAAGATTACGCCTACGGGCAGGATTGCGGATTTCTCGTCCCTTGAAAATCTGATTAAAGAGCTCGGCACAAAGGCCTTTGCAGACAGCAGCAGAGGCAGAATCAAAGACCCTGATATGATTATGGATTTTGTTGCGACACAGTGGTATCTGTGGGATTCGATATCGAGCATAGACAAGCCGTCAAAAGGCGTCAGGAAAGGTCAGAAATGGAGCTCGCAGATTCTGGCGCCGATGCCTTTCGTTTCGAAGATTGGCAGAGATGTGGAGTACGAATTTGCAGGGGTTGTAGAAGCCAACGGCGCCGGGCTTGCCGAGATAACGAGCAGTTATAAATTGAGTAAGTCGCTGCCGACGGCGCCACTTCCCTACAGCGGCTCGTTTCAGATGCGAGGCACATTCGGCTTTTTAAGGGGCTATAAGGTGCTGGCTATCTGCGGCAGCGGACGAGAACTTTATGATATAGAAAGAGGAATTATCAAAAGCAATATTCAGAACTATAAGTCTAAAGTAAGCGCCTCCATTTTCGGCCTGGGCAGCGGACCGATTGAGCCGAACATAGAAATCAGCCAAACGATAACGATGACTTTGGTTGAGTAAGATAATTTGTCGGGAGGCCGAGTTGAAAAGGAACAATCTTTGGGCGCCGTGGAGGATTGGATATATTCAGGGGCTTGACAAAAAACAGGGTTGCTTTATCTGCCATAATGCGGGATATCCGCAGCAGGATGAGGAAAATTTCGTGCTGTGGCGCACAAAAAACAGCCTTGTTATGCTCAATAAATTCCCTTACAACAACGGCCATCTGCTTTTGGCCTCCGTCAGGCACATCGCCGGCCTTGAAGAGCTGAGTGACGAGGAGATGCTGGAACTTACGAAACTTATTGTAGCCTCACAAAAGGTCCTGACGGCGGCGATAAAGCCGCACGGTTTTAATATCGGGATGAACTTCAGCAGATGCGCCGGAGCGGGACTGCCCCAGCATTTGCATATTCATATAGTGCCGCGATGGGAAGGCGATACCAATTTTATGGACATCTGCGCCGATACGGATATTATAAGCCAGTCAATGAAGGATTTGTATAAACAGCTAAAGGCCGCAAGCGCTGAGAATAATCTGCCCGGATTTTAACTATGACGGATTTTTTACAGTCTTTTGCCGTAACCGAATCAAACAGCAGGGGCAGAAGATATAAAGAGTCCTCTCATGCCTATCGAGCGGCGTTTGAACGCGACAGGGACAGGATAATCCACACATCTGCGTTCAGGAGACTTGAAGGCAAGACGCAGGTTTTTATGCCGCAGATAAATGACCACTACCGCACGAGACTAACTCACAGCATCGAAGTCGCACAAATCGGCAGGACAATCGCAAGGGCGCTGGGCGTCAACGAGGCCCTTACCGAGGCAATATGCCTTGCCCACGATTTGGGACATGGCCCGTTCGGCCACAGCGGCGAAGCGGCGCTTAATGAGCTTATGAAAAGTTACGGCGGATTCGAACATAACGCCCAGACGCTGCGAATAGTCGACCTGCTCGAAAGCCCTTATTCTGATTTTGCCGGCCTGAATTTAATGTATGAAACCAGACTTGCCCTTGCAAAACACAAAACTATTTACGATAAGCCGAAGACAAATGACTTTACAGAGAAGAACTGCTCGCTCGAAGGCCAGATTGCCGATATTGCAGACAGAATCGCCTATAACTGCCACGACCTTGAGGACGGCCTGCGGGCAAAGCTGCTGAATTTTGAAATGATTATGAAAGTTCAGCTCTGCAGCCAGGCCGCCGAAAGATGCGAGGCAGATAAAATCAGCGAAAGCCTCATTAAAAACACGCGCATCGCAAAGACAATCATTGATATGCTCGTCGGCGACTGTATCGAAACAAGCAGGGGCGCAGTTACATCTGAATATATTGAAAGTCTGCAGCAGGTGCTAAACAATCGCAATAACCTTATAGCGTTGAGCAGCGACGGCGAGACCGGCCTTGGTCAGCTCGGAAAATTTCTGTGGGACAATGTGTATGAGCATAAGGATGTGATTGCCATTTCTTCCCAGGCCGTCGGCTGGCTGGAAAAGGTCTTTAATAAGTTCCGAAACGGCCCCAAGCTGATGCCGAGGTTCTATCAGGATCTGGCAGGCGAATTCGGACTTGAAAGAGCCGTATGCGATTATATCGCGGGTATGACAGACTGGTATTGTTTGGAAATGATAAGAGAGCAATAGATTAAAAATACGAAATTTAGGGACGGCTGTGCAAAGAGGAATCAACAGTTGAACAGTATTTGGCTTTTCAGTTCTCGGTTTTTTTCTTAAAAATAGATTTAACAGTATCGATGGTGTTGCGGGTAATCTGGCCGCTGCTTTTGACAGTACCGCTAAAAAATTCTACAGTAGCTTCTTTTATGTCACTTAAAGGCTCTTTTGTGATTAATTTTGTCGGCGGGTCAGACCAGTTTCCTTTAATATGCAAACGAGTGAGTTTGTTTTTTAGCTCCACAAATAGTTTCATAAAAGGCACATGTCCTATCAATTCTTCGATATCCTTAAGCGGCGAGGCAACGACATAGAAATCAACCTGTCCGCTCTTAATATCAACGAAGCCGTTGGGTTCTGCCTGGATGGCGGCCAATCGATTGGTCAATCTGGCTTTTTCGATTTTTACGGCCGAAGCCGAATTGCTGAACAAAACAAGCGAATCCGACATTTGAAGGGGGTTGTATTTGGTCATGCCTATTGTGTTAAATAAAGATTTTATCAGAGGTATTGCAGCGAGGTCGGCATCGTCAATTGTAATCAGTCCGTTTCCCTGGAGCGTGGAGGTGTTTGCGCCGGTGATAACGAAATTGTAATTAGCAGAAGCTTTACCCCGGGTAAACTTTTTTTGGGTTTGCAGTGCGTTAGTTAATTCGGCCAAATCGACGTTTTCGATGGCTAATGAGCCGTCCAAAAGATATGGCTCAGGCTTGCGGTTTTGGCCTAAGAGGTTGGCAGTTATGCGTCCTTTACACAGGTCGGCGCTGAGATTCTCAGTTTTTATCCGGCCATCTTTAATGTCTATCTCGGCACTGAGAGCATCTATTATGGTGCCATCTTTTGAATTGATGGTCCAGTTTTCTAATTCTACATTGCCGTTCGGCTGAATGCGGGCAAGTGATTTAATGGAGCCTGTTAATTGAGCGTCAGCGGTTATATGGCCCTGGGCCTGATAGTAGGATGAAATGCCGAATAATGCGAAGAGCAGGTCCATATCTGGTTTTTCAAACTTGTAGGCTATTTTTAGCCCGGCTTCTGTCTGGAATGTCTCAGCGTTAATGCTGCCTTTGATTGAGAATGTATTTGAAGGCTCCGAAGAGATAGTGCCGAGAGAAAAATTATAGAACCCTGCTTTTTTTTCAGCAGATAAGGTCAAATCACTGAATATTTTCTGAGGAGTAGAATTGATATCTGTGGTTATGGAAATGTTTTTAATATCCAGCTTTTTCAGTGCTAAACGGGTCAGTTTTTTTCGCCTTGGGCCTGTGTGGATATACGGAGCGATGCCGTGCTTTGTTTGGGTGAAATGCGATTTCAGCTGAAGCTGTTCAAATTCCAGAGCGGAAAGCTTTGGTCTTAACAGCCACCAGTTTGTCAAAGTTACTTTTGCCAGCGGAATATACATCCAGCAATTTCCTTCATTATCCACGACCTGAAGGCCTTTGAGATATGTAGGGGCGGTGAAATTGAAGTCTATATCCTCGATTTTGGAATCGCCTTTCCAGACGGACAGGACAGCCGACCTGAATTGTTTTTGCATTATAGCCGGGCCGAGCCAGAATTTGACGGAAAATACAATAAGTAATCCTGCTCCGGCCAGTATTAAGGCGGAGGCAGAAATAAGCTTGAGCGGCTTTCTCATACAGGCAATTTTAACTCAAAATTATTGCAGTACAAACGAAAAACAAAAAGCTTTGAGTATTTTTGTTTCCATAGTTATAATGTTTTTTATGAATATAAAAAAGCTCATACTTTCCTGTTTTGGTGTTGGTTTTCTGCCTCTTATGCCGGGCACGTGGGCAAGCCTTCTGCTGCTGGTGGCTTTTCTGGTTATCCATTTCTTTTGGCCGATGACGGTTATTGCTATTGTCTTCCTTGTCTTTGTAATGGTTGTATCAAGTGTTTTTTGTCTGTGGTTTGCCGGCGAAGCCGAGGAGCTGGAGGATAAACAGGACCCGGGCTGGATAGTGCTCGATGAACTTGCGGGGGAGGTATTGGCACTTTTGCCTGTTGCTGTTACAGGCGGAAGAGTTTTGGTTACTTCTGTTGCAGCATTTGTGCTTTTCAGATTTTTTGATATTTGCAAGCCGTCTCCGATACGGGAAGTCCAGCTTCTCAAGGGCGGACTGGGCGTCCTTGCCGATGATTTGGTTGCCGGCATTATGACAGGGGTGGTGCTGTGGGTAATTATGTTCCTTTTCACATTCTTCCAGGGATGAGGACTTTTAAAGGATTTTATGGCCTCGGACTATAGCGTAAATTTATGCAAAAGTTTACGAACGGCTTTTGAACAGTTGGGGCTTTTTCGGCCTGGCCGAATCAATCGATATGAGAGCGGTACAGAACTTTCTTATGAGCTTGAGCCTGTTGGCGGCAGTGAAAAAGTTAATGTAAAGCTGATTATCGAAAATTTTGTCGGCGGTGGTTTTGCTGGACAGGTTTATAAGGTAAAGATACTCGATGCAGATAGACCGCAGCTTTGTCCGGATTTAACAGTCGGCAAAATCTGTGCGATGAAGATTCTGGTTCCGCCGAGCAGTTTTAGTAAACTGTTTCGCAATTTTCTCTTCTGGGCAGGTTTTGGCGCACCGTTTCAGCTTCAGGTTAATCCCGCAGCGGCAAAGGCGGGGGCATTGTGGCAGAAATTCATCCGCAGGGCGGCAAAGATAAGATTCGGCGATGAAAAAAGCGTAGCCGATATCTTCGGCATGTTTGTTGACGACAGAATCGGCAGTTGTGGTGAGCTGAGAGAATGGATTGACGGCAGGACCTGGCGGCTGGAGGTGGATGAGCACGTCGATTTACTTAAAAAATGGCGAAATGACAAAAAATTTGACCCTCGAAAAATTGGCTCGCCTGAATACCGTGCCAAATATACTTTTATGCACAAATTTGTGAAACTGCTCCACGACCTCGGCGCTTATGAATTTGCCCGCCAGTACGAATGGACAACGCTCAAGAGTCAGCCTAACTGCCTCAAGCGTCTTGACAGCGGGTCTGAGCCCGAGAAGGGGCTTGTTGCGGTTGATTTTCGGCCTGGGCTTGCACTTTTGCCGTTTTTGCCGATGAGCCCGGGCGATGTGAAGTTAATCTTTGACGGCATTAAACGCGGCTCTTTGGTACAGTTCGACAGGGGCGATTTAAACAAATTAAAAGGTTTCATTGAGAGCTTCAAAGAGCATTTCAGCGATATGCAGGGGCTCTTTGAAGAGCTTATCCGCGCTGAGGATATTTACAGGAATTCCATGCCGGATATTACGCACAACTGCGCTGGTCTTTTGACAAGCGGCAGGCTCTGGATAACTATATTTAATAGTGCCGTTGTCGGCTGGAAAGTGAGAAATATCATTGATGAAAAGGGTTTTGAAAAGCTGCACAGCAGCAGAATTAAAACTTTTATTTTCTTTTTGCTGGGTTTATTGCCAATTTTGGGCGGCATTTTGCGAAAGTTCGCCTGTCACAAAAACTGGCGAAGGCATTACATTGGTATTCTTACAAGCCTCGAATATTTCAAAAAAGCCTTTAAAGGCAAAGTCATCGAGCTGCTCATATCGTGGCACAGGGCAGGCAGGATACCTGCGGCGAAGGCTGAAAAGTTTCTGCATCAGCCCTGGCGTATTCTATATCATTTGCCGTTTCTGCTTTTGATTTCGCCCCGCCTGCACAGATTTTTGACCGATTGGGCCTTTGCAAAGGAAAAGCTGTATTACTATACATTGAGACCTTTGAAGCTGTATTTCGATGCCGACTTTCGCTCGCAATGGCTCCGTGATATGGTCGGTCAGGGCAAGGGAAAACATATTCTGAATGATGAAGACGCTGATACCATTCTTTCGCAGATTAACGAACCTTTTATTCAGAAATACCTGCAGAGCCTGGCGGTTCATATTTGCACTTTGCCGGTAACGCAGATTGTTTCTGTTACGGTCGCGTTTATTTACTGGCTTACGCACCGCAGCGAGCCCAATGCCTGGGCGGTAGGGCTGGGGATAATAGCGTTCTTCCAGGTGATTCCGATTTCGCCCGGCTCGCTTACCCGCGGCCTGTATGTCGTTTATATGGTAATAAAGGACAAAAATTTTAAGGATTATAATATCGCAGTCTTTTTGGGTTTTTTGAAATATGTGGGGTATCTTGCGTTTCCGATACAAATGACGTATCGCTATCCTGCGCTTGCGAGGTTTATGGCGGCGCACTGGGCGACCGATGCAGTTCATATTGTACCTGTCTTCGGTGAAAGGGGTGCGTTATTTGAGCATTGGGTTTTCTGTATTTTTTACAATTGGCCTTTGACGATTCGCCGCAGGATGCGGGCAAGGGCTGCTTTACGTGAAAAGCTGCCGCGGCGCCGATGGCATATCATCCCGATAGCCTTTTTGGCCTCAGTCGCTTTGCTGTATTTTGTCAGGTGGCGTTTGGAGCCGGCAGGCGTTTTGATTTGTTTTGTCTGCGGGGTGCTTACCACGATATATTGCGGCAGGGCGTCGCTTCTGAAGAGATTTGCCTGTGCGGCTACCGCTGGGCTGCTGACGGCTGTTTTTTATATAATCTGGATGGCTTTTCTGCCTGATTGTGTGCCTGCGTCAATGGTTGTTGGGCCTTCGCTGTGGTTGTGTTTCAATTCTGCACTAATCTCGGTAATTGGGGCAATTTTGACGGAATTGTTGCTTCCAGATGTCGAGAATAGAGCAAGTTGATTTTAATACTTGTTTTCGACAGTGTTTTATGAGAAAATAAAAAAGTTATGCTGACTTTATGGAGCGAGACTTTATGTCAATTAGTTATAATTCGTTATGTGATGATTTTTACGTAGATATGTATATAAATACGCGGTTTGACCTGCCGAGCGAAAGGGAAACTCTACTCACTTTTTTTGAAAGAGTAACCAAGCAGTTTCCTTCGCTGAAGTCTCTGGGCCGGGACAGCAGCGCGGGTTTCTGTCTCGAAGAGGATTCGCAATCCGGCCGGAATTGCTGGGTGAGCGTCGATGTCGACAGGGTAGGAGCAGGCATTGTGAATCCTGAAAGCTTCCAGCAGGCCTTTGAACTGCCCAAGGCGGTAATCGACCTTGTGCCGTATATGCTTGGCGTACGGAATCTGGATGTTGACAGCGTTGATGTGACCTTCGGGATGGATTTTGACTGTGCGGGCAATCATAATGAGATAATAGCCGAGGCGTTGTTCAGCGGCTCGGCCTTTGCACGGATTTTCGACAGCGGCGGAGCAGGACCGCTCAACCTTTCTCCTGCGGTAATTATCGCACTTGACGATGATTGTACGACTCGCGCCCGACTGACGGTGGATTGTCGAACGGATGAATCTGAAATTCGCAACAAAAGATTTGACGAAGATAAACCCATAAGTCTGTACCTTACGGTAAGGCAGTTCCCGTCTGGCAGCAGAGATTTTGACCTTAAGGCCGTTTTTGACAGGCTTTGCGGGCAGGCAATTGATTTTATGGATGAAAAAGTTGTGCCGAATTTTGTGATGTCTCTGACTAATGCTATAGCGCACAGGAGATAATGGGAAAATAGAGAGAGATTTTATTGGAGGTTTAAAATGGCGGTTGTTGCACCGTTCTGTAAGTACAAGAAAACGAATTTAAAGATATATATTGTGATGCTGGTGGCTTTTGCACTGTATTTTGCTTATGATGGTTATTATAATCAAAAGTTTATCCACAAGCACACAAATCTTGGCAAGCCCGATTCAACGCTTGTTTTTAACCGAAAAGTGCCGCCGGTCCTTCTTGTGGGAGCGGCAGTCATAGCAATTTGGTACTGGAAAGTAAAAGATAAGAAACTCGTTGCTGCTGATGAGGGCCTTGTATTCAGTGAAAAAGATAAAATTTTATACGATTCAATCGAGAGTATAAATAAAACCGATTATGATTCGAAGGGTTTTTTTGTAGTAGAGCACCGGTCGGCGGACAAACAAAAGCTGCAGCGTAAAGTCAGCAATCGCACTTATGATAATCTTGATGCCGTTCTTGAAGCGATTGTGTCGAAAATTACAGGCTGACTGCGAATATCATGTCTATTAGCGAACATCGGCAATGTTTTGAGGGATTATCGTTATGAATACCTGTGTAGTCGGACTTCAATGGGGTGATGAAGGCAAGGGCAAGGTAGTAGATATACTTGCTGAGAATAACGATATAGTGGTCCGTTATGGCGGCGGAGCAAATGCCGGCCATACGGTTGTTATCGGCGACAGGAAATTCGCACTGCACCTTCTGCCCAGCGGCGCAATCAGGGACAAAACCATCTGTGTTATCGCCAACGGCGTCGTCGTTGACCCTGAGGTTCTGGTAGAGGAGATTGACGGCCTGGCTCAAAGAGGGATAACGCTTAACGGCAGGTTGTTTATCAGCGAAGGCGCACATGTCGTTCTTGATTACCACAAAGCTGAAGACAGACTGCGAGAGGCGTCGTTAGGCGACAACAAAATCGGCACCACAATTCGAGGAATAGGCCCCTGCTATTCAGACAAGGTCGGCAGGAGTTATGCGGTCAGAATGGCCGACTTTTCCAATCTCGAAAGCTTAAGGGAAAAACTTGAGAAAATAGTCGATTACAAAAA
>CAZUEO010000007.1:0-38948 GCA_964619675.1 uncultured Planctomycetaceae bacterium | reverse complement strand
GGCACTTTATAATGCCGAGCCAATCAACGCAGCAGAGATTTTTGAGAAATGTGGAATATACGCTCAGAGATTTTCAAAATATGTCTGTAATACTACGGAGTATTTGCACGAGCAGATTGATGCGGGCAAAAAAATTCTTTTTGAAGGCGCTCAGGGTGCGCTTCTTGACCTTGACCACGGGACGTTTCCGTTTGTTACAAGCTCAAACGCCAGCTCCCTTGGCGTCGGCCCCGGCTGCGGCGTGCCGGCGGCGATGATTGACAAATTCATCGGTATTGTCAAGGCCTATACGACCCGCGTGGGAGCAGGGCCTTTTCCTTCAGAGCTTAATAATGAAATTGGCCAATATATCCGCGACAAAGGTAGCGAATACGGCACAACGACAGGCAGGCCAAGACGCTGCGGCTGGTTCGATGCTATGGTGGTTAAATACGCTGCGAAAATCGGCGGAATAGATGAAATAGCAATGATGCATCTTGATACGCTTGCAGGCCTTAAGGAGGTTAAAATTTGCATAGGCTATACTATCGATGGCAAAGAAGTCAGAATGTTTCCGTCGAATATTGACATACTGGCAAAGGTAAAATGCAGATTCGAAACTATCAAAGGTTTCAGTGAGGAAATTACGCAGGCCGCCAGTTTCAACGAATTGCCGAAGCAGGGGCAAGAATATATTGAAACCGTTGAGAAAATTCTCGGACTGCCTGTGACGATTATCGGCGTAGGCGCCGGCAGGAATCAGACAATCTTCAGGAAATAGGATTTGGGTCCGAAGGAAAAAACAGAAATACAGGAAAATCGCATCGCGGCGGCAAAAAGACTCGGTATTAGCGCTGATAAGATGCCGCGACATATAGCGATAATAATGGACGGCAACGGCAGATGGGCAATAAGGCACGGCCTTGAGCGGTTCCAGGGCCACCAGCAGGGCGCAAGAGTAGTTGAGAAGATTGTGCTTCACTGCGTCAGGCTCGGCGTGGAGTGCCTTACGCTTTATTCGTTCAGCATGCAGAACTGGAAAAGGCCGAAAACAGAAGTCAGTTTCCTGATGCAGCTTTATACACGATACCTTGTCGGCATAAGAAAAACGCTCAAAAAATATAACGTCAGACTCATGCATCTCGGCAGAACGGAAAGGCTGCTGCCCAAGCTTGTAAGGGAACTGCGCAAAACAGTTGAGATTACTTCAAAACATACGGGAATGACACTTGCCCTTGCCCTCAATTACGGCAGCAGAGAAGAAATTGTCGATGCGGTTAAAAAAATCTGCCAAAGCTGCATCGACCGGAAACTAGCCGTTGAACAGATTGATGAACATTGCATAAGCGAAAATCTCTATAGTGCCTTTCTGCCAGACCCTGATTTGCTCATCAGGACCTCGAACGAGATAAGGTTGAGCAATTTTCTTTTGTGGCAGCTGTCCTATACGGAATTTTATGTTACCGATACGCTGTGGCCCGACTTTACTGCTGAGGACCTCGATAAAGCTGTAATTGAGTATTCGAAACGAGCCAGGCGTATGGGCGATATTAAACCGTCTTTAATCTGAAATTTTAATCGGGATTATTAATGCTTAAATACAGGCTTATCTTCGGCACGTTGATAACTATCGGTTTCGTTGCGCTGATATTGTTTGATGGCTGGCTTGACGGCAGTTTAAGTGCGCAGAAACCCGAGGCTTCTATACAGGCAACGCTTCTTGTGATTTTTTTAATTATAATAGCTGTTCCCGCAAATCTTGAATTAGCGAAACTGGCAAGGTCGGCAGGTGCGAAAATATTTTTACCAGTTACAATCGTAAGTACCATTCTACTGGCTGCGGTTTGGTACTTGTCGCAGTTTTTTGCCGAGCGGTATCAGTTTGCCGTATTCTTTTTTGCCTTTGTTGTTTGTTTTACCCTTCTTGCGGTTTTCTTATGGCAGGGCCTGGCATTCGCAGCCGTCGGTGTATTTGCCAACTGCGGCGCTAATCTGCTTGCTTTGGTTTATCTTGGTGTGCTGACAAGCTTTGTTATGGCAGTGAGAATTGATTTTGGCCCGATTGCGTTTTTAATGTACATTTTTGTCGTAAAGTGTGCGGATATAGGGGCTTATACGGCCGGGCGAATTTTCGGCAGGCACAAGTTTTCACCCGTTTTAAGCCCTAAAAAAACATGGGAGGGTATGGCGGGGGCAGTGATTTTTGCTTCGGTTGTATCCTCGATATTTGCCTTGGCTTTTGATATAATGTCCCTTATGAGAGCGATTTTATTTGGTGTGATTTTTGCCTTTTTGGGTCAGTTTGGAGATTTGGCGGAGTCGATGTTGAAGCGCGCCGCCGAGCAGAAAGATGCGTCAAATTCCGTTCCCGGTTTCGGTGGAGTGCTGGATGTTATTGATTCTCCGCTTGCGACCGGCGTTTTTGCATATTTGTTTTTTATGCTGATTAATTAAGTAATGGACCAGACGATACAAATTGAATCTGGCGGCAGTCGGCTGGAGCTTTTCGGCCCGGGCGACGAGCATTTAAGGATATTGCGGGCACGCTGTGGTGTTCGGATTGCCGCAAGGGACGATGAAATTATCCTTAAAGGGGGCGACGAGGAGGTCGGCAAGGCCGCAAAGGTTGTCGAGCTGATGCAGAATCATCTGGCCAGATTCGGCAAGCTTAATGCCAACGACATCATCGGCCTGATAAGCAAGGTAGAGGTCAGCATCGAGCCTGACGAAGGTTTTGGTATCCAGGTCTATTCTCCGAAGAAAATGGTAAAACCGTTTACTCGCGGCCAGCGACGGTACATAGAAGCGATGCTGAATTACGATTTGACTTTCTGCACGGGACCTGCCGGCACGGGCAAAACATATTTGGCGGTAGCTGTCGCCGTTTCAATGCTGAGGAAAAAACAGATACGCAAGATAGTGCTGGCCCGTCCTGCGGTCGAAGCGGGTGAAAAGCTCGGCTTCCTGCCGGGCGATATGCAGGCCAAGGTTAATCCGTATTTAAGGCCGCTGTTTGACAGTCTTGAAGATATGATGGAATTTTCGCAGATGCACAAACTGATGGAGATGGATATAATAGAGGTGATTCCGCTTGCGTTTATGCGGGGCAGGACGCTTAATGAAGCGTGTATTATCTGTGATGAGGCTCAGAATACTTCGCCGGCACAGATGCTGATGTTTCTGACAAGGATGGGCAGAGGTTCGAAGATGATTATCACCGGCGATGTTACCCAGGTGGACCTTGAAAGAGGACAGAAAAGCGGAATGCTCGATGCGATGAAGACTCTTGCCGGCACAGAAGGAATATCTCTGATAGGTCTTGATGATACCGATATTGTAAGGCATAATCTTGTGCAGGATATAGTTCAGGCTTACGAAGCAAAAAAGAAAAAGCGTAGTCAATAGTTTATGGCAATACTCAAAAAAATAAGTCCGCGCCGCAAGCAGTTCAGAGAGACCATTGCAGCCGAAAGGTTCGCCAGGATAAGCGAAGTTGTCAACAGCGGTATTCCCGCTGCGGTTTTGATACTGGCTGGTTTCATCACAGCGTGCTGCGTGCTTTTGAGTATTGCTGTCGGTCAGGACATATTCGGTTTCCGTCCCTGGCAGCAGATAATCCCGGTATGTTTAATCGTCGTCGGCGTCGGTTTCACAATGGCGGTATATGTTTATCATTACAATAACAGGATAATCAAAAATCCTTTAAGGGCTCTTGTACTTTGCGGTTTGTTCATTTTGCTGCTGGTCATTACAAGGCTCGGCTCTTTTTTCCCGAACGGTGTTTATCTGGCGGTAGCCTGTTCGATAGCCTGTGCCGTAATTCTGGCTATTGCTTATGACCAGCGGTTTGCAATAGGGATGAGTCTTTTTTTTGCCCCGCTTGTCTGTTTTGCCGCCGGCAAAGAAAGCGATTTTGCTTTATTTTTGACGATGGCTGCGGGAATTCTGACGAGTTGTTTTATGCTCAAGGAAATAAGAACCCGCATGAAGCTTCTTGAAGTTGGCGCCTTTGCCGGCATAGCGGTTTTTGTTGTTTGTGTGGCAATGGGCTTTTTTGAAAAGGAACCGGCTGGTTCGCTTTTTGCTTGTGCCGGCAGGATGGCGGCATTGACGGTTTTTGTGGGTGTGATTATCCAGGCGTTTCTGCCTCTGATTGAGAAGATTTTCCGAATTGCGACGAGTATGACTCTGCTGGATTATAGCGATGCCAATCAGCCGCTGCTGAAGAAACTTGCAATGGAAGCGCCCGGCACATTCAGTCATAGTCTGCTTATAGGTTCAATAGCTGAGGCCGCTGCCGAGGCTGTCGCTGCGAACGGTCTTTTGTGCAGGGTGGGCGCTTATTATCACGACATCGGCAAAATCGGCAAGCCCCGTTATTTCATTGAAAATCAGATGGGTACCGCAAGCCGGCACGAACAGCTTTCGCCGGCTATGAGTCAGTTGATAATTGTCGGCCATGTCAAGGACGGCATTGAGATGGCCAGGGAATATAGGCTACCTGCCGTTATAAGGCAGTTCATCGAGACACATCACGGCACTACGCTTATAGAGTATTTTTACGAGGAGGCGAAGAAGAAGGCCGACGGCAAGATGACGTCGGAGGCCGGATTTAGGTATCCCGGCCCACGGCCGCAGACAAAAGAGGCCGCGATAGTTATGCTTGCCGACGCGGTTGAAGGGGCGGTGCGTGCCCTTACAGAAATAACGCCGACGAGGATAGAAACGGTAGTTCACAATATGGCTATGAAACGGCTGCAGGACGGCCAGTTTGACGAGTGTGAGCTTACCCTTCGCGAACTGAGCCGGATAGAAGAATCGCTTTCGAAAAGTCTTGCGGCTCATCACCACGGCAGGGTTGCTTATCCGAAACCTGCCGAACTAGGTCAGCAGACTGATGAGAATGAAAAAGAAGGCGCCTGATAAGAACGTCATATCCGGTATCATAGTTAATATAAATGTTGGCTGTGATGCTGTTCGTTTTAACCGCCACAAGATGATTGAGATGGTTCAAAAAACTGCCTGGCGGTTCGGGACAAAAAAAGCTCATATAAATTTTGCTGTTCTGGGTGACCGCCAAATAACGAGGCTGAATCGTAAATTTCTGAAAAAAAGCGGTGCTACCGATGTTATCAGTTTTGACCTTTCTGATGCTGCAAAGGGTTTGAAGATTTTTGACATTGCGGTAAACGCCGAAGAGGCTCGGCGGCAGGCGAAAAAAAGAGGGCTTAAGCTGCAGTCGGAACTTGCACTTTATTTTCTGCACGGCCTGCTTCACAATCTTGGTTTCGATGATTCCACGGCGAAAAAAGCGGCGAAAATACACAAAACCGAAGATGAGATACTCCAAAAATTCGGTTACGGCATAGTATATAATCGCAGAGGATAGAGGCTTTAATGCTGAAAAAAGACAAAGGCATTTGTATTCGCACGACCGATTATTCTGAAAGTTCTCAGATACTTACCTTTTTTACCGCTTGTTTGGGTAAGCTGAACGTAATTGCCAAGGGCGCAAAGAGGCCCAAATCGCCTTTCGGCGGGCCGGTTGAGCTTTTTTCCGCAGGCGATATGGTTTTTTCCTTCAGGGACGGTGAGAAACTTGCAACGCTGACCGAGTTTAACCCGACTTTTTTCGGATTTGCACTGCGCAAGAGACTTTTTGCACTAAACTGTGCATTTTTTGTCTGCGAGCTGCTGAATTTATTTACCAAGGAGCTCGACCCGCATCCTGCGATGTTTAATGAAGCGGTTGTTTTTTTGCAGAGGCTTGAAGATAATCCCGATGATAAGATTTTACCATATCTGATAATTTTTCAGTTTGCACTATTAGGTAAAACAGGCTCAAAACCTCTTTGCGATTGCTGCGCGAACTGCAAAAGAAAATTTGCCGACGACTGGCGAGAGTTTTTCTTCAGCCCATCGGCTAGCGCCCTTGTCTGCCGGGACTGCGAATCTGCCTTTATTGACAAAAAAAAGATAAGCAGCGAATGTGCAAAGTGTTTGAACCAGCCGGCAAAGGTTTTAAGCTGTGATAGTAAAACGCTTGTTGAAATGCAAAATCTTTTGATTGAGTATGAAACGTTCATCCTTGAAAGGCTGCCCAGGACGGCACTGACGATTTTGAGACTTGTAAACGTCTCAAAGTGATTCCTCTACCAGCCTTTGAGGGTCTTCTAATAGTTTTCCGACACAGCTTAGAAATTGCGATGCTTCTGCGCCGTTTGCTATCCTGTGGTCGACGGCAAGCGTCATTTTCATAAGTTTGTGCACAACAGTATGGTCTTTTTCCAAAAAGCAGGTATCTGATATTTTTCCAACGCCGAGAATGCTGCACTGCCCCGGCTGGACGATGGGAATAAATAAATCTATGCCTAACTGGCCGAGATTGCTTATGGTGATACAACCGTCTTCGAAGTCGTCCGGCGTTAATTTTCCCGCTTCGGTGCGCTCGATAAGGGCAATGTGGTATTGTGCAATCTGAGTGAGATTTTTTTTGTCGACATTCTTGATGACGGGGAAAACTATCTGTCCTTTTATGGTAGTGGCAAGACCTATGCCAATCGAATCGGCAAGCAGAATATTATCGCTTTCGAGCTTGCCTGTCATAATCGGCCATTGTGTAAGGCCAAGTGCCAAAGCTCTAATTATAAAATCATTAATTGATATTTTAATCTCGGCTGATTTATTTAGTCTCTCGCGATACGCGGTAAGTTCAGTTACATCAACGGTGATATTAAGATAAAAACAGGGTTTCTCGCGTTTTGACTGGAGCATTTTTTCAGCAGTGATTTTAGCTATTCTGCTTAGCGGCACTTTTTGGCCGAGCTTGTAGCCGGTTGAATTTTGTGCAGCGGCAGTTAAATCAGCCTGCGATATTTTTTCTGTTGGTGTTCTTTCAGCCGGTGTGTCGGCAGTTGTTTTTTTATTGGCGGTTTTTTCTGTGTTAATTTTTTCATTTTCATCGCCAAGGACTAAAAGGATATCTCCGACCGACAGGGTCCGGCCCGGTTGGGCAACGATTACTTTTACAAAACCTTCTTCGGGCGATTCCATCTCGAATGTCGCCTTATCGGTTTCAATTTCAAATAAATAATCGCCTTTTTTGACTTTCTGACCGACTTTGACCAGGCAGTTTACAATAATCCCTTCTTCCATCGTTTCGCCGAGCCGCGGCAGCTTGATTTCCTTTGCCATATTTATTTCCTATTTTAATTAATTTCAGTGAAAATACTTTAATAAAACAATGTTGTCAATACTTGAAAAATTATCACCGATTGGGTACTGTATGCAGCAGGAAAGACTATGGGTCCTAAAAAGATAGATATCGAGCAGGTAAAACAGGTTGCCAAGCTTGCCAGGCTGGCTTTAAGCGAGGCTGAAATTGCTCAGTTTGCCGTTCAGCTAAGTGCAATACTTGAATATGTGGAAAAGCTTAACCAGCTTGATACGGCAAATGTCGAGCCGCTGGCGCATTGCCTGCCGGTAAATAATTGCTTCAGAGATGATGTAATTAAACCATCGCTTGGCACTGAAAAAACGATTTCAAACGCTCCTGATAAAGATGAACAATTTTTTATAGTCCCGAAAATTCTGGAAGATACCGGCGATTTTTAAATGAATTTAACTGATTTAACTGCGTTACAGTTGCGAAATGGAATCAAGAATGGCAGCGTCAAAAGTGCTGATGCAACAGAAGCGGTATTTGAACAGATTGAAAAACACGATGCTAAAATCGGCGCGTTTTTGGACACCTTTAAAAAAGATGCTTTGGTAAAAGCAAAGGAGATTGATGAGAAAATCGGTAAAGGTGAACCTGTCGGCGCTCTTGCAGGTGTGCCGATGGCCGTTAAAGACAATATGTGCACGACATTCGGAACGACCACCTGCGCATCGAAGATGCTCAAAAATTTCCGTTCACCTTACAATGCAACGGTAATTGAAAAACTGCTTGCCGCCGATGCTATCATTATCGGCAAGACAAATCTCGATGAATTTGCGATGGGCTCAAGCACTGAAAATTCAGATCTTAAAAAGACGGTCAATCCGTGGGACTCTTCGCGTGTGCCGGGCGGCAGCAGCGGCGGTTCGGCTGCTGCGGTAGCGGCAAAAATGTGCTTTGCGGCGATGGGAAGCGACACTGGCGGCTCAATCAGACAGCCGGCAAGCTTTTGCGGCGTTGTGGGTTTAAAACCTACTTACGGAAGAGTGTCAAGATACGGGCTTGTAGCGTATGGCTCAAGCCTCGACCAGATTGGGCCGCTGACAAAAAATATTGAAGATTGTGCCTTGATGCTTAATGTTATAGCGGGGCACGATGAGAAAGACAGTACCAGCGTTGATGAGAAAATGGCGCCGCTTTGCGACTGGCTTGAAAAAATCAACCGACCTGTGACAGGGTTAAAAATTGCTGTTGTGCCGCAGTTGTTTGAAGGGGCCGACGGCGAAGTTGTCAATGCAATTAAAAGTGCAGTCGAGGTTTATAAGGAACTTGGCGCTGAAATTGTCGAAATAAAGATGCCGCACTTCGAATATGCGATAGCAGCGTATTATTTAATCGCCACCGCTGAGGCGTCGAGCAATCTTGCCCGCTACGACGGCGTGCATTACGGATACAGAACTGCAAGACCGGCAGACTATATTGAGGTGTATACCAAATCGCGGAACGAGGCGCTCGGTGCGGAAGTCAAAAGACGGATTATGCTCGGCACTTACGCGCTTTCAAGCGGCTATTATGATGCGTATTATTTAAAAGCGCTTAAGGTGCGAAATCTTATCCGCGGCGATTTTACCGCTGCGTTTGAAAAAGCTGATTGTATCATAATGCCGACAAGCCCTACAACTGCTTTTAAAATCGGCGAAAAAACGGCAGACCCATTGCAGATGTATCTTTCGGATGTTTATACCATTGCTGTCAATCTTGCAGGGGTGCCGGCCATTAGTATTCCCTGCGGGTTCGATAAAAATAAATTGCCGATAGGATTGCAGATTATAGCGTCGGCATTTGCGGAAGATAAACTGCTTCGAATAGCTCGAATGTTCGAGAAGGCGGATTAATGGCAAATGTTGATTATAAGATAATTGTGGGACTTGAAATTCACGTGCAGCTTGCGACGCGGACGAAGATGTTCTGCGGATGTGAACTTATATTTGCCGCTCAGCCGAACAGCAGGGTTTGTCCGGTATGTCTTGGCTTGCCGGGCGCGCTGCCGGTGATGAACAGGCAGGCGGTTGAATTTGCGATTCTTACGGCGGTCGCGATTAACTGCAAAATCGCGGAATTTACCAAATGGGACAGAAAAAGTTATTACTATCCCGATTTGCCGAAGAATTACCAAATCAGCCAGTACGATTTGCCGATCGGCTCGAACGGCTTTATTGGAATCCCGCTGCCGGACGGCAAAGTAAAAAAAGTCAGAATCAGGAGGGTGCATCTGGAGGAGGATGCGGGAAAAAATCTGCACACTGCTGAGAATTGCTCGCAGGTTGACCTTAATAGGGCGGGCACGCCACTATTGGAGATTGTAACTGAGCCGGATATAAACAGCGCTGAAGAAGTAAAACTGCTTGCGATTGAGCTGCAGAGGATTGTACGGTTTCTCGGCGTTTCTGAAGCGGATATGCAAAAGGGACATATGCGGTTTGAGCCGAACGTCAATCTGCATATTAAAAAAGACGATACCGAATACAAAACGCCGATAACGGAAATAAAAAACCTGAACAGCTTCAAGGTACTTGAAAAAAGCGCGGTATTTGAGGTACGAAGGCAGCTTGACGAGTTTCTCGAAAGCGGCATAGTGTTACAGAGCGGCAATAAAAAGACCTTCGGCTGGGATGATGTACGAGAAGTAACTGTTCTGCAAAGGGAGAAGGAAGAGGCACATGATTATAGATATTTTCCCGACCCCGATTTAGTGCCGGTTG
This sequence comes from uncultured Planctomycetaceae bacterium, assembly GCA_964619675.1. GTDB lineage: Bacteria > Planctomycetota > Phycisphaerae > Sedimentisphaerales > UBA12454 > JAPLMW01. The sequence continues at coordinate 29,048 of CAZUEO010000007.1, read as the reverse complement.
TGATAAATGAAAAATGGCTGGCAGAAATTAAAGCTGAACTTTGTGAATTGCCTTTGACGATGCAGGAACGCTTTGTCAGCGGTTATGGTTTAAGCGATTACGATGCCGGCGTATTGACGGCCGATAGGACGACGGCAGAGTATTTTGACAATGCTGTAAAGGCGGGCGGCGATGCGAAGAGGGTTTGTAATCTTATCACACAAACAGGCTTGAAAATCGCAAACGAGAAAGGCTACAAGGTGTCAGAGCTCGGAATAAGCCCGCAAAGACTTGCTGAGCTTGCCGGGATGGTTGAAACAGGGCAGATAAGCGCTACCGCTTCTGTTACAATATTTGAGAAAATGATGGAAAGCAAAAATTCTCCGCAACAGATTGCAGAAAGTTTAAATCTTCTTCAGAAAAACGATGAAGGCGAGCTTGGAAAGATTGTTGATAAGGTAATAGCGTCGAATCCGCAAGCTGCTCGCGACGTCAAAAGCGGCGACAAGAAAAGCAAAAAGGCGCACGGCTTTTTAATGGGTCAGGTAATGCAAAAAACCAAAGGTACGGCAAATCCGCAGGTGGTTGCGAAAATCCTAAACTCGAAATTAAACAAAGGAATCTAAATGGCAGAGCAGGAGCAGGTATTAGTTGTCGAGCGAAAAGTTTTTGAAAATGTCGGGACGTTCCAGGGTTTGCAATTTGATGTAGATAAATATATCAAAGAGTTTTTTAATTCGGGCGTTCCAAGATTTATGTTAAGGTCGCAGGTTGAAAAAGACCCATCCTTCAAGCAGCTTATTCCTTATGTAATTATGAGCCACAACGGCAAATATCTTTCTTATATCAGAGGGGCTCGCGCCGGCGAAAAACGGCTTGTCGCAAAAAGGTCAATCGGGATAGGCGGTCATATAAATCCGATTGACTGGGATTTACCGCTGTTCACTAATTTTTACGAAGCTTATCGCGCTGCAGTTGAGCGGGAAGTAGCGGAGGAAATATCCATTGAAACGAGCCATACTGATTGCATAGTTGCACTGCTCAATGACGAATCCAACGAGGTCGGAAGCGTGCACCTTGGCATAGTTCACTTTTGGACTCTGGCTGAGCCGAAGGTCAGCAGGAAAGAACAAATGATTACACAGATGGCCTTTATGACGCCGGCAGAGCTGCAACAGGTTAAAGATACTATGGAAACATGGTCGAGTCTGTGCCTGGGCGGCCTTGAGGAAATGGCAAAACGCAGAAAATCAGCTTGAGAAAATCTCATCCGAAAGCTCCTGGCCTACCTGTTTTTGATAGTAATTCTTAATTACCTTTTGACTGTCGGCCTGGAATTTTTCCATCGAATTGAAAATTCCCGTTTTTGCAAGAAACAGAATCGCGATACAGGCTGCCGTATTGACCAGCGAACCTCTCAATAGAGACAGTCTTTCGATAAATTTCGGCTCAGGGCGGGCAATTTTCAATTTATCGGCCTTATGATGCCGGCGTAAAGAATGAGCGAGAGTATCAATCGTCTGGACGTTAGCCTGCTTTAATAAATCAAGCTGATGCGGTCTGGCTTTTAAAAGCGACAGTGCCAGATATACTTTGCCGACGGAGGAAAACCGCTTCTGGCATTTAGGACATTTGACGATATGATTTTGAACCCAGGCTGCGTCAAGACTTATGCAGCTCGCGATTATTTTATTCAGCCGACTTCTTATATCCTTACAGTTTGTTGTTTTTTTGTTTTTCATTTTTTACTCTTCCTTATTCATCCATACCGCTAATAATTGTATCGCCTTGTGTCTGTAAACTCTTGCACTGATTTCGGTTATTGAGAGTATTTTTGCCACTTGTGCATACGGAAATTCAGCTAAATCATGCAAAGCAATGACGTCCCGCAAATATTGAGGCAGTCGGGCAATGTTGTATCGAAGCTGCTGCTGCAAATGGTTCGAATCCAAATCATTCGCTATCGTTTCAGTTCTGGCGGTAGCGGCGATTTGAGGCAGATTTTTTCGTTCGATAAGCCGGTGCCTTAAGATTGAAATTGCTGTGTTGCTTGCTGAGCGGAAAAGATATGCCTTGATGTTGCGAGGCTTGATGCCGTTTTCATAGTGAACCAGATGTAAAAATGTGTCCTGGTACGCATCGCAAACGTCCTGCTCATTGCCGAGTATCCGCCATAACATCGTAATAAGTTCAGGACCGTAAGACTGCATTGCACCCAGCACCCATTTCCCAGACGCAGTCAGCGACTCAGGCAGGGCAAAATCCCATAACAGCCTGTAACTTTCCGCCTTGCTTATCATCGATGTTCTCTATAAAAAAGACGTACAGAATACTCTTATGTTATCTAAAATCTTTAAAAAATTCAAAAAAAGTTTGATTTAGCAGCTAACATTCTGGGCAAATACGCGTCTATCTCTATAGAGAACGCTATAATTGTGAAAATAATGAACACGAAAAGCGAAAATAAAGACCTTAAAAATCCTCAAAATAAAGCCCAGGATGTTACAGTTTTAGTTGATGGTTTTCTGGAAGGGGCGATGAATACAGGGGCAAGCGATATTCACTTTGAGCCGACGGAGAATGAACTGATTGTCAAATATCGGCTTGATGGCGTTCTCAAGACGGTGGAAAAGCTGCCGAAGTTTTTGTCTGAAAATGTTATTGCGAGATTAAAAGTGCTTGGCGGGCTTTTGACTTATCGAAACGACATACCGCAGGAAGGCCGAATCGAGATAACCGGACACGATAGTCAGGGTGTTCTCGATGAAAGGCTTGCGGTATTTCCCACAATTTACGGACAAAGAGCTATTGTAAGGATTTTTTATCAGCACAAAAATCTGACAGAACTAGGGCAATTAGGTTTTTCAGGGCCTGTATGTAAAACACTCAAAAGCATCGCTTTTAAAAATCAGGGATTACTTCTGCTTACCGGCCCGGCGGGCAGCGGTAAAAGTACAACGCTGGCGGCGCTGCTGCGATTTATTCTGAAGAGTTTTCCCGGTAAAAGCATTGTAGCACTTGAAGACCCCGTCGAGATAAGAATCGAAGGCGTTACGCAGGTACAGATTACGCCTTTCGGCCAAATGACTTTTCCAACGGCTCTGAGGTCACTGCTCAGGCAGGACCCGCAGGTTCTGATGATTGGTGAAATACGCGATGCAGAAACGGCAAGAATTGCAATTGAAGCTGCTCTTACAGGACACTTCTTAATGAGCACAATGCACAGTGGAACGCCTGCGGCGGGTTTCCTGCGACTGCTCGAAATGGGTATTGAACCTTATCAGGTAACATCGAGCGTTTGTGCTATTTTAAATCAAAGGCTTGTGAGAAAACTCTGTAATAAATGTAAAAAGAAAAGTGAAAAAACCGGATTTTTTGAGGCTGCCGGCTGCAAAGATTGCCTGGATACCGGCTATAAAGGCAGGGTATTGATTTCAGAAATTGTCGAGCTTAACAGCGAGCTTAGAAAAGCAATTGCACAAAAAACCGACCTCGAAAAACTCGAAACGCTGCTTAAGGAGCAGGGGCATACGAATATGCTTGCCGACGGCAAACGATTAATCAGCGAGTCAGTTACTACCGTTGATGAGCTCAGCAAAGTATGCGGAATTTTTGAATAATAACGCAGGAGATAAAAAATGGCAGTATTTGAATATAAGGCATTGACCGCCACAGACAGGTTAATGAAAGGTATTATCGAGGCCTCTTCACCGCAGGAGGCCGCGGAACTGCTTAAAGAAATGAAACTTAGTGTGAATTCGCTCGAAAAAGCCAAATCCCAAAAACCTAAAACAGCTATAGGCAGAAGTGAATTTCTGCTTTTCAATCAGCAGCTCGCATCAATCACAAAGGCGGGCATGCCGTTGGAAAGAGGCCTGCGGGAGCTTTCAGCGGACATCGGCTCAAAAAAGATGCGGAAACTCGTTACCGATATCGCAGACGACCTCGAAAGCGGGATGAGTATTGAAAGTGCATTTGAGGCAAGACAAAAACATTTTCCGCCGCTTTACGGCAGAATTTTAAGAGCCGGCGTAGAAACAGGCAGATTGAGTCAGATGCTTACAGACCTCAACAGGCATATTGAAATGTCAAATCAGACCAGAAAGATTGTTTTCGAGGCTATGGCTTATCCATCAGTTGTCTTTTTAATGGCCGCTGTCATAATCAGCTTTGTGTATATAATGATTATTCCACAGTTTATAACTGTGCTTGGGGAAATGACAGGCGGCGACCTTCCGGAATTGACGAAGCTTATCTTCAGTATAGCGAAAAATATTATACCATTCTGGGGCAGTATTGCCATTCTGGTCAGCGGTATAATTATTTTGAATATTCTTCTGTCGGCAACGCCGCAAGGCAGAAGATTCAAGGAATCGTTTCTGCTGAATATTCCAATTATAGGCAGACTGCATCACAGCAGCATATTGGCCAAAATGGCTGAATCAATGGCCGTGATGATTGCTGCAGGAGAGGATATGCCGAATTGCTTAAGATTGAGCGCTGATGCTTCAGGCAGTGAAAAACTTATTTCTGAGAGCGGTTTGCTTGCCGGTCGGGTCGAACAGGGAGCAAATATAATGGAGGCAGGCCAGTTCTGCAGGATTATACCAAAGCTTTTTCTGTACTCAATCCAGTTGGGTTCTCAACGAAATGAACTGGAAGATAATCTTCACAGCCTGAGCTGGATGTATATCGAGCAGGTAAGATGCAGCCAAGTAAGACTGCAGGCAGTTCTGTTGCCTATAATGATAATTCTTGTAGGCGGTTTTATAGGAATAACGGTTTTAGGGCTTTTTTTGCCGATGATAAAAATTGTTACAGGGCTGACGTAAGGCTAAAAAAAGATGCTGCTGGCTATAACAATATCTATTCTGGTTTTGTATATCTTTTTGGGATTCAAAACGCCCAGGTTTGCCATCATTACCCTGCCTGTTGTCGGGTCAATTTTGTTTATATTTGCTGCAAATAATGAATTGTTCGTACCGGCAATAGTATCGTTGTGTATTTTCCCGGCCACGTTGATGGCTATACTGTTTATGCGGCATGAGATTGATTTCGTTCCCTGGCCGAAGAGCTGGGCGAGGGCGATATTGATAGTTCTTATATGCCTCATTTTGCTGGCAGCGCTTTCCATATTGGTCTCTTCGATAATCGGCGTGTATGTAGGGCTGTTTATGGGGGTTCTGTTCTGCTATTGTGTCGGAGTTGCCGCGACGCAGCGAAATGCCACTGTCGCTTTTGTAATCTCGACCATTGGAGCGAGTATCAGGCAGAACCTGCCGCTGCCGATGGCCCTGCAGTCGGCATCAGAAAATATCAAATATAAACATTCGCAGATTTTACGGCAGATTTCAAAATGGCTCGTTCAGGGTTATTCATTAGGCGAATCAATCAAACGCGGGTTTAGGAGATGTCCTGCGAGAATAACAGCCCTGATAGCGGCGGGAGAAAAAATGGGACAAGTGCCGCAGGTTGTTGCGAGTATTGAAAGGGACCTGCTCCAGAAAGCAGATGACAGTAAAAGAGTAAGACCGGTATATCCTGCCGCCTATTTTATTGTGGTATTGACTATCATGTCATTAATCGTGGTGGGGCTTATGGTGGCCGTAATACCTAAATTTGGCGACGTTATAAAGGCAATGACAATGGGTGAATTACCCAAATCCACAGAGATTCTTATGGCTATTGCTGATTATATTTATTTCAGGTATGGCTGGTTAATGGTTTTTGGAATCGTATTTTTAACGGTTGTTATTTACATCATTGTCAGATTTCGGCCTCGCCGGCCGGAAAAACCGCTGTTGCTTTCACAAATGGGAGATTTTATTAAATGGCATCTGCCGATTCTGCACTGGTTCGAAAATAATTATTCCACGCTGCAGGTTATTGAGGTATTGAGAATATCTTTGAGTGCGGGTTGTACCATAAACCAGGCCGTCGGCAGCGCGATTAATCTTGATGTGAACTGTTGTTTTAGAAAAAGATTGAAAAAATGGCTCAGGAAAATCGAAGCGGGTGACAATATCGCTGATGCTGCAAGGCAGTGCGGACTGGCAAATTCGCTGAGTTGGGCATTTGAGCAGCAGGAAAATCCGGAAAATACGCTGCCCCTGCTGGAAATGCTCGAATCGGTCTGGCGCTCCAATTACAGCTACAGGGTAAATCTTGCAAGATTTATATTGCTGCCTTCGACAACGATATGCTTGGGAGCAATGGTTGGTTTCGTGGCCTATTCGGTTTTTTCTGCAATGATGGCAGTTATTATTCAATATGCGGACATCGTATGAGCAAAAACACCAGACATAACGGTTTTCTGCTGATAGAGATGATGGTTGCCCTGGCTGTTCTGGTAGTTATTTTGAGTTGTATGGCATTAACCTTGAAGGCTTTTAGGAAAATCAATAAGTATCAATTAGTCAGGCAGCAGTGCATTTCAGCATCGCAGGCCCAGCTTGACTGTCTGGAAGTTACAGGTCGGCCAATCAGCGAGGATGACCTAAAAAGGTTATGGCCCAAGTTGAGCGTTAAAATTGAACAATCAGATGGGACCGGCCAGTGGCAGGGCCTGAAACTTATTAAGGTCAGGGCGGCCGCCAAGGCTGATAACAAAGATGTTTCGGTTGAACTGGCGAGATTTTTTGTGCCGGAAAGAAAAGGCTGGCGATGAAAAAGGGGTTTTCGTTAGTAGAAGTTATCACGGTACTGGCGGTTATCGCGGTTATATCGATACCACTTGGGCGATTATTGGGATTTATGATGTATGATATTCCAAAATCAGGTAAAATCATCGAGACTAATACCAGTATCCTCGATGCTCTCAGGTATATAAAGAAGGATGTTAACCTCGCGGTAAATTTCCCCCAAAATTTCAAAGAATATTCCGCAAATAAAAACTGCCTGATAATTGAACAGAAAAACAAAACCATCTGCTATCTTGCACAGCAGGAGAAAATATCGAGAATTGTAATTGGTGATGCAAAGGAAAAAATTGCCTGGCAAATCCCGAATGGCAAAATCGAATGGCAGGTTTGGCGAAAGGATGACACCGGCTATGCAGTGGAAATCAGCAAGTATGTGGAGCTGAAAAGCTACAACCGTGTGGATAAGAAAATGGGTAATTCCTATGTATATTTTGCAGGAGCTTATTCCGCCATTAGCGAGACCCCTCGGCTCGAAGGCCGTGAGGCCTGCGGCTCGCCTTCAGGTGGGCAGGAGGCAATAGATTGAAAAAAGGTTTTGTTTTGCTGATCGTTATTATGATACTCGGCCTGCTGGGAGTCAAGCTGTTTGTTATGACCGGCAGCTCAAACAAGATTGGATTTCAGACAAACAGGGCTTTTCTTGATGCTGTTCAGCAGAATATGATTTCAAGCGGCATAGCCTGGACAAGATATAATATTAAGAGGGGCAATATAAAAGAGACAGGAAAAGAAACTCGGCTTGATACCGCCGACGTAGGCACAAGAGATGCTCAATTAACCATAACAATAGAAAAAATTACCCGCAAACGGGCTATGGTTTATATGGATACTTCCTGCAGTTTTGGCAGTCAGAGCCTTAAAAATAGTGAAAAATATGTTGTGTTGCGGAAGCGGTAGAGTTGGCGTAACTTCCTTTAAAAAAAGAAGTTATGAACATTTCAAGTTTAGCCTTGCAAAATTGGCTCAAATCCTTATATTTTAGGGTTTCAAAGATTCTAAAAATTTAATTGAAATGGAGCGATGGATTATGTCGCGTGTTTGTCATTTTCTCGGTAAAAAAACGGTATCCGGCAACAGCATTTCCCGCCGCGGCAAGGCTAAATACCTTGGCGGCGTTGGTGTGAAAACCACCGGCATAACAAAAAGAAAATTCAAGCCGAACATCCAGAAAGTCCGTGCCGTTATTGACGGCAGGGTCTGCAAAATAAGGGTCTCAGCAAAGGCTATTCGAATGGGGCTTGTTCAAAAGCCGTTGAAAAGAGATTATAAAAAAGCCGAGTAGCATATCTCAAAGTTGCAAAGACCAAATCAAATTTTCTTAAGGTATTCCACCTCTAATCTCGTAAGCTCTCTGTAATTGCCTGTGCCGAGATGGTGCAGGGAAATTTTGCCGATTTCAGTTCTTTTCAGCGAAGTAACCTTATAATTTACCTTGGCTAATATTCTTCGAATCTGCCTGTTAAGCCCTTGGGCAATTTTTATTTCGAGCAGGCTTTCAGTATGGCCGGCTTTCAGGATTTTTATTTTTGCAGGTCGTGTTTTGCCTTCAGAAAGCCAGATGCCTTTTTTCAGTTTTTCAACTGCTTCCGGCGTAATTTTGCCTTTAACAGCTACAATGTATGTCTTGGAAAGCTGGTGACGCGGGTGTGTCAACTTATCAGAAAGAGAAGTGTCGCTGGTCAGGATTATTGCTCCGCTTGTTTCGGCGTCAAGTCTGCCGACACAAAAAATTCGCTGTTTGCAGTCAATCAAGTCTATTGCCTTGCGTCTGCCGCCGGGGTCGTAATTAGTGCATAGAACACCTTTGGGCTTGTTCAGCAGATAGTAAACTTTCTTGGGATGTCTAAGTTTCTGGCCGTTAACCGTTATAATATCAGTTTCTATATCGGCGAAGGCCGGTAATGTATCGACAGTCCTGCCGTTGACCCGCACTAAGCCGGCAAGAATAAGCTGTTCGCAGTTTCTGCGGGAATCAATGCCTGCAGCGGCAAGAATCTTATGCAGCCGTTCTTTAGCCATAAATGAACTCCAAAAAGAAACTTAATCATAAAGACTTTGAGAATTTGGGCAAGTTTTTAGTTGACTAAACGTCGATTTAGGCCGATAATTACACCACATCTTTGGTGCATAAGTGTCGAAGTTAACTGATTTAATATTCGTTTCAGGAGATTTCAGATGGCGATGGCTCGTCAGACTCAAAGCAGCACAATGCTTTATACCGTTATTACGTTTGTTGCTCTGTTTATTATCGCTGCGATTCTTGCAGTTGTATTCTATTTGAAGTCGCAGGACTGGCGGGATCAATACCTGGCCAGTCAGCAGGATATGGATGAATTTGCTTCGCAAAACCAAATGCGAAATATCGGTTCGCTCGTCGGACAAAAGGAGCGAAACCAGAGCAGGCTAAGTCAGCTTCTCGGGTATATCGACCAGTTGTATGTAGTATTTGTCGGTATTCAGCCTCAGGAAACGAGTGCAGAGGTAAAAGTGGCTGAAATGCAGGCAAAATACCGGGATGTTCTGGCAAAACTGCCGCAGGAGATGACAATTTCTGTCGCCGATACCAATGATGTCAATGATACTAATGGGCCTGGCACCATCAGCATGATTGGAAATTATGACAGCAAACTGAAACAAAGGCAGGAACTTGTCGATCAGTTAACCTTGCAGCTGGTTGACCTTAACGATGAATACGACCTTGCAAAACAGGGAGCGATGCAGAGAGAAGAGGAGCTAAGAGTTCAAATCCGCAGCGAGCAGGAAAAGGCCGACAACGTCCAGCAGAGTTATGACCAGCTTCGCGAGCTTATGAACCAAAAAGCCACTGAGCAGGTGCAAACGCTTATGCAGCAGAGAGACCAGGCCGTGGATGAGAAAAACAAGACCAGACAGGAACTGCAGGCTGCTTTAAGCAAACTCAACATCACACAAAACAGGCTTGAAGAAGCGCTCAAAAGGCTTGAGGTGTTAAAGCCGCAGCCCAAAGAAGATGTTGCCGCTTATAAGCCGGATGGACATATTATTGCCGTCGAGATATCCGCAAATATGGTGTTCATAGACATCGGAAGCAAAGATAAAGTTTACCCAGGTCTGACTTTCTCCGTCTATGACAGAAATGCTCCTATTCCCGCCGACGGCTCAAGCAAGGCCGAAATTGAAGTCTTCAACGTCGATAAAAATACCTCTACTGCAAGGATAGTCAAATCGAGCAAAAAGAATCCTATTGCAGAAGACGATATAATTATAAACCTCATCTGGGACAGCAGAACTGTCAACAGGTTTGTTGTAGCAGGTGGGTTTGATTTCAACGGCGACGGCAATATCGACTCGGATGGTGCTGTAAAAATCAAACAGCTTGTCGAGAATTGGGGCGGAAAAGTTGAAGGTGCCGTAACAATTGATACGGATTTTGTCGTGCTTGGCACCCCGCCACAGGTAAGAAAAAAACCGACCCTTGATGAAATACAAGCCGACCCTATGGCTAATGAAAAATATGAAGGGTCCCTCAATGCATCCCAGCAATATCAGGAAATCAAAGACCAGGCCAAAGACCTTTACATCCCTGTTTTCAATTTAAAAAGATTTCTGAGTTTCATTGGTTACGAGAGCCTGGCTGCCGGCATAAATGCAAGGTAATTATATTTCCCGCGGTTCGATGCCGATTGAGGCGATGTAAATCTCGCCTGTATATTGTGCCGACTCAGGATTTATAAAACCTTTCTTTGCTGCCGCAAATGTAACAGTAATCACTGCTTTTATCGCTGCACCCAAGGATTCTCCTGCATCACAATCGAGACCTGAAGGAATATCCACCGCCACAACTGGTTTGTTAAGTGAATTTATTGCATTTATAAGTTTACCAAATCCTTCGCTGGGTGCACCTGCCAGGCCTGTGCCGAAAATTGCGTCCACGATTAAATCGCATTCACCCGTAAAGTCTTTAACGCCTTTCTCAACATTATTTAAATCAAGCTCTTCAATTGGAATGCCCATATTGCAGGTGATTTTGTAACTTGTTTCAGCATTGCCTTTCATCTTTGAGCTCGGACCACAAAGGGCAATCCTTACTTCAAAGCCGCCGTTTACCAAATGCCTTGCTATTACAAAGCCGTCGCCACCGTTATTGCCCGTGCCGCAGAAAACGCAGACTTTTGTGCCGCCGGATTTTTTCAATTCCCTAATGACGATTTCTGCGCAGCCTCGGCCGGCGTTTTCCATAAGTATTATGCCGGGCAGGCCGGCAGTGTTTATCGCCCATTTGTCAAAATCGCGCACCTGCTGCCTTGTTAAAACTAAATCTTTCCTGCGGTCGAAATTCCTTATCATATTGATGATTATATCCTCGTCGTACACAGAGTCAATTGACTATTGATTATTGCAGACTATCAGGTACTATAACGAACGTATGAATATCCTGCTTACAAATGACGATGGTATATTTGCCCCCGGCATAGCAGCGGCTTATAAGGAACTGCTTAAACTCGGCAATGTAACGGTTGTTGCGCCTGCCGACAGGATGAGTGGTGCGGGGCATAGTATCACCGTTTTTGAGCCGCTGGTTTGCGAAAAGGTTCAGGTAGAAGATCAGTTTGCCGGCTACAGCGTCAGCGGTTCCCCTGCGGACTGCGTCAAACTTGCAATTATGGAGCTCTGTCCTAAAAGGCCGGACCTTGTCGTCAGCGGCATTAACAACGGTGCAAACGTCGGCATCAACGTATATTATTCCGGCACGGTTGCTGCAGCTATGGAAGCCGTATTTTACCGCATACCGGCAATTGCGCTAAGCTGCGTCCATGAAGAACAGATGGATTTTGAAACCGCTGCAAAATATGCTATCGATGTCGTGAAGAAACTGCCTGTTGCGAATTTGTCTGGTGTGATAAATATCAATATCCCTAAGCTTTCATCAGGCAAACCGAAGGGCATTAAAGTTGTGCCGCAGTCAACAATGGGTTTTGAGGAGTATTTTGTAAAAAAGCAGAGCGAAACAGGACAGACGCTCTATCAGCTTGCGGGCGGAGGCCATCTGGACACGGATGTGCCTTCGGACACGCTTGCGCTGGCCGATGGTTTTATTATCGTTACCGCCCTCGGATTCGATATGACGGATTATAAAAATATGGAAAAACTGCATCAGATAAAATGGTGATTTAAGGAAAACTTATGGCTGCCAAAAAACAATCACAGATCTGCATTATAACCGTTACCGGCAAAGACCGTGTCGGCATCATTGCAAAGCTCGCAAATGTAATGGCCAAAGCGAATATCAATATTGTGGACGTCAACCAGAAAATTATGGCCAGCTGCTTCGTTATGACTATGGCGGTTGACATCGCAAAGGCGACAATCGGTATTCCGCAGGTTCATAGGCGTCTTGATAAGATAGCAGAACAAATGAAGCTGAAAATTACCTTCCAGGACGAGACAATCTTTAAAATGATGCACCGTGTCTGAAAGGCCGCAACGGAAGGAAAGAGAACCGGAAAAATTTAAAGATATTGCGTGTTTTTTGCGATATTATAGTTTATTGTTTAGACGGATAAGATTTTTAGGCTAAAAAATGGGAAACGAAAAAAGTAAGCATAACAAGAAGCCTGCCGAGAAGCGCAGCGGGAAAGCCCGAAGGAAATTTGCATATGGCTACCAGGGCAAGGAACGCCGCAAAAGCACTGGCCGAAGAAAAGATGATAAGCACCCGAAATAAGTAGCCTTCAGGCTCGATAAAAGACTGAACGCATCAGTCTGGGAATTCTGCGACCACGAAGGTATGGTCGCTGGGCTTTTCAATCGCCCTCGGTTTTTTGTCAATGCAGCAGTTCGTACATTTTTTTGCCATCGTCTCTGTTCCCATTATATGGTCTAATCTCCACCCGCGATTCCTTTTAAAACCATTTGGCTCCCGGTAATCCCAAAAGCTAAATTGGCCGGAAATGGTACAGTGTAGTCTGAAAAGGTCGACAAAACCCCAGTCCGTGAACTTTTTAAAGGTTTGTGAAAGCTGGCTATTGAAACAAACGTGCCCGTCAAGCGCAACCGGGTCGTAAACATCCTTTTCTTCAGGAGCAATATTCAGATCGCCCATCCATAACAGTTTATCTGTCGGCTTATAGTATTTTTCAAAATACCGCAGGAGTCTTTTTAGCCAGTCGAGCTTGTATTGATATTTTTCAGACTCAATCTCGAAACCTTGGGGGATATAGGTATTGATGATTGTAATGCCTGCCGTTTTTGCCTTTATCATTCTTGCCTCATCTTTAGGCTCACTGTCGAGGCCGAATTCAACGCTGGCAAGTTTATGTCTGCTGAAAATTGCAACTCCGTTATAGCTCTTTTCACCTTTGAATACAAAATTATAGCCTGTCTCGGCGAAAACATCTGCCGGGAAATCCTTATCCTGAACCTTTGTCTCCTGCACGCACAGGACATCGGGTTTATTTTCCGCCAGCCAGTCGATGATTATTTGAGCCCGCGACCTTATCGAATTGGCATTAAATGTGGCTATTTTCATCTTGATTTTAAATTAAAAATAACCGTGCCAGCAGAAAGCTCACTGTACTTTCCGCTCCCTGATTTATGTTTGCGCCGCCGGCTCTCAGACCGTCGCAGCAGCCTTTTGTTTTCGCATCATAAAGCGGCACATTGATATCATTTTCCCCCCAAAACCAGCCGAAGGCCTTTTTTTGCAGTGTAAGATATTTTTCATTCTTTGTCGCCAGGTATGCGTTTGCCAGCATTATGACGGTAGTCGCGGCTTCGATGGGCTGCTGGTCGAACTGTGCTTGCTGTTTACCTCTTAGGTACCAGCCGTTTGAACCGATGAAGCGAAAGTGTTTACCATTGAACGTACTTCCAAGCAGAAAAGAACAGGTCTTTTCCGCGATATCGAGATATGTCTGGTTGTCGAGGATTTTCGCGGCGGCGTACATAGCTGCCGGTATAGTAGCATTCGTGTATGAGAGGATTTCTTCGAACCAGTCCCAGTCGGCTGATGAGCATTCATTGTAGCTTTTGGCAAGTTTGTCGGCGGCGATGTTTAGCAGTTTTGTACTTTGCTGGTCTGCCGGGAGTTTTTTGAGAAATTCGGCCAGTCCAAGCATAGAATAAGCCATCCCTCTTGGCGGCAGTGACGGAATATGTTTGGAGGTATCGTAAAAAAATTCTTTTATGACGGGGATGTAATCATCATCTGGCGGCGAGGCGATTGCTGAGCCGAATGCCCAGATTGTTCTGCCGAGAGAATCGTCTTCTGTATCGTCGGTTTTCCATTTTCTGTTATAGTCGAAAAAATTATATACAGTTTTATCCGGTTTTAGGGCGTGATAGAGAAAGGCCAGGTAGGTATCGAACAGTTTTCTCACCTCCGCATCCGGATAAGATTTAAGATACCTGCTGACGACGATAAGGGCCCTTGCATTATCGTCTGTGCAGTAGCCGTTGTGCCGATCGGGTATTATATATTTGGCATGCTGCATCAGGCCGGTATCATCTGTAAGACGTTTCAGATGTTCCAGCGAAGGTTGAGATATTTTAAAATTTTCTTCGGATGCCTCTGTCGACATCTCATTTGTATCCTTATCGTATCAAGCCTATTGTAAGTATAGTATTAACAGGCGTCAAGCAATAAAAGCCTGCCAAAACAAGAATTAAAGAGTCTTAAAATTATATTTATTTTCCCCTTTTTTGAGCACACAATTGACTTATCCTCGTAATATATATAAAATACTACTAAAACCATAGGAATATAGGAGTAAATTATGAAGATTTCTACAAGAACAAGATATGGAATGCAAGCCATTCTCGAACTCGCTCTTGCATATAATTCGGGTCCATTGCAGATTAAGGTGATTGCGGAAAGGCAGAAAATATCCAATAAATATCTTGAACAGCTTGTCGGGATAATAAAAACCGCAGGGCTTGTAAGGAGCCTCAGAGGTCCTCGCGGCGGTTATGTGCTTGCAAAGCCGCCTCAGGATATAAAATTAAGTGAAATTTTCAGGGTTCTTGAAGGCCCAGTGCTTACAGTTGAATGCGTCGAAGATGAACATGCCTGTCCGAGCTATGCGGATTGTGTTACAAGACAGTTGTGGATTGAGGTAAATGATGCGATACTAAGTGTGCTGACCGGTAAAACGCTTGCAGACCTCGTCGAGCTGGCGGAAAAAGAGAAGCTCAACTATCAGATTTAATATGTAAAGGTTCAGCCCACCCTTGAAGGATGGGTTATTTAAATTTTGGAGTTGGCGATGGGAAAGATATATAATAACCTGGCGGAAACAATCGGCAACACACCGCTGGTAAGGATTAATTCTCTAAATACAACCGAGGCGCAGATACTTGCGAAAATGGAATTATTCAATCCCTGCGGCTCTGTCAAGGACAGAATTGGTCTTGCGATGATTGAGGCAGCCGAAAGGCAAAGCAGGATTAACAAGGACACTACTCTTGTTGAACCGACAAGCGGCAATACCGGCATAGGCCTGGCTTTTGTCTGTGCAGTGAAAGGATATAAACTCGTATTGGTTATGCCGGAATCTATGAGTATTGAGAGGAGAAAACTGTTTAAAATTTTCGGTGCGGAGCTTCTACTGACGCCTGCTGCTGATGGTATGAAAGGGGCTATCGCACAGGCTCAGCGGATTGTCAGCAATACCGGCAATATGGTTATGCTTCAGCAGTTTGACAATCCCGCAAATCCGGAAATTCACCGCAAAACCACTGCGGAAGAAATCTGGCGGGATACGGATGGCAGCATTGATATATTAGTTGCCGGTGTCGGCACAGGTGGTACAATTACCGGCTGCGGACAGGTATTTAAAAAACGCAAGCCGTCTGTTAAGATTATTGCTGTCGAGCCGGCAGATTCGCATGTGCTTTCAGGCGGGAAGCCGGGACCGCACAAGATTCAGGGCATTGGCGCAGGTTTTGTTCCGAAGGTGTTCGACTCAACCATTATCGATGAGATTATCTGTGTCAGCAATGAAGACGCGATTAGAACCGCCCGGCTGCTTGCACAAAAGGAAGGTATACTTGCAGGCATTAGTTCCGGTGCCAACGTTTTTGCTTCGCGGCAGGTCGCGAAAAGAAACGAAAATAAAGGGAAAGTTATAGTAACGATTATCTGTGATACCGGCGAAAGATATATCTCAACAGAAATGTTTCAGTAGTAAGAGGCTCGAAAATGGAAAATAATGATGTCAATGAAATCGTAAAGGAGCTTGTCGACACTTATCAGGCCGATTCAGGCATTAATTTCATAGACATAAAGAACCTGCCTTTGCGCGACCGGATACTCGAAATCCTCGAATCGCTTATGGAGGTTGTTTTTCCGGGTTATGCAGGAGCCAGAGATATTACAAGTTCAAACGTAGGTTTTGTAGTGGGTGATATTCTCTGCCAGGTTCAAAACCAGCTTGCCGAACAGATAGAACGGGCGCTGCTGCATCAGTGTAGACTCAAACAGGCCGATTGCGGCGGCTGCCATTCTATGGCTCAGGAAGTTACGCTGTACCTCTTGGCCCAGATTCCGAAAATTCGCAATCTTCTCAAGACAGATATTCAGGCGGCTTTTGACGGCGACCCTGCCGCAAGTAGTTTTGAGGAAATTATTCTCAGTTATCCCGGCCTTAAGGCGATAACAGTTTATAGGATAGCACATGAGCTTTATCTGAAAAATGTGCCGTTGATTCCGAGAATAATGACTGAGCAGGCGCATCATGAGACCGGCATTGATATTCATCCCGGCGCAAAAATCGGTGAAAGGTTTTTTATCGACCACGGCACGGGAATTGTCGTCGGCGAGACTACCATTATCGGCAATAACGTAAAAATATATCAGGGTGTAACACTTGGTGCTCTTGCACCCGCAAAAGGCCAGAGCCTGCGAGGTGTAAAGAGACATCCGACAATCGAAGACGATGTAACAATTTATGCCGCAGCCACGATACTCGGCAATGTAACTATCGGCAAGGGCGCAACTATCAGCGGCAACGTCTGGATTAAGGATTCCATACCGCCGGGCGTTACGGTTTCTATGGCAAGACCTGAGCTCGTTTATACCCAAAGGAAAACCAAAAAGTAAAAATTTATATGACTGACGGCATCGTTGAAAAAATTAATAATCTTAGAAAAAAGAAAAATGCGGTAATCCTTGCGCACAATTATCAGCCAGGCGAAGTACAGGATATCGCAGATTTTACCGGCGACTCTCTTGACCTGAGCAGAAAGGCGGCGGATACCTCTGCCGACGTGATAGTTTTTTGCGGTGTTCTTTTTATGGCTGAGACTGCTGCGATTCTTTCGCCGCGAAAAACCGTGCTGCTGCCTGACAAAACGGCAGGCTGCCCGATGGCGGATATGATTACGGCCAGACAGCTCGCGGAGCTGAAAGAAAAGTATCCTGATGCTGTTGTAGTTTGTTATGTCAACAGTCCTGCCGAAGTCAAGGCGCTGAGCGATTACTGCTGCACAAGCTCCAACGCGGTTGATATTGTCAATGTAATAGAGCCGGACAAAAAAATTATATTTGTGCCGGATAAAAACCTGGGCCAGTTTGCAAGCGAAAGAACAGACAGAGATTTGGTTCTCTGGCCGGGCTACTGCCCGACTCATATTTTTGCAACTGCCGAAGATATTAAGAAAATTCAGGCTGCTCATCCTGACGCTGTCGTCCTTGCTCATCCTGAATGCCCGAAAGCGGTCAGGGATTGTGCCGATGAGCTTTTGAGCACCGGTCAGATGTTGAAATACGTAAAAAAAAGCGATAAAAAGGAATTTATAATCGCAACCGAAGTAGGCATTATTCATACATTGAAAAAGCAAAATCCGGAAAAGATATTCTATCCTGCTTCGGGAAAGTTTGTTTGCTCGAACATGAAAAAAATTACGCTGGAAAAGGTTTTATTTGCGCTGGAAGATAGTAAATATGTTATAAAAGTGCCGCAGGACATCGCTCAAAAGGCTCGGGCGGCGCTTGACAAAATGCTGTCAGTTTTGCCGAAAGGATAAAAATGGAAGAGCGAAAGTATCATCTTGAAACGCTGGCTCTGCATGCAGGACAGGAAGTTGACCCCGTTACTTTAAGCAGGGCGGTGCCGATTTACCAGACGACCAGTTTCCTGTTTAAGGATACCGCCCACGCGGCAGACCTTTTTGGCCTGAAACAGTTTGGCAATATCTATACAAGGCTGATGAATCCGACAACCGATACGCTTGAAAAACGTCTTGCTGCTCTCGAAGGCGGAGTTGCCGGCCTTGCGTTCAGTTCCGGTATGGCTGCAATCACCGCGGCGATACTCAATATCTGCAAAGCGGGCCAGCATTTCGTTTCAGCGAGCACCCTTTATGGCGGCACGGTTACTCTGTTCAGCCAGACGCTGCCCAAATTCGGCATTGAGGTGAGCTTTGTTGACCCATCGAAACCTGAAAATTTTGAAAAGGCGATAAATAAAAATACCCGTCTGATTTATATCGAAAGCTGCGGCAATCCGAAAAACAATATCCCGGACTTTGAAAAAATTGCAGATTTAGCCCATAAAAATAACCTGCCCGTTATCTGCGATAATACTGTTGCCTCGCCGATTCTTCTTCGGCCGATTGAGCACGGGATTGATATTGTTGTGCACAGCTGTACAAAGATAATCGGCGGGCACGGCACGAGCATCGGCGGGATTATTATTGATTCTGGAAAGTTCAACTGGGCCAATGGTAAGTTCCCCGAGCTTACCGAGCCCGACCCAAGCTATCACGGCGTAAAATACGTCGAGCAGTTTGGAAATATTGCATATATCTTAAAGGCAAGGCTGCAATTGCTGCGTGATATGGGAGCCTGTATGTCACCGTTCAATGCCTTTCTGTTTTTGCAGGGTATCGAAACGCTGCATCTGCGAGTCCCCCGTCATTGCGAAAATGCCCTTGCACTTGCAAAATGGCTCGAAAAGCATGAAGCCGTAAGCTGGGTCAATTACCCGGGCCTTCAGTCTCATCCCGATTACGAACTTGCTAAAAAGTATCTGCCAAAGGGCACCGGCGCGATACTCGGCTTTGGCATCAAAGGCAGCAGAAAGGCCGGCGAAAAATTTATCAACAGCGTAAAGCTTGCCAGCCATCTTGCCAATGTTCTCGACAGCAAAACGCTGGTAATTCATCCTGCAAGCACGACACATCAGCAGCTAAGCGAGACCGAGCAGATTGCTGCAGGCGTAAGCCCCGACTTTGTACGCGTCTCGGTCGGCACTGAACATATTGACGATATTATTGCAGATTTTGATAATGCATTGAAAAAGGCTCAAAACTAAGGACTAAAAATATGTGGGACTACAATCCGAAAGTTATGGAATATTTTCTTCATCCAAAAAATGCCGGCGAGATTGAAAACCCCGACGGGGTCGGCGAAGAAGGGTCTCTCGCCTGCGGCGATGCACTCAAATTGACCTTCAAGCTTGATAAAAACGGCAGAATTGCGAATGCGAAATTCAAAACCTTCGGTTGTGCAAGCGCAATCGCCTCGGCTTCGATAATGACCGAGATGGTAAAAGGCCTGACAATCGAAGAAGCCGAGAAGATTACAAACAAGGATATCGTTGATAAGCTCGGCGGCCTGCCGGAGCAGAAAATGCACTGTTCTGTTATGGGTATGGGGGCTCTGCGGGTGGCAATTGCAAACTACCGCAGTGGCAAAGGACAGCCGCAGAAAAAAATAGAAGGCAAAATCGTCTGCACCTGTTTCGGCGTAACCGACAGGGAAATTGAAAGGGTTATTATTGAAAACGAGCTTGATACGGTCGAGCAAGTTACGAATTACTGCAAGGCCGGCGGCGGCTGCGGCTCCTGCCGCGGAGAAATTCAGCAGATAATCGAGCGAATTCGCGGCAAAAAAACAAAGAAGGACGAAGTGCAGACGAAACCGAAGAAGCTTACAAATCTGCAGAAGATTCAGCTTATTCAGCGGACAATCGGCGAACAGATTCGGCCGTTGCTCAAGGCCGACGGCGGCGATATCGACCTCGTTGATGTCGAAGGCAGTAAAGTTATCGTTGCCTTTCGCGGTATGTGCTCTCGGTGTCCAACGGCCGAGTTTACCCTCAAAGACGTTATTGAGGCAAGGCTGCGGGAATTTGTCAGCAGCGATATTGTGGTTGAAGAACAGAGCGAGTAAGGAAGTAAAACAAATGGCAAAAGTAATTTACTTCGACAATAACGCAACGACAAGAGTTGCCGATGAGGTCCTCGAAGCGATGCTGCCGTTTTTGAAGGACCTTTACGGTAATCCTTCGAGTATGCACACTTTTGGCGGCCAGGTCGAGAAATATATCAGGCGCAGCAGGGAGCAAATCGCCATCCTTATCGGCTGCGACAGTTCGGAAATTATTTTCACCAGCGGCGGCACTGAAAGCGATAACGCTGCGATAAAAGGCGTCCTTGCCGCTCTGCCGGAGAAAAGAAAAATTATTACCACGCGAGTCGAGCATCCTGCCGTTCTTGCGACCTGTCGCCAAATGCAGGCGGCAGGCTATAGGCTTGTTGAGCTTGGTGTTGATAGAGACGGCCAGATTGACCTTGAAGAGCTCGAATCCGAGGTCGATGATGACACTGCAATTGTTACCATAATGTATGCCAATAACGAGACCGGCGTTATTTTCCCGATAGACAAAATTGCTGAGATTGTCAGGGCCAAAGGTGCGGTCTTTCATACTGATGCGGTCCAGGCGGTCGGCAAACTGGCACTAAATCTTGATAAGAGTAATATTGATTTGCTGAGCCTCAGCGGCCATAAGCTTCACGCTCCCAAAGGCATCGGTGTTCTTTACGTAAAAAAGGGCACAAGGATTTCGCCTTTTATTATCGGCGGCCATCAGGAAAAAAGCAGGCGAGCCGGCACCGAAAATATCGCCGGTATTGTTGCTCTTGGAGAGGCCGCTGAGCTTGCCGCAAAAACTATAGACCGGGAAAATACAAAGGTTAAAAAACTGCGCGATAAGCTCGAAGATTCAATTCTGGAAACCTGCAGGGGCGCGATGCTCAACGGCGGCAAAATCAACCGCCTGCCCAATACTGCGAATATCAGTTTTGAGTTTATCGAAGGCGAGGCAATTTTGCTTTCGCTCGACCAGTTCGGAATCTGTGCCAGCAGCGGCTCTGCTTGCACAAGCGGTTCGCTTGAGCCAAGCCATGTTATGCGGGCGATGGGTGTGCCGTTTACCGCAGCCCACGGCTCGGTAAGGTTCAGTCTGAGCAGATATAATACAGAACAGGAAGTGGATTTCGTAATTGAAAAAATGCCGCAAATCGTAAGTCGCCTCAGAGAACTCAGCCCGTTTGTGAAATAGCTTATGTTATTTAAAAGATTTTTTTTCGGATATGGCAATATGGTTTTTTGCCGGTCTTTTCGTAATAATCCTGGTGATATTGTTCTGCAGGCCAGAACGTATTTGCCGGCTTGATTTCGGTTTTTACGTCGTATCCTTTCTCTTTTAGAATCTTCACTAATTTTTCGGCAGTTTGTTTTTGTTTGTCGTCCAGGTAATAAATCCCGCTGCGGTATTGTGCACCGATATCGGGCCCCTGGCGGTTCAACTGAGTAAAATCGTGAATTTCGAAAAATAGTTTTGCTAAATTTTCAAAGCTTGTTCTTGTCGAGTCGTAAACGACTTCGATTGCCTCAGCGTGCCCTGTTTTGTCTGTGCATACTTGTTCGTAGGTTGGTTTTTCCGTATGTCCCCCTGTATATCCCGCCGTTACAGATATTACGCCCGGCGTATTTTTGAAATAGTATTCGACCCCCCAAAAGCACCCGCCCGCAAAAATCGCCCGCTGGCCGTTGGGCACAAAATCCATTGAGATTGAATTGATGCAGAATCGTGCGTTTTTTGGAGTATATCCTTCGCCCATAAAAACGTGTCCAAGATGTGCTCCGCAGTTTGCGCATATATTTTCTGTTCGCACGTCGTCCGCGTCGCGTTGAGATATTATCGCGTCTGCTATTTGCTCATCGAAGCTCGGCCAGCCGCATTCGGATTTGAATTTTGACGAGGATTCGAATAGTGCCTTGCCGCATCTTTTGCACAGGTAAAGTCCTTTATCATAAAAGTCATTATATTTGCCGCTGAACGGTGCTTCAGTGCCTTTGTAGATAATTACCTGCTCTTCTTCCGGCGTAAGTTTCTTATACATATTGTTCTCTTTTGCCGTGTTCTGATTAGCTGATTGCTTATTATCTTTACAGCTTATAAGCAGGACAGACAGCATCGCTGCCGTCGATATCACTGTAACAGCTGCTGACTGTGTCAATTTCATTTTTCGCAATCTTTGGTAAGGCCACCTACTTTTTTGAAAACTCAAGCCTTTGCAGTTTTTCAAGGTTAGGTTTCTGTCCTGCAATCTTTAGCGATTCATCATAAAGAGCATTAAGGTCGCCCATATCTATCGTTGAGCCCTGGCGTATGAATATCGGTATCTTGTGCAGCGGAGTATTCACGGTAATATTCTGGCCGCCATCGTAAATTTTTTCCTTATCCCACGCATCGACCCATTTTTCGCCTGCCGGCAGATACAAGGAATGTTTTATTTTTCCTTTTTCCCATATAGCTGACACGAGTATATCCGGCCCGTACATATACGTCTGCCAGTTGCTCCACGCCTGTTTTTGGTCGGGATAGACAATAAAAAGCGGTCTTGCAATCGGCATACCTGTTTTTGCCGCCTGTTTTGCGAGTTTGTATGAATAATCGGAAAGCTTGTCGTGGATTTTCGAATAGAGTCTCCAGATTGCGATAAGCTGCGTATCGTAATGCGGCTCTTGTTTAAGGTCCCACAGCCCCCGGTCTTCGGTCGGTCCTACTTCCATTATCGGGCAAAAGCAGCTGAACGCCAGCCATCTTGCCAGAACTTCGTGGTCGGTAAGTTCATTGTAGCCGCCCGTATCGCTGCCCCATATTGGAAATCCGATTATGGCGGACTTCTGCAAAGCTATAATCGCGCATCTAAGCGCTTCAGGCGTGACTTTTTTATCCTTGCCGATGTTGCCGATATCGCCGCCCCAGAAGACTGCGTAGCGGCTGCTGTTTGTGTAACCTGCACGAGGCATTAGTACAAAATCATCGCCGCGGATTTTTTTGCAGACATCGTAAGCGGCCTTTGCGTACATAACCGGGTAATCATTATGATATTCTCTTGCAGCTCTTTTATCAAAAGCCCTGTTCTCGTAATCGTTTGGTACCAGTTCTTCCGAACGGTCCATCTTGAATCCGCAGACACCATCGTTGAGAACCTTTGCGATACCTTTACTTTGCCACCATTTCACTGCCGCCGGATTTGTAAAATCGATAAGAATCCGCCGATCGCCTTCACCCGGTTTGAGTTGTCCCTTAATGTTATAATTTTTTTCGACAGCTTCTTTTGCCATATCACCCATAACCCACGGCGCAATCCACAGCACAAAGCGGATATTTTTACTGCTCAGCCATTTAATCATTTCTGCAGTGTTTGGAAGCCTGTTGGGGTCCCATTCGAAATCGTCATATCCTACAGGCCCGATAGCCCAAGGCCTGTCAACCCAGTATATGCTCAGCGGAATATCGAACGCCTGCATAATAAGTATATCTTCCACGACTTGGCTGTTGTAAGGCGCCGTTACTGTGGTGCCGTCATAGTATGTTTTCCTGTTTGTATGATTATCTCTCCATCTCCACGGCCTGAAAATCCACTTTGGCGGCACTATCGTGGGGCCGACATTGAGCGAATGTGCCTTTACCAGCTCACCCGGCCCTGCTGCGGTATTAAGAACCATTGAAACAGCCGGCCCTTCGAATGTAATCGCGACGACGTTAGGCTCCGATTTGCAGAAATCGTAAACGCCCGGCCAGGTCCCCTCGACAAAAAGACTGTAATTTCGTGATGATATATAGAATGGGCAGTAAAGAGATAAGGTTGGCTTGACTATCATTGTAACAGCCTGACCCCGCAGGTCCATTGCGTATTTTATTCCCGGCTCCCATGAAAGTTTCTGCTGGCCGTCTATGGGACGCTCCATTAAACCGGTAAAGTATTCGTCACTTACCGCGTCTATTGAAAAACCCCATTGGAGTATATCGTTAAAATCGGACTGCTTGAAATCGATGTGGTACGAGTCTTTATCTTTGACAAAGCTGACCGTTATTTGTTTTCCTTCGCCAAACGACCAGGTGGCTGTAAGATTTTTGTCGGAAGAGTCTATGCTTGCAGGCTGCTGTTTCAGCTCGAATTTTCCCTGTTTGGTTTCCAGAAATATCGGCGATTTTTCAGAGCCTATCGACAAAGGTTGTTTCAAATGTGGTGAGGTAACGATAAACGAGCTGTTTTTATATACGACGTTTCCTGATAAACTGCCTGCCAGGAGTATAATTATGCTTAGGAGAAATGCGATTCGTCTCATACTTGAGTCCTTTCTGACTGATTATTAAATCCTTTTAATATGCCCGTCTTCGCTTACGCTGCGGCGCGGCGGCCTTCGCTCATCGCGATGCTCCGAGCGAAGACTGGAGGCGGCGGGATTCGAACCCGCGTCCCGGAACGTTTCAAAGCAGGCTTCTACATGTTTAGTTATTCTTTTGTATCTCGCCTTGCCGAACGCCGAATAACAGGCTTTCAGCTCGGCCAGTTCGTTATTTTTTCGCTCTGCTCAGACGAACGGCCTTGCAGAGCTATCCCGCTAATTGGCGCCCTTGCGGAATCGGCGGGCACAATCCCGCAGGACGAGCTGCTTAAATTAAGCAGCCATTCTTAATTGGTAGTTGCCAATTAAATTTGTGTCGGATGATTAGCCAGGCCAACCGACATCCTGGACATGCCGCGTGCTTCTCTACCCGTCCGGTCGAAGCCTTTCGCCCCCGGTATGTATTGAATATTGAAGAATGAAGATTTAAAAACTTATCCGCCGCAGCTTGCCTGCCTTCGGCAGGGTAATTTCACAAATCTTCAATTTTAATTGTTTCGGATTTTCTTCTTTGCGGTTTTCTTTAATTTTGAAAGAGCTCTCCTTATTTGTACACACATAAATACTATATCATAAGTAACTGTAAAAGTCCAGGAAAAAAGCCTTTGTTTATTGTGCTAAATTTCAGCGGACAAAATCTAATTGAACTTTGGGTATTTATCCGATATAATATAATAAGCGGGTTTCCCCTGCGGTGTTCGACAGGAAGGTTGATATTTGAAGAACCGATACCCATATTTAGGGAGTCGGAACCTGCCGGCTCGAAAATGCCTGCTTGACAGGACTTTCGGACGCTTGAAGCTGACTTACCACCTTAAAATACTGGGTTCTTTAAATTGCCTTTCACCGGCACAGGCGGAGGTTACCGGCAGTTAAAAAAGGTCTGTTAATTCAGACCTTTTTTTGTTTGTTATTTCTTAACCGCGAATTCCACGGATTTAGAAATATTTAGCCCGCCGCATGCAGCCGCTATTGTAACATCTGACTGATTTTTGACTGTCGCAAGACGGTTTTCGCAATCATACGTATATTTGTATGTGCCATCATTTGTTAAATTGCCGTTTTTATCGTAACTGTAAACCACAGAGGCCACAGAGTCATACTGATTGAGCTTATCATCCAGAGCATAACGAAAACTGAGAGGTATAAAATCGCTTTAGTTAATCGCTTCATCGAAAATCCCAAATTCACTTTTGGATATTATTCGATTTTTTATCATTAAGTTTAACTAAATAATACCATATTCCTGTTGCTACGGCAGTGCCGACAAAAACACCAAGTATATCTCCAAATGAAACATGGCGTGATGGGAAAAATACAAGCAAAAACAGTGTAATCCCCATCATTATTCCATATATCAGACTTATTCTCAGACGCTTATTCATTTTTTAATTCCTAATTTACATAGACTATTTTAAGAACATCCAGCATCGCCAGTAGGATCATCGGGCTCGCCAAAGTCTCTCCAGAAACACTGTACGAGAATAAAATCGTAGGCACTTTCAGGCGGATTTTCCCAATATAATATAATTTGCCCATTTTCGTTATATGACCGGCTCAAGGAAGTCGGCGGTTTCGGAATGCCGAGCCCGCTTTCTGTTCCTGCCAGTGCATAGCCACTAAGCCAACCACCTAATATCAGCGTGTCTCCTGAAGACTTTGCCTTATATCCGCCACGCCATAATACATGAGTAGGCTTATCCATAGGTTGTGTAGAGTGCATAGTATTAATCATATCCGCAAGACGAGATGCTACTGACTGGGCAGACTCTCCCGGGGTAGTCTCTATTGAAATATACTGCTGATGTCTGTTTGTTGTATCTGCTATAATCAGCGAGCCTCCTGAAGCTGTGCCTTTGAAGGTTATTCCGTAATCAAAATTTTCAGCTCTTACTGAGCTATTTACAACCCATATTAAAATTGCACAAAGTAAAGTGCCTGCCAGTTTTTTCATATTATTCATAATTATTTCTTATAAATTTTCATTTTATTTGTAATTCCGGCAAGTTATTTCTTTGACGATAGTTTCTTTCCATTCTCATAAGCTCAGCCTCCCGGCCATCTTCTTGTTGCTGAATCTGCTCGAGCGTTTTTATGTTCTCATTTCCCGTTATGTCCTCAAGCTTAACGCCTGAGAACCCGACTTTGCCATTCGGGTCTTTACAATTAAACCTGACCCATACAGTAATACTATTTACATCATCAGGCAGCGTAATGCAGGAATTGGCATCACTGCCCACAATTTTGAATTTCCCCTGCGTATGGCTTTTACCTTTGCCAAAAGAAGTTATCTCACCAGCCTGAATTCCTTTTTTACCATTTGGCAGAGCTGATACCCCTGCCATCTGCCGGGCTGTAAGGCCGCCGCCGGATTTGCTGTTATAAGTTGCACATAAAGAAGCCGACCAGTCATTGCTGTCTGCAGAATTCATATCGAGTGTTGTTAAATCGGCAATGATTCTATACTTATGGCCCGGCGTTAAACCAAGAAATTTCCTGTATATTCCGTGAATATTGCCTGCTTTTGACCCTTTTATAGCCTGATAAAATGGCTTGGTCGAGAGCGATAAAGCAACATTATTTATTTTCATACTAGGGAATTTCTCGCCCTGTTCAAAAGCTTCTGCTTCTAAATTTTTATCTACACTCCACCGTACCCAGTTGGGAGCAACACCATCGGTAAATGGAATGCCAAAAAACTCGCTCTGAAAATTATCTTTTGAATAAATTGCCGCTGCGTTCGATGGAATATTATCCTTAAAACCCATAACCAAAACATTCAAATCTTTTATATTTTTTGTTATTAGTTTATGATCTATTACAAAGTATGTAGCATCTCCCGGAAGTCTTACGCGATAACATTCGCCAAAGTCTCTTCGGAAACACTGTACGAGAATAAAATCGTAGGCACTTTCAGGCGGATTTTCCCAATATAATATAATTTGCCCATTTTCGTTATATGACCGGCTCAAGGAAGTCGGCGGTTTCGGAATGCCGAGCCCGCTTTCTGTTCCTGCCAGTGCATAGCCACTAAGCCAACCACCTAATATCAGCGTGTCTCCTGAAGACTTTGCCTTATATCCGCCACGCCATAATACATGAGTAGGCTTATCCATAGGTTGTGTAGAGTGCATAGTATTAATCATATCCGCAAGACGAGATGCTACTGACTGGGCAGACTCTCCCGGGGTAGTCTCTATTGAAATATACTGCTGATGTCTGTTTGTTGTATCTGCTATAATCAGCGAGCCTCCTGAAGCTGTGCCTTTGAAGGTTATTCCGTAATCAAAATTTTCAGCTCTTACTGAGCTATTTACAATCCATATTAAAATGCAAACTGTTGTACAAATTTTCATATTGTTCATAATTATTTCTTATAATTTTTTATTTTATTTGTAATTCCGGCAGGTTATTTCTTTGGCGATAAATTTTTTCCATCCTTATAAGCTCGGCCTCCCGGCCATCTTCTTCCTGCTGAATTTGTTCGAGTGTTTTTATATCCTTGTTTCCTGTTATATCCTCAAGCTTAACGCCTGAGAACCCGACTTTGCCATTCGGGTCTTTACAATTAAACCTGACCCATACAGTAATAGAGTTCACATCATTCGGTAATGTAATGTTAGAGCCGGTATCGCTGCCCACAATTTTGAATTTCCCCTGCGTATTTCCTTTACCTTTTCCATAGGAGACAATCGCTCCTGCCTTTTCGCCCTTTTTGCCGTTTGGCAGAGCTGATAATCCTGCCATCTGCTGGGCGGTAAGGCCGCCGCCGGATTTGCTGTTATAAGTGGCGCATAAAGAAACCGACCAGTCATTGCTGTCTGCAGAATTCATATCGAGCGTTGTTAAATCAGCGATGATTCTATATGTATGGCCGGGCGCCAGTCCTAAAAATTTCCTGTAGAGCCCGTGAATATCGCCTGCTTTAGAGCCTTTTATAACCTGATAAAATGGTTTGGTCGATAACGACAAGGCAGCAGTATGGATATTCATTTCAGCACATTTATCTGCTTGTTCAAAAACATCTTTTCCCGGATTTTCACTGCTGCTCCATACATTCCAATTGGGGGCAACTCCGTTTGTAAATGGAATGCCAAAAAATTCGCTCTGAAAATTATCTTTTGAATAAATTGCCGCCGCATTCGATGGAATGTCATCCTTAAAACCCATAACCAAAACATTCAAATCTTTTATATCTTTTGTTATTCTTTTAGTATCTATTACAAAGTATGTAGCATCTCCCGGAAGTTCTTTTAGATACCGCTCGCCAAAGTCTCTCCAGAAACACTGTACGAGAATAAAATCGTAGGCACTTTCAGGCGGATTTTCCCAATATAATATAATTTGCCCATTTTCGTTATATGACCGGCTCAAGGAAGTCGGCGGTTTCGGAATGCCGAGCCCGCTTTCTGTTCCTGCCAGTGCATAGCCACTAAGCCAACCACCTAATATCAGCGTGTCTCCTGAAGACTTTGCCTTATATCCGCCACGCCATAATACATGAGTAGGCTTATCCATAGGTTGTGTAGAGTGCATAGTATTAATCATATCCGCAAGACGAGATGCTACTGACTGGGCAGACTCTCCCGGGGTAGTCTCTATTGAAATATACTGCTGATGTCTGTTTGTTGTATCTGCTATAATCAGCGAGCCTCCTGAAGCTGTGCCTTTGAAGGTTATTCCGTAATCAAAATTTTCAGCTCTTACTGAGCTATTTACAATCCATATTAAAATGCAAACCATTGTGCCAATTCTTACATTATTCATAATTATAATCTCCTAAATTATTATTATTTTTAGTCTGGATAACCGGGGTGGATGCCACCACCACTTGGACCCGGACACAGTTCATAACCTGGATCGCCTATATCTCCTGGTACTCCATTTAAACAAGGGCAGGT
>CAZUEO010000006.1:51322-86733 GCA_964619675.1 uncultured Planctomycetaceae bacterium | reverse complement strand
GCCGCTCCCGTTGTTGCGGGTGTCTCTTCATTGCTTATCCAAAAGGCCAAAGCCGACCCGGCACTGCAGTTTGCGGTATCCCCTATGTTTGGCAACTGTGTTATGAAGTCAATTCTTATGACTGCTGCCAGAAAGCTTGAAGGCTGGCACAAAGGTTTTCCACCAGGTGAGGATGACTATGAATATCCCCTTGATTTCAAGCAGGGTGCGGGAATGGTAGATGGTTTGACGGCTTATAATGTTCTTACCGCTGGTATGCAGGCGGACGGAAATGTATCTTCAGCTGGCTGGAATATTGGCGTAATTGAGCCTAATTATATTGCCGAATCGGTTTATCGCTTCAAAACAGACGGGCTTAAGAAGCCTTATATTTCTGTAACACTCGTTTGGAACAGAATTTATGAAAACGAGTATCCTTTTGCCCCGGCATGGCAAAACTGGGCGGATTTGCAGCTCCGGTTATGGGCAATTGATGCTGACGGCCGCGGTCGGCTGGTTGATTATAGTAACAGCCCTATAGATAACGTCGAGCATGTTTATACTGTTCTTGACCCCAATTCTGAATATGAATTTGTTGTATCCAATAGTTTAATTGCCTCTCTGCCGGACTGTTTGACCCCTTATGCTGTTTCCTGGCTGGTTAAGGAAAAAGATTTGGAGTATAATAGATAGTACACTCTTGCCTCCTGCAGGATTATTTTAAGCATCCCAAAAATTTTTTCAAAAATTTTTGGATAAACATACCTTTGCAGGAATAATCTTTTGTTTTTACCGGACGTTGCAAATTTTATTTGCATTGCATTTGGCATCCTTCAATTTTAGTTCGTATATATTTATTTAAAGAGCCACATCAGTGGGGGAATTTATATCCAACTGATTTGCGGGTTTGTGTCTCACATCGGTTATGGCGATAAGGATTCAGATAGGGAGTAATGGCTGGCGTAGATTGGCTATCTATGGCCGGGGAGTAGATAAACAAATACAGAACAGAAATAGAAAGGAAAAGTAGTAATGAGAAATTTAGTTGTTTGTCTTGTATTGATTGCAGTTTTGAGTGTGCCGGCCTATTCAGAAGTTGTTATAGGTAACTGGGAGGACGGCAGTTCCGATGGGTGGATTGACTGGATTGAGTATGGTACCGGCAAATCGGTTACGGATCCCATCAATTCCCCCAAATACAGCTTTTCGACTATTGGTGCTACGTTGGGCAGTGAGAGTTTACAAATAACTCAAAGTGGGTGGAACCAGAACCTTGCCATTAAGCTGCAGAATAACGGTTTGGTGGACGACTTCTTCGCCAACACAATTTTCCAGATTGATGTCACATATCCGACTACGAATGCCAAAGGCTGGCAGGAGATGTGGGAGGTGGCGCTGAATGCCCAGAGTTATGGTTGGCATGCCTTATCGGATAATCCAATCCCCGGCAGCCATGTGAACTACGGCCCAGGCGGCGGTCCTGAAACAACCTTTACGCTTAGTTTCGATTACAGTTCAGCGCTGTCGAAAATCGCTTCTAATCCGTCCTATGTGGAGTTCATTATTTCTACCAACAGTGATGCCAGTCACGGTGTTTTTTACTTTGACAATGCCCGGCTTGTTTCTGAGCCGGAAATTGTTCCTGAGCCGGCAACTATTGTTATGCTCTGCCTGGGCGGGCTGGCTCTGTTTCACAGGGGAAGAAAATAATCAATTTGCAAGAGCTTGCTCTATATAACGATGTTACGTGTGTTTTAGCGATTATAAAGATAAGGATAAAAGGAAGTATTGAGTAATGGCCGGCGTAGGTTGGTTGTCTATGGCCGGTGAGTAGATAAGCAAACAGAAAGGGAAAGTACTAATGAGAAATTTAATTGTTTGTCTTACGTTAGTTTTGGCAGTGTTGAGCACCTCTGCCCAGGCCATGGTAATGCACAAGCGTGCTACTGATGAGGTCTGGTATGGGATGCCAACGATTGTCACGATAGCGGACCCCGGCAACGATGCTGTTGTAGGTGAGGGTGCTAATGTCGGTGAGGGGCTTGTTGACCCCAGAGTATGTTTGTCCCAGACTTTCGGGGTTTCGCCGACCGAAACCAACCTGAAGCTGGATAAGATTGCTATATGGGAAGACGGCGGCCCGCCGACGCAAAATCCTTATACTTTGCGTCTTGTGGACCTTGGTGCTATAGACCCGACATATCAGGGCGGCGGTTCACAGGATTATGCTGCGGGCACTGATATGTGGGGTGGTTCTGTAACCTTTACCTATTACGGAACGGCCACCAGGAGTTCCAGAGAGTTTGATTTGGAAGGCACCGAAGAGGTTATGCTCACAGCCGGGCACTATTATGCGTTTGAACTTACCGCTTCAAGTCCTGTTGGCGGAATCTGGTGGTATCGTGCTAATGCCGCCGCTAGTACTTATGCTGATGGCGCTGCATTCGTGGATACGCTGAATGGTACTCCCGATATTAGAAACCAGCTTTTTGCGGACGGCAACGGCCGCGACTTTGCTATGGCCATCTATCTTGTTCCTGCCCCGGAGCCGGCGACTATCGCTATGCTCAGTTTGGGTGGATTAATTCTGCTCAAGAAACGCAGCAGATAAATAAAAAAAAACGAAGACAAAAATGGAAAAATATAAAATGAGAAAATTAATTGTGTGCGTTGTGGTAGTGGTGTTAAGTGTGCCGGCCTATTCAGCGGTTGTCATAGGCGACTGGGAAAACGGCAGCTCTGACGGCTGGATTGACTGGGGCAATAAAAAGTCGATTACGCATAACCAAAATGAGTCAGAGTACGGCTTTTCAGATACCGGCGTCACATCAGGCAGTTCGAGTTTGAAAGTGACAAAGAGTGGGTGGAGCCAGACCCTCTCCATTAAGTTGCAAAATAACGGCCTGGTGGACGAATTTATGGCCAATGACAAATTCGCAATCGATGTTACAGTTCCGGCTGATGCCTTATTGAATGGGACAGGCGGCTATGCTCAGATTTATAATGTTTCGCTTAATGCCGAAGGTTACGGATGGCACGACGTGTTTGCAACAACCCCCGCTCTTAATTTTTACTTTTGGAATGGGTCTCCTCAGCAGGCAGGGACATTGGAGTTTGACTATAGCGCAGCAAAGGCATTGATGCCGGCGGCGCCGAGCTATCTTGAAATAATTATTGCCACCAACAGCTCTTCGAATCGCGGCACCTTCTATTTTGATAATGCAAGATTGGTTGGCTATGCCAATCCCGAGCCGGCGACTATCGCTCTGCTCAGTTTGGGTGGATTGGCCCTGCTTGCAAAAAAGCGAAACGACTGATAATACTGTAATTATATGAATTAAAAGATATTTAACCCCCGGCCAGACCGGGGGTTTTTATTTGGCCTCGCTGCCGTTTATCTTCTTCGGCGTATAGTGCAATTCGGGCGTTATTCCCGCCGCCTTATCTTGAAAGACCCGCATCCCACAAGTACATTAACTGGGGCGTTGTAAGCTCGTAAAGGGTATTTCTGTCGATTCTGAAAATGCTTTTTGTCTTTGTCTGCAGGAAGTTTTCAAATGAAAAGGGCTTTTCGTATTCGACAACCCTGGCATTGGCAATTTTTGCAAGTGATTTGGCAAGTGCAATCGCTTCGGGCATATAGCCTATTTTGTCAATCAGCTTGTTTTCCAAAGCTTCCGGTGCGTTATAGATGCTTCCGTCTGCAAGGGCTCTGATTTGTTCGATAGTCAGCACATCTTTTCTTGACTGTGCCACGATATTTACGAATCTTTCATACGCGGGAGATATCAGTTTCTCATTCAGGTATTGAATTTGCTCTTCCGTTACCGGCTCAAATGATGTCGGCCAGTCTTTCTTTGGGCCTGATTTGACGATTACGGGTTTGATGCCGAGTTTCAGTTCGAGCAGGTCCTGCAGGACGAGGTGTCCCATTATCACGCCTATTGAGCCTGTGATTGTTGTAGGTTCAGCGATGATTTTGTCGCAGCCGCAGGATGTGTAAAGCCCGCCTGAAGCGGCAACGGTTTCCATAAAGGCTACCGCAGGTTTGCCGGTTTCCTCTCGAAATCTGCAAATCTGGTCGTAAATCCTGTCGCTTGCCGAGATGCTGCCGCCCGGGCTGTTCGTTCTGAAAATTACTGCCTTTACGCTCCTGTCTTTTTTCGCCGCCTTTATTTGCTGTTCTACTTTCTGTGCCAGTTTATTGTCGATGATTCCATCGATTTTGATGACCGCTATTTTGTTCGCCCCGCGTCCCTCTTCCAGAACTTTTTCGAGGAAGTATTCGCTTTTGCCTGCCGCAAATATGATTATGCTGGCCGCAAGGGCAAACAGAAGCACCAGATTGGCGATAATTGAAAAGCCTAAAATAATCCCAAAAAGTACTTTCCAGCCGACCCCTTTGCCGCCCGGCGGCGTCGGCGAATTTGGTGAATAAGAATTCTCTACTGATTCCATTTTTGGTCCTTTCTTTCAGAATCTTACCATAATTCTAAGGCGTGTACAAAAAATTGTCAAAGGATTTAAATGGCGTTGTAATTTATCGCAGAATATGAATTTTTCCCTTTTTCATTAGGCTATTGATTGTTAGAATTGAAGCCTTATACTGATTGGCGTATAAGGCGGTAGTGGAGTGAATGTATGCTCAGGACACTGGAAATATCGGGCAATAAACTGGTTGAATGCAGCGGCAGTGACGCCTCTGTGTTCGTCTATGTTGCCCCGGATGAAAACGAGCGAAGGTATCTTGTTGAGCAGCTCAAAATTGACGAGCATACGCTTAATTCATCTCTTGACCCCGACGAGCCCAGCAGGCTTGAGTTTGAGCCGGAGCATGTTGCGATGATTCTTAAGCGGCCCAAACATTACGCTCCCCAGGATGAATTCCTGTTCAAGGTACTTTCGGTCGGTGTGTTTCTTTTCAGTGACCGACTTATAATAGTTGTTGCCGAGGATTTCCCGTTGTTTGACGGCAAAATCTTTAACAAGGTTAGTTCCATTCTCGATGTGTCGCTTAAACTTATCTATCGGGCGATTTCACATTTTGTCGAGCACCTCAAGGCCATCAATCATATCTCCGGCGAACTCGAGCAGCAGATAAATGTTTCGATGGAAAACAGATATTTGTTCAATCTCTTTACCCTCGAAAAAAGTCTTGTCTATTACCTCAATGCCATACACTCGAACATGGCGCTTATTAACAGGCTCAAAAGCTCTGCCCCGAAGGTACCGTTCACGCAGGAAAATATCGAGTTTCTTGACGATATGTCAATCGAAAACACTCAATGTCTCAACCAGACCGACATTTTTTCACAGGTCTTGGCCAGTATGATGGACGCCCGTGCTTCTATTATCAGCAATAATCTTAACATTCGCATCAAGACCCTGACCCTGATAACCATTGCAATTATGCTTCCGACTTTTGTCGTGAGTCTGTTTTCTATGAATGTTCGGATTCCCCTGTCTCAGTACCACACCGCCTTCTGGATTATTTCTTTTCTGGCTCTTACGTCTGCCTTGATAGTCGGCATATTATGGTGGCGGAGAAAATGGTGAAATGGACTGTCCATTGTGTAAAAACGCGATGATTGTACTGGAGCTTGAGCAGGTTGAGGTTGACCACTGTACGGCCTGCGGCGGAATCTGGCTCGACGCCGGCGAGCTTGAACTGCTGTTTGAAGATGCACAGCAGGCCCGTCAGATTATCGGCTCTTTTCGACAGGCGCCGCATACAAAAGAGAAAACCCGTTTCTGCCCGATATGTCTGAAAAAAATGCACAAAATTCTTGTAAGCTCTCATGATGAGCCTGTTGTCATTGACCGTTGTGCGAAGGGTCACGGTCTGTGGTTCGACAGGGGCGAGCTGCCTCGGGTGCTTTCGGGAGCCGGTCTTGATAAAGAGCAAAAAATCATAAAACTTCTTTCGGAAATTTTCAATTATAATGAAAGTGAGGTAAGAAATGGCGGTTGAAAAAGGTGTTTTTGGAAAACTCAGCAAAAACAGGGACGTCGAATTTTTTATTCTGAAAAACAAAAATGGTATGTCGGCAAAGCTGATTTCGTTTGGAGCAACGCTTGTTTCGCTTAATGTTGGCGACAAAAAAGGAAAATCTGCCGATATTGTTCTCGGATATGATGACCTTGAAGGTTATGTCGCAGATACCTGTTTTTTAGGCTGTACTGCCGGCAGGTTCGCAAACCGCATAGCAAATGCGAAATTCAAACTTGACGGCAAAGAGTACAAGCTGGCCGCCAATAATGGAAAACATCACCTTCACGGCGGAATAAAAGGTTTTAACAAAGCCCCCTGGCAGGGCAGCGAATTTGAAGATGGCAACGGCTGTGGTGTTGTTTTCAAATATTTAAGTCCTGACGGCGAAGAAGGTTATCCCGGCAATCTGGATGTTTCAGTTACTTATACCTTGACGGACGATAACGAGCTGAAAATCAGTTACCAGGCGTCCACCGACAAAAAAACAGTCGTCAATCTTACGAATCACAGTTATTACAATCTTGTCGGCCACGACAAAGGCAATATTCTTTCTCATCTGATTCAGATAAATGCCGACAGAATGACAGCTGTTGATGACGAGTATATTCCTACCGGCCAAATCAAAAATATCAAAGGTACTGAGTTTGACCTTACAGAGCCGAAACCCGTTGGTCAGAATATAAGCAAATTAGGGCTTGGATACGATTTCAATTATGTTCTTAACAAGACGACGCCTGCCGAGCTTTCTTATGTCGCAAAAGTTGTTGAGCCGACCGGCGGCAGGGTGATGGAGATTTTCACAACTGAGCCGGGTGTGCAGTTTTATACCGGCAATTTCCTTAACGGCTTTAAGGGCAAATCCGGCGCCATTTATGAAAAACACGGCGCCTTTTGTCTCGAAGCACAGCATTTTCCCGATTCGCCGAACCGCCCGGATTTCCCTTCGGTTGTGCTTGAGCCGGGGCAGGTTTACAGTCAGATTACCATTCATAAATTTAGTACGGTTTAAAATCGGAAAGGATTTTTATGATGATAGGCTGGATAATTATTATTGTATTAGCTGTTATTGTTGTTGCCGTAATTGGTATGTATAACTCGCTTGTCAGGCTGCGCAATCAGGTCAATAATGCCTGGTCGCAGATTGACGTGCAGCTCAAACGCCGCCACGACCTCATACCGAACCTTATTGAAACTGCAAAAGGTTATATGAAGCATGAGCGGGGTACTCTTGAAGCCGTTACCAATGCCCGCAGTCAGGCAATGGGTGCCAAAAACGTCGCTGATGCCGCAAAAGCCGAGGGCGTTCTCGGCAGTGCGCTGAGCAAATTTCTGCTCACCGTCGAGGCTTATCCCGATTTGAAGGCCAATCAGAATTTCCTTGCCCTGCAGGAAGAGTTATCGAGTACCGAAAACAAAATCGCCTTCGCACGGCAGGCTTACAACGACCAGACCCTGTTTTTCAACAATAAAATTCAGATGTTCCCGTCAAATATCATTGCGGGAATGTTCAGTTTTGCAAAGCGAGACTTTTTTGAAATTGAAGACGCTGCGGAAAAGTCTGTGCCGAAAGTAGACTTCAACAGTTAATCCAGACCATTTAGGAGGTTGAATAACGAATGTGGGCTGATAAGCATAATTCGTTTTTTTCGTTTGTCCTGATGACGGCGATTCTGATTTTTCCGGTTTGTATATCAGCGTCCCAGGTGAAGGTTGACCTGTTTGGAAGGCTGATACCGAATAAGAACGTGAAATTATTTACATTGAGAAATAAAAACGGGATGGAGGCAAAGCTTATCCCGTTTGGAGCGGCCCTTGTTTCTCTTAAAGTTCCCGACGCGAATGGAGATTTTGCAGATGTTGTTCTTGGTTATAATAACCTTGTGGGTTATGTAAGGGACCGGTCTTATTTCGGCGGTACGGTCGGGCGGTTTGCCGGCCGCATAGCAAATGCCGAATTCGAGCTTGACGGCACAAAATACAAACTGGTCGCCAATGACGGTAAAAACCACCTGCATGGCGGCGCCAGGGGTTTTAACAAGGTGCTCTGGAAAAGCAGTCCATTTAAAAATAAGAATAGCTGCGGCGTTACATTTAGTTTTCTAAGTCCCGACGGCCAGGAAGGTTACCCCGGCAATCTAAGGGTTAAAGTTACATATACTTTGACTGATGATAACGAACTTAAAATCAGTTATGAAGCGACTACGAACAAAAAAACAATCGTTAATCTTACCAACCACAGTTATTTCAATCTTGCAGGTCATGCAGGCGGCAGGGTGTTGGACCATAAAATGATGATAAACGCCGATTATTATGCGCCGGCGGAGGATTATATTCCGACAGGCGAGATTAAAAAAGTAGCTGGCACGGACCTGGATTTCAGAGAACCTGCGGCGATTGGAAGCAGGATTGAGAAAGTCGGTGGTTACGACCATGCTTATATTTTGAATAAAAAATATCCCGGCGAGCTTGCACTTGCCGCAAGAGTTGCAGAGCCTGTCAGCGGAAGGGTAATGGAGGTTTTCACGACAGAGCCGACGGTGCAGTTTTACACTAATAATTCCCGCAGCAATGTGAAAGGCAAGAAGGGCGTCGTTTATAAAAGGTACGGTGCATTTTGTCTTGAAACGCAGCATTTGCCTGATTCGCCGAACAAACCTTATTTCCCATCGGTGATTTTAAAGCCGGGCGAAGTTTATCGCCAAACTACCGTTTATAAATTTTCGGTGCAGTGAATCTATGTGGGAGCAGATACGGGCAAATAAGCGCAATTCTATTTTGCTGATTATGCTGATGGCAGCGGTGCTCGGCCTTTTAGGCTGGATAATAGGAATGTCAGTTTCTCCCAACCCGATTGCTGGCGTATTTGGCCTGGCTGTTGCGCTTGGCATCTGGCTCATTCTCGCACTCGTTAGTTTCTCCAGCGGCGACGCCATATTTTTGGCTGCGAGTAAAGCAATACCGGTTACCAAGGACGTGCATCCGCAGTTATTTAACGTCGTTGAAGAAATGGCTGTTGCCGCTTCTTTACCGATGCCGAAGGTTTATATAATAAATGACCCCGCCCCCAATGCCTTTGCCACCGGCAGGAATCCGCAAAACGCCTCAATTGCCGTTACCGCAGGCCTGCTCGGCAGGCTGAGCAGAGATGAGCTGCAGGGCGTTGTCGGCCACGAGATGAGTCATATCCTGCACCGCGATATTTTGTTTGTAACGGTCGCAGGTATTATGCTCGGAGCGATAACGCTGCTTTCGCAGGTTTTTCTTCGAGGTATGTTTTACAGTTCGATGGCCGGCTCAGGCAGGCGGTATTCATCAAGAGGCAGGGGACAAGGCGGCGGGCAGGCTGTAATGCTTCTTATTGCGATTGTTGCCGCGATACTTGCCCCGATTATGGCGATGCTTTTATATTTTGCGCTCTCCAGAAATCGCGAATATCTCGCCGATGCGGGTTCTGCCAGGCTTACCCGTTACCCGGAAGGGCTTGCAGGCGCCCTTGAAAAAATTTCTCAAAATACTGTTCCGCTTACCGTCGCCAACAAGGTTACCGCCCCGATGTATATTGTTAATCCTCTCCAGAAAGAAGGAATGAAGCTGGCCGACCTGACGAGCACTCATCCGCCGATATCAGAGCGTGTAAAGATACTTCGCGGTATGTCCGGCGCTTCTTTTGCGGATTATTCCAATGCCTTTAGGAAAACGACAAAACACGCAACCCCTATACCTTCCTCTGCTCTTAAGGAGGAAACGCTTCAGATTCGTTCTGCCGCCCGCCCCGAGCCTCTGTCGGCAAAACATCAGCATCGCAATATCGGCGAAATTATGCAGCGAACGGCAGGCTATCGTTTTGCTGATTGTTCCTGCGGCCTGAAAATAAAAATCCCGCCTGATTTCCGGGCTGACCAGGTGCAGTGCCCTCGCTGCGGCAGGGTTCATACTATCTCATAATCCAGCGTTGGCCCTTGAAGGTCAGTGCTGCATTTCTTCGCAGCTTTGGGTCGCCTCCGGTTGCGTATTGCAGTTCGAGAGTCTTCCTCAGGTAGATTTTTTCCGGCATACCATTGGGGTCTTTTTTAATCGGATGCTCGATGACCGCTGTTTCATTGCTCAGCCCTGCCAGAAACAGCCGGATTTCTTTGGCTTTAGCATCGAAGTCAGGCCAGATTATTGCAAAATCTTTTGTATTGTCCTGACCCTGAAGAATTTTATTATCTGCGAATTCGAGAGATTCGAGAAGCGGGTATTTCTTTTTATGCCGCGCCTTGATTTTTTCAAAGACGATATTTTTTGTGTCTCTGTATGCCGGTATGGCCTGAAAAGTGTCCGTCATCAGTTCACAGCTCGGATAAAATGATGCATCGATATTGGTATTATTGGTGAGGGTTACAATGATATACCAGAACCGCTGCTTGTTTCTCTCGCCGGACACGTTAATGGTTATCTGCTGCGGCTGGGTATAAATCACATTTAACGTCCACTGATTCGGTGCCGGCACAATTGCCGGCTGGGGAGCCGAAAATGTACCGCCGGTTATAAATATAATTGCCGCCGCTGTCGTCCAAAAGAGGCATCTCTGTTTCATTTTTCCTGCCTTTTCCATAAATATCATTTTACCAGAAAACCCTGCAGAAAAAAGTCTTTTTTACCGTTGCGCTTTTGCATCATTCCTGTTCTGCATAGCGCAAAGTCATATTTGGCAGGGTCTTGCGGACAAATTTTCCTGAAACCGGCGGTTATTTCAACAGCGGTTTTAAGGTTTATTGTTTTTCTGTTATGCAGGCCTAAAATTTTGCTCAATCGGCCGATATGCACATCGACCGGCATAACCAGTTTGGATTTGTCGATTTTTTTCCACAGGCCCGCGTCAACCTCGTCTTTTCGAACCATCCAGCGAAGAAAAAGAAAAAGTCTCTTGCACGTGCTTCCTTTTGTAGGGTCGGGAAACAGGTTTAGCGGCCGCCGTAAACGGCGGCCTACCCCGCCACGAGTGGCGGGGGCTAAATTGTTTAGGGATTGAATAAATTTTGTTGCTGCCGGTATGATATTCTCGTCGCTTTTGCTGTAGCCTTTCAAAAAGAGGTTTTCCAGACTGCTGAAGCGGTTCATCGCTTTTTTTAAAATTAAAATAAGACTGATTATATCTTCGGAGTCGTTAAATCTGTATTTTAGAGGTTTTATAAGTCGGTAGTCTTTAGCGGAAAAGTTTTTAATAAATTTTGCAGGGCTTTTGCCCATTTTATTTAAAAGTTCTGTGAGGAATTTTTCAATTTGTTCCACTGCTCCGTACGCGAAGCACGCTGCTAAAAAGCCTGCGATTTCCATATCGGCCTTTTTTTTGTAGAGATAAACGAACTGCAGCGGGTCGGGCGGTATGAATCTTTTGTGATTATATTTGTGGTAAAGCCCTTCGAGAATGTTCTTCAGTATTTTTTTATCTATGGTTTTATTCTTTG
Organism: uncultured Planctomycetaceae bacterium; assembly: GCA_964619675.1. Lineage (GTDB taxonomy): Bacteria > Planctomycetota > Phycisphaerae > Sedimentisphaerales > UBA12454 > JAPLMW01. The sequence continues at coordinate 75,312 of CAZUEO010000006.1, read as the reverse complement.
GCATAACAGGCATATTAATTATCGCTGTCCAAAAGGCAAGTTTATTGTTCTTGACAGTATCGCAGTTTTGCCGATATTATATTACTGTTTATAAGTTGTTGTTTTGCAAGGGCTTTTCAGGGAAAGAAAAGTGATTATTGATTGTCATACTCATATAAACTGTCCCGGCCGCCAATTAAGCGCTGAGGACCATTTCGCCTCTGCCGAGCCGGTTGACACCTGTATTGTGCTTGCCTGCCCGGCGGAATCTAACCGTCAGTCAAACGAGCTTGTCGGCAAATATGTCGCCAGACATCCGAAAAAGATGGTTGGTTTTGCCGTTGTCAATCCCGTTAAGGACGACATTTCTAAAAAATACTGGTCTGGTGTAAAAAATGACGGCCTTAAAGGTGCTGTGCTTTATTGTGCAGGCGAGGCGTTTCATCCCGCCCACAGCAGGGCGCTGCAGTTTTATGAAGTTGCCGAAGAATTAAAATTGCCGTTGTTCTTCCACAATGCCCCCCCATACACTGCCGATGCAGTCCTCGAATATGCAAGGCCGTCGCTTTTAGACGAGATAGCTCAGAAATTCAAAAATCTTAAAATCATCATCGGCTCGATGGGTCAGCCTTTTGTCAATGAGACACTTTCTATGCTCGCAAAGCATGAGAATGTTTACGGCGATTTGACTATAAATCCTCAAAAGGTCTGGCAGGTTTACAATACCGTGCTTGCTGCCTGTGAGGCGGGCGTTTTAGGCAAACTGTTTTTCGGCAGCGGCCTGCCTTACAGTAAGCCTCAAAGCTGTATTGAGACCCTGTTGGGCTTTAATAAATTGCTTGCCGACACGAATTTGCCGACCGTCCCGCGTGAGAAAATTCGGGGAATAATCGAGCGAAATACTCTCGATGTCCTTGGCATCGAACGTTAGTGTAAGCCAATTCTGTTTCAGGGACGATTAAATGGAACTTCTCGAAGAACAGCGTGAAAACTGGGGCAGCCGCGGGGGTTTTATTCTTGCGGCGGTTGGTTCGGCGGTAGGCTTGGGCAACTTGTGGGGCTTTCCTTACAAATTATACAGTTACGGCGGCGGGGCTTTTTTAATCCCCTATATAATTGCCATTTGCATCGTCGGTATCCCGATGCTGATTCTTGAGTTCAGTCTCGGGCATTTCACCCAGCGTGCAGCCCCCGATGCCTTTCGCCGCTGCAATAGAAAATTCGAAGTGGTAGGCTGGTGGGGAATTATTCTCGCCTTTGTCATAATTACATATTACCCCGTTATTCTTGCCTATTGTTTCAGCTTCCTGTGGTTAAGCATAAAAGGAATCTTCACGGGCGGCGCTCTGCCCTGGGCCGGCAAAGGTATCGAAGGTGTCAAAAATGCTGAAAATTTCTTCTATAATTCTTACCTCGGCTATCATAGTAGTTTCACGCTCGGCTCAATCCGATGGCAGGTTTTCTGGCCACTTGTAATTGCCTGGCTGGCGATGTACTTCTGCATATTCCGAGGTGTAAAAATCGTCAGCAAAATCGTCTGGCTGACCGTTCCTTTGCCCTGGCTGATGCTGTTGATTTTGACCATCAGGGGCCTGACGCTCGATGGTGCGATTCAGGGTCTTGCCTTTTATCTCAATCCAACCTGGGCCGAACTGGCAAAACCTACTACCTGGCGATTTGCGTTTGGCCAGGTGTTTTTCTCATTGAGTCTCGCTTTCGGGGTTATGCTTACTTATGCCAGTTTCCTGCATCGCAAAAGTGACCTCAATAATAATGCCGTCATTATCGGCTTGAGTGATTTCGCCACCAGTTTTATTGCCGGTATAGCCGTATTCGCCACCCTTGGCGGAATGGCTTTTGCCACCCAGCAGGCGGGAGACTACGTTGGTGTCGAAAAGGTTGTTGCAGGCGGTCCGGGTCTTGCCTTCGTGGCCTTTCCTTATGCTCTTGCGCAGCTTCCATATTCGGCATGGTTTAGTTTCATCTTTTTCTTTGCCCTGATAACTCTCGGTATTGATTCTGCATTTTCGATTACCGAATCGGTTCTTGCCGCCATCGTTGACAAAACCGGCTTCAAAAGGAGCATTGTGCTGATTCTTATGAGTCTGGTCGGACTTGCTTTCGGCCTGGTTTACGTGACAAATGGCGGATTAAACTGGCTCGGCGTTATCGACGGCTTTATCAACGGCACCTGGGGAATAGCCTTTATCGGCCTTCTCGAATGTGTAGTGCTCGGCTGGCTTTACCGCATCGACCGGTTGCGCCTTCATGCAAATGAAAGAAGTGACTTTTCACTCGGCCGGTGGTGGAATTACCTTATTCGGATAGTGATACCCATAATTTTAGGCACCTTGTTTGTCTGGTCGCTTTTTGATGACTTTAGCGGTGAAGGTTTCTTGTTTAAACGAACCGGCGAAATTAACTGGCCCAATGTTGCCGGCCTGGTTGTAGTGGCGCTTGCCCCGATTATTGCAATCGTTTTAAGTCTGCTGAAAAGCCCTTACCCTCAACACAACGCTGTATCGGACCCGCTCGAATCAAGGGGGCGAAAAAGCAGTCTTGCCGGCCTGATTCTTTCGCTGCTTTCGTCAGCTCTTATAGTTGTCATTTTGGTTGTGCCGTTGCCCGTCAGAATTTGTGAAATGTTTCTCGTACTTATAATTCTTTCCGCGATTGGCGGTATATTATCTGCTAATTATATTCTTGACCGTTTCGACAGGGCCGATTCAAAAGCCTCCATCATCGCGCCAATTACCGGGATTCTCGCTACTTGTAATATCAGCGTCGCACTGGCGACGGTTTTAATTTACGTAACGAAAAATGTTCAGCCTGGCGCCGTCACTGCCCATACTGCCGAATTGTCAGGCGTCTCTTATATTATTTTGAGTATTGTCTTTCTGTTGATTGTCGCAGGTCTCGGCTGGTGTTTCTTCAGGGCTATGACTGCCGCCGCGGTCTCTGCCGAATCCACCCCGCAAATGCCTGAAGATAAAATTGCTTAATCTTGCCGGATGTTTAAAGAAATTTGACCAACCAAACTTTTTTGGAGAACGAAAGGAAGGAGTAGAATTATGAAGAGAAGATTATGGTTTGCCGCAGTGTGTGTAACATTTGTAGTTGTGTATTGTATCCCGCAGGCCGGATTGGCTGTGGACATAGACCCTAACTTTGAGGGCAGTATCTGCGATGCGCAGCAGGCGGTTATTGAGGCGAAAATTGAGCAATGGGAGGACCGGCTGCCTCACCAGGATCCGGAGCACGAAGTTGACATAAATTTCAAGAAGGAAGTCCTTGGTACGAAAGCAGCTGGGTTTTATCCGGGGGTAGAGTTTGTGCTGGCTGATACTGGTGCGCCGGGTATTTTAGGAATGGCTGGGCAGCCTACGCTTGCTAGGTCTGGCGCTTTCAGGTATGATGATGATGGAAAACCTATCCGTGGGACAATTATTATTAACGATGACCCTGGTATCTCGTGGTATGTGGACTCCAATGACCCACCCGCAGCTCCGGGCGGCAGCGTCCCTGCCGGCCAGTATGACCTCTGGACCGTGATAAACCATGAGTTGGCCCACGCTCTGGGTTTTGCGATTAAATGCCCGCCTTTTGCAGCGGCCGTCGATTATATTGACCCCAATGACCCCAATAATTCTCTCAGAACCTACAACGCAGGCGGTGATCCGAATGCTATCCTTGTACCGGAACCCGATGGCACGCACCTGCACCCGGGTTATCACCCAAACGACCTGATGAATCCGGTGATTCCCACCGGTGTGCGCAGGTACCCCAGCGAAATTGATGTCAACATGCTCAAGCATAGTGTATGGGGCTACACCTGCCAGGATGTTAATTCCGCAGGTCACAGTCTTGAATCGGACCTTAACGGCGATTGTTATGTCGATTATGAAGACTTTGAAACGGTCGTTCATTACTGGCTGAATAACGATTGCGGCAGTTACGATAACTGTGAAGGCGCCGACTTTGAACCAACTGATGGCATTGTTGATTTAAGTGACTTTGTCATTTTTGCTAACCAGTGGATGCAGTGCAACGACCCGCAGGATGAAAACTGTATGGCTTATTGGTAGCAGTTATGCTGTTGAGCTGTAACTGTAAATGATTTTGATATTGCGGCCCTGATTTTTCAGGGCCGCATTTTTTTGGAGTTAATTTTTATTTGAACCCTTTTGGCTGTTTTTTGTGGTATTTATCTGCGCATGCCTTTTCGATATCCACGTCGTTTATATTGGCAAGTGTGCACAGCCAGGCAAAAATATCTGCGAACTCTTCCTCTTTTTGTTTTTTGCTTGTTTTTTCGCTTGCCAGGGCGGTTGCTAATTCGCCGACCTCTTCGACAAACCACATAAAGGTTTTTGGTGTGCCTCTGGCGCTGTCCCGCTTCTGATATCGTTCGGCTATCAGCTTCTGAAAATCCTTTATCGTCATTCTTGCAGCGGGTTAATCTGACAGCATTTCCGAGAGTTTTGCAGCGCCGAATATTTCGCGTACTCGTTCTGACGCCTGCCTGCAGACCTTTTCCATTTTCAGGCTGAATGGCTCGTTGTTGGTCTGTTCTGCAAGCTGCAGATGGCTGAACAGCGGCCCATCGACTGCCTCGATAATTTCGAGCAGCGAGATATTTTCTGCCGGCCGCGCCAGGAAAAATCCCCCGCGGGGTCCTCGTTTGCTGCGCAACACATTGGCTCTTACTAATTGCTGCAGAATCTTGAGAAGGTATTCCAATGGAATGTTATATTGTTTGGAGATTCGTGAAGCCAGTACCGCGCCTTCTCTGTAATATTGTGCCACATAACCTACAGCTACCAAAGCGTAACCTGTTGACCTGCTTATCTTCATTTTTTTGTCCTCCAAAACAAATTGTTTGCTATGTTCGATTTCATTCGACAAGAACTTAAAAGCAACTATAAAAACTAAGTAGTATATCGGGGTCTGTTTACTATTATACTATAGTTTGTCTTTGGGTGTTCAAAATTTCAAAGATTTTATATCCAAAAAGCAAATTTATCCGCCCACTATAGTTTGCCCGCTTTAGGCAAAGTGGGTAAACTTGTGGCCAGAAAAAAGGCTCTTTTATTGTAATTAAACCCTGATTCAGGGCAAAAACAGAACAGAAAATATCCACAAACTCTTCAAATTCCGGGTTATTACTACCAGAATTTATCAAGACTTTCAAGAGTTTTTTTAAAAATAAGTCAGAAATATTGAATTTGCTTAGCCGATTTTGTGAAAAAATTAAATAAGGCCTTTGCTTGACTTTTTGGTATATTTTGCCTACGATAATTCTTTTATAGACAGACCCGCATAAGGCGGGCAGGATTTGGAGTAATGCTTATGGAAGAGGTAAAACCGCGAATAAGTGTTTACTATGCCCAGAACGCAAGCGTCGTGACGCTGGCTGATGAGAAGATTCTTGACGATGAGACTATTAAAGCGATTGAGGATTCTATAATGCCCTTAATCGACGGTCCTGTGAATCTTGTAATTGATTTTAGTAATGTCGGTTTTCTTTCCAGTGCGGTTCTCGGGCTGTTGATAAGAATAAGTAAAAGGATAAACGAGAACAAAGGTCGGCTGAGGCTCTGCAGTATCAGTCCTCGCATTTTCGATATTTTCAAAATCACTCGCCTTGACGAAATCTTCGAAATCTATCCTGACGTTAAAAAAGCAATGCTGACCCTTAAATAGTTTCTTTTCAAGCTGCTACTTTAGCCCGGGTTTATTTGGGACGATAATAAATTAATGACTTCCAGAGCCAGTACCCATGAAAAGATAGTCTCCAGCGGAATAATATCGGAGCTTAGGCGGATATGCGCCACAATCCTCAGCCACACCCAACAGCTCGAATATTTGGAAGACGACCTGTTCGCAATACACCTGGCTATGGAAGAGGCCGTCGTAAACGCCTTCAAACACGGCAATAAACAAGACCCTGCCAGAGATGTTGTTATCGAATATGATTTGAGCCCGCAAAAAGTCGATATTTGCGTAACCGACCAGGGAAGAGGCTTCGACCCAAACAGTCTGGCAGACCCCCGCATCGGCGATAATATCTATAAAACCGACGGCAGAGGAGTTCTGCTCATCAAGTCTTATATGGATAAAGTGGAATATAATGACGCAGGCAATTCAGTTCGTATGACCAAATTCAACAGTAAACACGCACAGGTTTAGCTGGCCTGTAAAGCTTACAGCGGATTTTGCCGATAAATAGTCAGGAGCATACCAGTGTTTAAAAAAATACTGATTTTTGTTATCGCAGCCTATCTGCCGACCGCAGCGGTACTGTTTGTCGGCTGCGCAGAAGAGGAAAGCTATACGCCGCAAATCACCGGTATTGAGCCGGGACTCCATCGCAGCAGCAGTTATCCAGCTTATAGCTCTGCCACAGGCAAAACGCCGTCAAGCCCGTATAAAGCGAAAAATTACAAATCATATAAACCTGCTTCCTCAGCCCCTTACGGCTGGACGCCGTCGAGCAGGCTGGAAAGGGACTGGAGGGCAATCGTAATTCATCATTCAGCGACCAACTGCGGCTGTGTCGCTTCCTTCGACGATTATCACCGCCGAAACAACGGCTGGGACGGCGTAGGCTACAATTTTGTCATAGGCAACGGCTCAGGCAGCGGCAACGGCCAGGTTGAAACGACGTTCCGCTGGACAGGCCAGAAGACCGGCGCTCACTGCAAAACTGATGAATCGAACTGGGCAAATAAAAGCGCGGTTGGAATCTGCCTTGTAGGCAACTTTGACAATTCAAGGCCGTCCAGAAACCAGATGGCTTCACTTATGAAACTTGTGCGATTCCTTTCGGAAAGATATGACATTCCCGCAAGCCGGATTTACGGCCATAATACCACGCCAGGCCACAGCACAAACACGAGCTGCCCCGGCAGGAACTTTCCAATGAGCTACGTAAAAACACACCTGTAAAGAAAATCAAATATTAAAAATTAAAATGTTTTTTCAACAGCCCTCTGACCCCTTTAATTCTTCTTTTACCTATGCAGCAATATTTTGTAAATGAACGCCTTAATTGGTTCAAGCCATCCTAATTCATGTAGTCCCGCAAGAATCCCAACAATAATTCCAATGAAAGCAATGAAAGCAATAACAGCATAAACAACACGGGATGTTTTCTTGAATATCCAGCTAATTAGCTGTTTCCACCATTTTCTTTTGGCAGGGTCGGCTTTGACTTCGTTCGTAATTGCTTCAGCTAAATCAACTTTGCGGATTGTCTCTGCTGATTCCTTTGCAGTAGTGATATATTGCCCATAATCTTTATAATCTTTTGAGTTTAGACTTGCGAACATAATCCTGTCAGGTATTTTTTCTTTTCCGGCAAAAATATACAATTTGTTTAGAATATCGCTCCAAGTTAAACTATCGCATTCTGATTTTTCTGCTAAATTGTGTTGTATTAAAAATTCTCTCAATACTTGACAACTATCTTGCCAGCCCCCCGTGAAAAACATAACCATTCTGGTCTGGTCTATCGTTAGTGGCTCTTTGTCTATGAATGAGGAGTCATTTTTATAACGTCTAAAACGGTTTCCTAATCCGTATGTTTCAATTTTAAAGCCGTCTCGCAGAGGATAAATCGAATAAAAAGTATTTAGTTCGTCCACCGTGTTGTTGTTTTGTTCTGCGGTAGTTTCTGGTAAGGATGTTAAACTTGCAGCCTCTAATTCGTCTGCAAAGGAAGGCAAGTCTTTGAGTTCCACAAAAAAATCTACCGCACTACAATCAGGTAAATCGCAATTGAGTAAGTTTGTAAGACTTCCTCTCGCAGTATCTATTTCGTCTTGGCCACTTGCAAGTGTTGATTTGCTTTTTCTATCGTGCTTAATTGAACTCAAAATCTCCGTTGCTCTGTGTTTTATCCGTGTGAGAGAAATCAAAAGCTCTCTGTTTTTCTCATACTGTATATTCGACGCTAAAGATATGGCATCTTCATTCCAAAGTAAAAATTGTTCAAAGGCATTACTGTAACTATCAAAAACATCTTCCCAAGTAGTCAAAAATTTACAATTAGCAGGAATATCGTCCGAAGTAGTTATCGGCGCAGGCGTAGCTTTTTTACCGTCCAGTGTAGTAATCGAAAAAGGAAGCGAAGCAATTATCCTGTAAGAGAATTTGTGCATTACGCGTAATTTTTCCGCAAGCTGTAAAATTAGCGGTTTTGCTTGTGCTTCAAGAATTTCCCCCGCCTTGCCGCTGGTTGTTTTGCGTTGACTGTTTGTCTGTTTGAGCCAAAATTTCAGATTATCTAAAATATCATTCCAGCTTAAACTTTCAGTATTTTGATTATTACATTTCTGAATTAAGAAGCATTTTATATCAGATAACTTTCTTGAGCCAACAGTCTTGTCTATAATAGCAAGTTCTGCCTGTGTTAGATGTAGCTGAAAACCGCCTATAGATTTTATGAGACTTTTTTCGCACATAGGCGAATAATGCAAAAAACCATCAGCTTTTTGAAGTCCACTTCTGAAAGGATACGCTGGAAAGTACTCTTTTAAATTTTTACTGTTCTCCCTAAGTTTTTTAAAAACATTATCTTCAACATTTGGTTCATTTTTTTTGACTTTTCGCCCGAAACTGTAGGTACGAATAATCTTCTTACCTTCAGCATCATAGTTAACAAATGTTTCAGATTTCCGAATCTCGTCTTTTTTTCCCATTTTTTACCTGTCTTTTTCGGGTCGGTTTAGGGCTTTCGTTCGACAGGTGAGCCAGAACAAAAACCTCAAACCGCTTAGCGGTTAATTACTCCGCTTTCCCGATTATTCTTAGCTTTTACGCTATTTTACCACACAAACCCATATTGTAAAAACTACTTTTCCTTGATTGTCAGCAGGAAAGAGATATGATTTAAGTATTGTTTAATCCGTTTTACAGGAGATTTATATGAAAAAATTATTGTGGATGTTGACTCCTATTCTTTGTGTGCTATTCCTTTGTGGCTGCGAAGAATCAGCACAGGACCAACAGGCTCGTGTTATGAAAGAGAATTTAAAGGCCAATAAGAAGATTTATAAATACGAGAAGAAAGCCCTTAAAAGAGAGTATAAGTTAGAAAAGCTAAAGGCGAAAATAGCGACTTATAAAGCACTCAACAAAACCGTTCAGGATACGAATGAGATTGACATAATTAACACATCCGTAACGCATCAGACGATAGATAAAAAAGGAAATTGAATCGCTACTCTCTATTGACTTGTGATAACATTTCACTAAATCAATTTCGGGGTTTATTTTGTGAAGGGAAACGCATGAATGAAAAGCAACTTACAACTTACATCTTACAAATTAGAAATTACATCAAGGAAGCTCTTCGTGACAATGGCAAACAAATGCTCTGTGATATTATCAAATGGACAATAATTATTATTATCGCTGCCATTGTGTTTTTAATAGTACATAAAATCATTAATACTAAACCTCTGGGATTCCTTTGACCCATGAACGACAATTTACTGTCAAAATCCTGACCGTTTTTCCTTGATTTGCAGCAGGAAAGGTATACAATTAAATATGGTTTGGTCTTTTTTATATTGTAGGAGATTTAAAATGAAAAAAACGAGTTTGGTTTTACTGTTAGCGTGTTTGGTTGTTATAAGTACTGGTTGCCAAGAGAAAACTCGTACACAGAGAAGTAATCTCACTCCCGGAATGGCAAAAACTAAAATTATTAACGGCGTTACCACTCAATCAGAGATATTAGCGGTTTTCGGCTCGCCCAATATCATCACTAAAAATAAAAGTGGAAATGAAGTCTGGACATACGATAAAGTAGCAATGGAGAAATCAAACGAGGATGGCTATTGGAACATTCTTGTAGCTGGCAAAGGTGGCGGTAAACAGACGACTTCAACGAAAACTTTTACATTGATGATTGAGTTTGATGACAAGGATATTGTAAAAGATAACAGTTATAGAGCGTCTCAATTTTAGATTTTAGAAAGGTAAAAGAGTATGAAGAATTTACTTTTGTGTGTGGGTCTATTTCTTGGGGTATTTATCACAGGGTGCGGTGAGGCACAATTAAGTCCTTTACAGCGAAAACTTCTTGAGTCCAAAGACCTACAGGGTAATTACCAAGACGCATACAAAGCCACCTTGCAGGTTTTTCAAGATTATGGATATGCTATTACAAACACCGACCATGCCTCTGGCGTTATTCACGGTGAAACAGGCATAAAAAGGGATTTTTGGGGAATAATGAAATGGTTTGAGGCAACGGCAACAATAGAGCAGTTCGGGGACAATGTAGTAAAAGAAAGATTGACGATACTCAAAAAAGCAAAAAGCAGTTCACAATACGGCACACACGAAAAGTCTGAAGTGGTGGAAAACCCTGAAATCTTTGGCAAAATGTATGACGACATCCAAAAAGAAATCTTTATTCGCCAGAACATCAACAAATAGACATAAACTCCGGTATCTGTTTTCCTGCTCGGCCTTGGTGCGGTGATGTTGAGAAAAAGAAGGCAATAATTTAGAATTAAACAAAAGCCGTTTAATTTTTCTACTGCGATTGGTATTAACTTTTCAAAGAACTCCCGCCGCAACTTGTCCGCCATAGCCTTGGCGACGGTGGATTAGGATTTAGAGTTTTTCTTTAATTCTCTGCGTCTCTGTGAAATTCAGCACGGCAAATTCACCGTGATATTTTTTCGCAGCTTCATCGTAGACACGGGCGGCATCTTCTTCATTATCGAAAGTTCCCAAATGCCTGTCTTTTCCGTTAAGGCCGATACAAGCCTGCCATTTTCCTATCGTTCTGTGGAAGCTTACTCCCCTGTACCTCGAAGTGCCGTTTTTTGAGCATGTTCTGTTGCAGGAATTTTGAGAAGGCGTCGCAAAACGCAGGTTTTCTTTAGTGTTATTCAATCCATCACGGTCTCTATGGTCAACGATTTTGCCTTTGGGAGCGTTCATAATAATTCTGTGCATAAGCACAATCCTTCCGCCTTCTATTCGGCCTGCATAATGATTGTTGGTCTTACATTTAACATGTTGCCAGTCGTGTTCAGATAACTTCTGGTAATCCTCCGGGTCAACGAGGGCATAACGATGCTTTGCGTCAACGTCTTTGCCTGCGATAAGTTTGATGCGCCGAAATGCACGGCCGCAGTGTTTTTTCCTGTGCCGCAGAACAAACCAAAGGACGATATTTGCGATTAATTTCGGAACTCTGATACGAAGGTTAAGATACATTGTTTTGCTCCTATAAAAGAAACTGAAAATTTAAAGTGTAAAGCTAAAAACCACAGCTCAAAATTCAAAATTGCCCGTTTAAGGAGATGTTCTCCAATCCCCGTCGGTTTTAAGTTTTGGGTTTTGGTTTTGGGCTTTTAGTTTTAACTTTTAAGTTCTCTTTACTCACCTTTCTGCTCTCGATTCTCGATTGCTCTATGTTGGCCTTTCAGGCCAACATCTCCCCCCGTATTACCTGAAAAGTTGCGCGTTTTTGCAAAAAAATCGGGTAAAATTCCGGGCCGATTTTTCATAAGTCCTTGTCAGATAAGGGCGAAATTTTTTTTGGATTTTCAAAACGCGCACGTTTTTTTTTGCGCGTTTTGTAAAAAAAAATTATGTGCTTTTCGTTATCTGGACAAAACTGGTAGAGTATGAGGTGGCCTGTTTGGGCGGTTGAATTCTGGATTATATTACTTGACTTTTATGAAATTGCCTGATAAAATAGGGGTTTATCGCGTTAAATTAGATAGGCTGAATAGGATTAGGAGGAATAGTAATGAGAAGGTTTTTTTGCATTTCTGTTTTAATTTTTACGTTATTATCAGTCGGTGTTAGTGCTGATACAATCAAGTTGTGGGGTCGTTCGGTATTTAATAATGATGACTTTGACGGGAATGATTTTTCAGCCATTAGTGCAGGCTGGTATAACAATCTTGGCTTAAAATCAGATGGTTCTATAGTCTGCTGGGGCAGGAACGAGGAAAATGAGTCAGTGCCGCCTGCGGGAGACTATATCGCTGTCGCTGGAGGCTTTCTCCACAGTGTTGCCTTAAAGTCGGATGGCTCTATAGTTTGCTGGGGCTATGACTATTGGGGCCAGGCAACTCCGCCTGCAGGAAGCGATTATGTGGCCGTCGCAGCAGGATATGGTCACAGTCTTGCTTTAAAAACAGATGGCTCAATTGTTGGCTGGGGTGAAGATGGTTGGGGTGAGGCAACCCCGCCTGCGGGAACGGGCCATACGGCAATTGCCGCAGGTGCCGGCCACAGCCTTGCCGTAAAATTGGATGGCTCAATCGCCGGCTGGGGCAGGAACAATTGCGGCCAGATAACGCCGCCTGTGGGAAACAATTATGTAGATGTCTCTGCAGGCTATTATCATAGTATTGCCTTAAGATCGGATGGTTCTATTGCCTGCTGGGGCGATGACGCTTACGGCCAGGGGACCGCGCCGGATGGAAATGATTATGTCGCCATTAATGCGGGCACCAATCACAATATTGCCTTAAAATCAGATGGTTCTGTAGTATGCTGGGGCGATGACGCTTACGCCCAGGCCACTCCGCCTGCAGGAAACGACTACATAGCTGTTTCTGCGGGTGTGCGGCATAGCCTTGCCTTGAAAACCGACGGTTCAGTCGTTGCCTGGGGTTGGGGTATTCAGTCAGTACCGCCGGAACCTCCGATTGGAAACGACTATAAAGCCGTTTTTGCAGGTTGGGAGCACGTCCTTGCATTCAAAACAGACGGTTCTATAGTTGCCTTTGGTGGTCAGACAACAGCTCCTGCTGGTAACGATTATGTTACTCTTGCTCCAGGTTACGGGCACAATCTTGCCCTGAAAACAGACGGCTCTATCGTCGGCTGGGGTAGTAATAGTTGGGGTGAGGCGACTCCGCCGGAAGGTAATGATTTTGCAGCCATTGCTGCAGGTGATGATTACAGTCTTGCACTGAAAACAGACGGCTCTATCGTTGCATGGGGCAGGAACGATTATGGAGAATGTAACGTACCTGACGGCAGCGACTATGCGGCTATTTCTGCCGGTGCCTTTCACGCTACAGCCTTGAAAACTGACGGTTCTATTGTCTGCTGGGGCTGGGATATTTATGGTCAGGCGACGCCTCCGGCCGGCAACGACTATGTTGCCATTGATGTCGGCAGCCAGCATAATGTCGCCTTAAAATCGGACGGCACAATTGTCTGCTGGGGCAGGAATGAGTCGGGTCAGTCCATACCGCCGGCAGGCAGCGATTTTGTCGCAATCGCGGCAGGCGGTTATCATAATCTCGCGAGGAAATCAGACGGCTCAATCATCGGCTGGGGCGGTAATTATTATCATGAGTCGGATCCGCCGCCGGCAGGGCAAGAGTATACGGCCTTTGCAGCAGGAGGATACCAGAGCCTTGTCCTGAAATTTTATTGCCAATATGCATTGGTTGGCGATCTGGACGACAGCTGCAGGGTTGATTTTGACGACCTGAGAATTATGAAAGCCCATTGGCTTGAAAGCGCGGCAGGAATAGATATATCGCCTCCGTTGGGAGATGGTATAGTTAATTTCAGGGATTTTGTTGCTTTGGCTGAGAACTGGCTGATTGATTGTCAGCTTACGCCCGGCAGTCCCGCCTGCGTGCCCAAGTGAAATAGGAGTATTAAAAATCGCCGCCTTTGGCGGAGATTTATTTCATATTCAGCCCCCTGTTTTGCACCGGGGGCTTTTTTACTGTGTTGTTTAGCACTCCAATCCAAACTATATACATATTATTTAATGCAAGCCTAAGTCTATACCGACTAAGGAGTTATGGATTTGTAAGTCTTTATTTTTGTTTGGATTTTGGCAAATTTTTTATTGTCAAATTAGCTTGATTTTTGTATTCTTTCGGCCTCAAATTGTGTAACTTGTAAAATGTTGTGTTAGATTGTTTTTGAAAGGGTTTTGTTATGCCGGCGAAAGTAAATGAAGGGAAATGCACGGGTTGTGAGGCGTGTATCGAGGCCTGCCCTGCTGAAGCGATAAAAATGGTTGACGGCAAGGCGGTAGTGGACCCTGAAACTTGTGTTGACTGCGGCGTTTGTGTTGACGAGTGTCCTGTCCAAGCAATATCGATGGAATAATTCGATAGATTGAAGATTTATGAAACTGCCCTGCGATTTTTTTTGTAGATTTTAAATTTTCAATTTTAAATTTTTAATTATTTTTGATATGGCCCCATCGTCTAGGCCGGTCCAGGACACCGGGTTTTCAACCCGGCAACAGGGGTTCGAATCCCCTTGGGGCTATTAAATTTTCGCAAAGCAAAAATTTACAGAGCAATCGAGAATCGAAAATTGAGATTTGGGGAATTCTCGATTGCGGTCTAATTTCGATTTTCTATTATTCGAAAAGAGAGTTCAAAATAGAGCGGGTGAACAGTGGAACAAGAGAGGATGTTTACTTTACCTTGCTGACGTTAATACTATAATTTCTTTTGCCACGATGTCGGCGATGATAAGATGCTGGGGCGAGGCGGGAGCAGGGGGTATCGATTTTATCTGTGCCGGTTGAGGTTTTGTTTCCTGGCCGGGTGATTTCCTTTTAAGAGCCGCGATTTTTCTCTGCTGAGCAAGAATCTGCTGACCGAGGTCAAGCGAGGGGATTTCACCTGAGCGGTCCTGCTGCTGCGTATGACTTATTTTTTCAACCATCTGACTGATAAATTCCTTTTCGGCGGCGCCGGCAACGAGTGGGTGCGATTCTATAGTTTTGTCTTTTAAGATGTCCTCAAAGGCAGGCATAATGTGTGAGGAAGACTCCGCCTTCGCCAAGGCTTCGGCGGACAGGTTCAAATTTTGCGGCTGAGAGGGTTTGTTCGGCTGCCGTATATCCTGTGCAGTTCGTCTGTCGTTGTTTTTATCGCTTTCCATAAAAACCTCCATGTATATAATCATTCTATACATAAAGCAGGTATTTGGCAAGAGAATTGTTATAAATATTGTTTTTGCAGGGAATTATGATTATTTATCGGGGCCGAGGGAAAATTGTGTAAAGGGCATAAGAGGAAAATCCTGCATAAGAGCCGTCAAATCGTCGAGACTGACTTTTTTAACCCGCCCAATCTCATCTTTGATGGGCCGATACTCTTTCAGATAAGTCCAGTTAATGCCAAGCTCGATTAGTCTTCCCATAGGGATTTCGTTTTTGATTGTAATTGCCGACAGGACCTTGTTTTTAGCCTTTTGCAGTTCGTCGGCGGAGATTTTTTCCTTCTGCAGCGATTTGAAAATATCTTCAATAATCTGTATTACCTTTGAACTATTTTCCTCGGGGGTTCTGATATAGCTGTAATATGCTCCGATGCCATCCATCGCCTCGCAGTGCATTATCGCAGTCTCGGCGACGGCAGGGTCGACAAGCTGCCAGAAGAATCTTGAGCCGGTGCTGTCCCCTGTTATTTTTGCAAGCAGAGCAGCAGCGTAGGCTCTTTGGTCCTGATATGAGACGGTCGGACTCATCAGGGCGATGTGCAGGCAGTTGAGATTTTTCCGTTTTTGAAAATCTTTTTTTGCGGTTCCGGCGAAGTATTCGGTTTTTCTATCAGCCTGGCCGGGTTTCCAGTTGCCGCAGCCGGCTTCGAGCAAATCGCAGATTTTTTCAAAGTTGAAATTGCCGGCAACGACAGCGGTTATATTGTTCGGGGCATACCTGCTTTCAAAATATTCTCTCATCTGTCTGCTCGTCAGGGCTTTTATGCTTTCGACTGAGCCAAGAGCTTGTATGCCGCAGGGATGATTACCGAAATATAATGCCTTGCACTTTTCGTGAACATCGTAATCCAGCAGGTCCTGATACATTGCGATTTCTTCGAGGATGACGTTTTTTTCCATATTGAAATCATCATCTCTCAATGCCGGACGCATAAGCTGAGCCCACAGCTTGGCGGCTTCGTAAAGCTGGGCCGGCAGTGTCGCAGAATAATAAATAGTGTATTCCTCGCCTGTCTGAGCGTTGTGCATTGCGCCGAGCCGGTCAAAACGGCGGTTGACATCATAAGCTGAAAGTTTGTCGGTGCCTTTGAAGAGCATATGTTCAAGAAAGTGGCTTACGCCATTGATTTGGTCGGTTTCATCTCTTGAGCCTGTTTTTACAAAGAAGCCTATCGCTGCCGATTGGGCGTCTTTGTTGACTTCAGCGATAATATCAAGGCCGTTAACGAGTTTTTTGTGTTTAAATTCCATTTTTATACCGGTTTTATTTCCAAAGGCCCGATTGTAACCGAGCAGAATTTATCAAGAGGATTTTTCTTGAGGAAATCGAGGACCGATTTAACGGTTATTTTTTCAATCTGCTGTTTTATTTCGTCAAGACTCCTGACTTTACCGAGCATATAGTAATCCATCGCGGCGGCTTGTGCTCGTGCTATGGTCGATTCGCTCTGCATTATAAGGCTGCTTTGAAGCCCGATTTTCGCTCTTGCCAATTCTTCATCGCTGATTCCTTCGGCAAGCCTTTTAAATTCCGCTATTGTCACATCGTAAGTCTGCTGAGCCTTGTCAGGCGTTGTGCCTGCATAACAGCCGATACCTGCCGTTTCCTTAAGGCTGTGATAGCTTGCGCCGATGGCATAGCAGAGACCTCTTTTTTCCCTGACCTCGGTAAAAAGCCTTGAGCTCATACCGCCCGAGAGGACCGCAATGGCGACTCTTGCGTTATAATAATCGGCGTTTTGAGGCGTTACGGTCGGGGTCATAATGCCGATATGCACCTGAGCCCCATCGTGCTGCTGCTGCTGATAAGCCAGGAGTTGTTTTTTTGTGTTTATAACTTTTGCTTTTTTGGGTTTTTCGGTGCCAAAAAGTTTTTCGAGCAGCGTGCAGAGCTTTTGAAAGTCGTATTTACCTGCGACAGCGAAGATAATTTCGGAAACATTAAAATTTTCGGAAATTATATGTTTAGACATTTGTGCCGTCAGGTTCTGCAAGTCCTTCTGGTTTCCGAGCGGGTTTTTTCCCAGCGGGTCGGGATAAAAATGCCGGCGCAACAATAGTATGGTTTTATGCATAGGGTCGTCTTCAAGACCTGCCAGGCCCTGCAGGGCGAGCTGTCTTGAGTATTCGAACTGCGGCTCGTCAAGGGCAGGTTTTAGGATTATATCCGCGTAAAGCTCGATTGCCCGGTAGAGATTTTCAGCTTCGAGCGCCGCCGACAAGGCTATATGTTTTGATTCGACGCTGCTGTTTCGATGGATGCCCAGGCCGTCGAGCAGGTCGGTAAGCTCTCTGCTCGTTTTGCCGCCTGCACCTCTAAAGAGCCAGTCTTCGATAACTGCCGGCGCTCCGCAGCAGCCGGCAGGCATAAGGGCTGCCCCTGCGGGCAGCAGGAAATCGAACGCAGCCGACTGCACCTGCGGCATAGGAATACCGAGTATTGTCATTCCATTGGCAAGTTTATATATGTCTATTTTTTCGGGCATATTACACGCTCTGGCGTTCGATTTTTGCACCTAAAGTGTTGAGTTTTTCTTCGATTTTTTCATAGCCTCTGTCAATGTGATAGACACGGTTCACGATTGTTTCGCCATAAGCGGCGAGTGCGGCAACGACAAGAGCAGCTGAAGCCCGCAGGTCTGAAGCCATAACCGGAGCGGCGATGAGTTTTTCGACACCGCTGACAATGACGTGAGGGCCTTCTTTTCGCAGGTTTGCAGCCATTCTGCTGAGTTCCGCAACGTGCATAAACCTGTCCGGGAAAATTTTTTCAGTTATTACGCTGTTGCCCTTCGCAAGACATAAGCAAGCCATAAACTGGGCCTGCAAATCGGTCGGGAAACCCGGGTAGGGCAGCGTTGTAATATCAGTCGGCTGGATATGGCCGTTTGATGAAATTTCGCAGCCATCTTCATTTTCTTCGACCGGAATATTCATACTTCTGAGTTTGTCAACAACGGCCATAAGATGTTCGAGACGACAGTTTTTTAATTTCAGTTTTCCTTTTGTAATGGCGGCAGCAGCGAGGAAAGTACCGGCCTCGATTCTATCCGGTATCACGGTATATTCAACAGGGTTTAAATTTTTTACGCCGTTGATTATCAGTTGAGGTGAGCCGATACCGCTGATTTTGGCGCCCATTTTGACTAAGCAATTAGCGAGGTCGGTAACTTCCGGTTCGCAGGCGGCCGATTCGATGACGGTTTTTCCTTTTGCCAGCACGGCAGCCGACAGGACGTTTGCAGTTGCAAGGACGCTTGAGCCAAAAGGTCCGCCAAGGAAGATATTTGCTCCTTTAAGACCGCTGTTGACGTTGGCGACGATATAACCGTTTTTTAATTCTATTTTCGCACCGAGTTCCTGCAGGCCTCGCAGGTGAATGTCAACGGGCCTGTAGCCGATTGCGCATCCGCCTGGCATTGAGACTTCGGCTTTTCCACAACGAGCCAGGAGCGGCCCGAGGACGCATATGCCTGCGCGCATTTTGCGGACGGTTTCATAATCTCCAAACGGTTTGTCAATAACAGTCGAGTCGATTGAAACTGCGTTTTTGTCGATAGCTGTTTTGCAGCCCATATCCTGCAGGAGGCTGCACATTACTTCTATATCGCTGAGGTTCGGGGCGCCGAGCAGAGTATTTTTGCCCGGTGCGAGAATTGTCGCTGCCATAATCGGCAAAGCAGCGTTTTTTGAGCCGCTGATTGTAACTGAGCCGGCCAGCCTGACAGGGCCTGTAATTTTGAATATGTCCAGAGCCATATAAAATCCTTGAAAAGAAAGGGATAATCTAATACAAAAAGTGAGTTTATGCAACCCCGCACCTATTTGTACTTTGTTTTTGAACTAATTATATCGTAAAATAGTCTCATTATTACTCTGTGATTATTGTTCTAACGCACTATACAAATAGGTGCGGGGCGTGAATTTTTATGTTTTTTTTGGAAATTTTATTGTCGGCAGATACCGCAAGCCAGCAATGGTATCCTGATTATACATCTGTTTTTATGGTTATTTCGGCTGTTGCAGGTTTGACATTATTTATTTACTGGGCGGTTACAAACAGATTCGGCAGGGGCAGCCTTGAGCGAGCGGCTTTTCGGCATAATTTTATGCCTTTTTATCTTCCTTTTGCGGTTATTTTCGGCTGGCTTGGCCTTACGTTGGCCGCTTCGAGTCTGGCGGGAAACCTTACGGCCCAGTCGCCTGACTGGCGGCAGAAGTTTGCCGTTTTTTCATTTCTAATTGTCAATGAAATCATCATTATTGTATTTGTTCTTGCCGCGGCAAAGAAGTATTTCGAAGGAGGCCTGAGTGGTTTCGGTCTGCGCAGGAAGGGTATTTTTCGTGATATTGCCGCTGCAGCGGCATATTTTATTGCGGCCTGGCCGCTGGTTCTGGCGGCAATCTATCTGGTTGTTGCAATCGGTACGATTTTGGAAGGCTCGGATTTCCAGATGCAGCAGAACGAAGGAATGGCGGTTATTCTTGAAAACAGGCAATGGAGTCTGCGGTTTTTGATGATTTTCTTTGCGACGATTGTAACGCCTGTTTTTGAAGAGTTGATTTTCAGAGGGCTATTGCAAAGCTACCTGCGCAATCTCGACTATAGTCCGTGGGAAAGCATATTTATTGTGTCAGTAATTTTTTCGGCACTTCATCCTTGGATGCACCTGCCGGCGCTATTGATTTTATCTGTCTGTATGGGTTATGCTTATGAGAAAAGCGGTTCGCTTTCGCGCTCAATTTTCCTGCACTGTTTCTTCAATTCATCGCAAATAGCATTTGCCTTGTTGGGGTGAAGTGCTATTTAAGGCCGAGGACATCGGCCATTGAGTATCGAGCTGGTTTTTTGCCGACGAGCCAAACAGCTGCCCTTATTGCACCGGCTGCGAACGTATCCCTGCTGTGCGCGCTGTGGGAAATGGTTACAATTTCGCCCATCGTTCCGAACATAACGGAATGTTCGCCGACGGTATCACCGAGCCTGATTGCCTGTATGCCTATTGTGCCTTTCTTGCGGAGTGCCTGGCTGCCTTTTCTGCCGATGTCGAGACAATCGGGAAATTTTTTGTTTGTCGCCGCTGCGATTCTTTCGGCGAGCGTCATTGCCGAGCCGCTTGGCGCATCTTTTTTCATTCGATGATGAGCTTCGGTAATTTCAATGTCATACTCGTCGCCTAATTTTTGTGCGATTTGCCCGACGGTTTCAAAAAGCAGGTTCATTCCGACGCTCATATTTGTTGCCTGTATTACGGGAATTTTTTTAGCGGCTTCGTCGATTTTTTTAAGCTGCTCGGCGGACAGGCCTGTAGTGCCTAACACAAGTGCGCAATTATTTTTCAGACAATAATTGATGGTATTGTCAAAAGCGGCAGCCAGAGAAAAATCTATGACCAGGTCTGCGTTGGCTGGAAATTCAGAGCTGATTTTTATCCCTGTCTGCGCTAAGTCTTTGCCGATTTCGGGACAGTTTCTGTCTTCAACAGCTCCGATTATGTCAAATTGTTTTGATTCGACAGCAAGGGCGGTGATTCTTTTGCCCATTCTGCCGGCGGCGCCAACGATTATAAGTTTAGGTTTCATTTTCTGTCCTTTCAAGGCATTTGACGTAAGTATAAGCCAAAAAGGAGGTTTTGACAAGTTTAAAGAGTTCTTGCATTGTTTAACAAAATAAGTATAATAACCTTCTCTATATTTTAAGGTGAAAAAGATGAAAAAGGGCATACATCCTGAATATCAGACGGTAAAGGTCAAATGCGGCTGCGGTAATACCTTCGAGACCCGCAGCACCGTAAAGGAAATTCACGCTGAAATATGCTCGATGTGCCATCCGTTTTATACCGGCAAACAAAAATTTGTCGATACTGCAGGCAGAATCGAGCGCTTCCAGAAGAAATACGGCCAAAGCTATATGGAAGGCGCACAAAAGGACGACAAGACACAAAAGAAGGAAAAGTAGATTTTTTTGTTTACAAATTACGCTGTTGGGCCTAATCAAACAGATTATGTGCCGGCAGCGTAATTTTTTTATGTATTTGGACAGACCCTATGAGCGAGACAGACTCAATAGTTTTGAAAAAGCTTGATGAGCTTGAAGGCCGATACGCTGAAATTGAAAACCAGCTTAACGACCCTGCTGTAGCTGCGAATTCAGCGAGGCTTGTTCCACTTACAAAAGAGCAGGGCAAACTCAAACCTGTTGTTACAAAGTACCGCAGCTATAAAAAGCTGCTTTCGGACATTGAGCAAACCGGCGCGATTTTGAATGATGACAAGGCGGAAACTGAGATGAAAACTCTTGTTGCTGAGGAGCTTAAACAACTCCAGGAAAAGAAAAACGAGCTTTTTAATCAATTAAAGGAATCTCTTGTAATGTCCGACGATGCGGCGGTCGGCTCGGTCATAATGGAAATACGTGCAGGCACGGGCGGCGATGAGGCGGCTCTTTTTGCGCGGGATTTGTATGATATGTACACTCACTACGCCGACAAGCAGCACTGGAAGGTTGAATTGCTCGATTTCAGCGCGAGCGAGCTTGGCGGGTTTAAAGAGGTTATATTCAATGTAAAAGGGCAGGCCGTATGGACTCATCTGGGTTATGAAGGTGGAGGCCATCGCGTTCAACGTGTTCCAGAAACCGAAACGCAGGGCAGGATACATACATCCGCTGTTACCGTTGCCGTGCTGCCTGAGCCGACGGAAGTGGACATTAAAATAAATCCTGAAGATGTAGTCGAATATGTCAGCAGGGCAGGCGGGCCCGGCGGGCAGGCCGTCAATAAGATCAACAGCGCAGTCAGGCTTGAGCATAAACCAACAGGCATAACGGTAAATATGCGCGAGGACAGGAGCCAGCATAAAAATCGTGCGAAGGCCTGGCGGCTGCTGCGAAGCAGGGTCTATGAGCATTATCGGAGCATCGAACGCGCAAAACGCGACAAAACCCGCAAAACAATGATAGGTTCAGGCGACCGTTCCGAAAAAATAAGAACATATAATTACCCGCAAAACCGCGTTACAGACCACCGGGTTAACCTGTCGCTCTACAATCTCGATAAAATTATGGCAGGCGATATGGATGAGCTTGTTGCAGGGATGATCGAATACGACAAAAAACTTCGGCTTGAAAGTCTGTAATGGCAGTTTCTGCTGCTGAATCTGTTTGTGTAAAGCAATGCCGGCTGGTTTACGAAAAAATACCGGCACAGGCCGGGCTTGACAAATTAGTGCAGTATTTTTCATCTCTTGACAATCCCGCAATTCTCGGCGGGGCTGATTCCTCCTCCGCCAGAAACCGCTACAGCTGTTTTGCCGCCCAGCCGGTAGAGATTTTTGAAATTTTTGCAGGCGAGAGCAAACCATTCGAAAAATTAAGAGCTGTTCTAAAGAAATATCACCTTGAAGATGGTGTAGGGGGTTTGGATGGTATTTTTACAGGCGGCTGGGTCGGCTTTTTCAGTTACGACCTTAACAGCCTTTTAGAGAATGTGCCTGTTGCCGGCGATGATATAAAATTGCCGTTAATTCGATTATGTTTTTACGATAAGATTATCTGCTTTGACCATTTGAGAAACTATTTTTATCTTTTCGCGATTGAACTGCCTGAAGATACAAAAAGTGGTGAAGAAAAGATTGTACATCTGAAAACTTGTTTAGCGGCCGTCCCTAAGGGACGGCCTACCCCGCCACAAGTAGCGGGGGCTAAATGTAGTTCCACGTTTAAATCAAATATGACAAAAGATTATTATCTCGATGCGATTGCGAAGATAAAGAAATATATTTATGACGGTGATGTCTATCAGATAAATTTCTCGCAGCGGTTTGATGCAGAATTTTCCGCAGAGCCGTATAAACTCTTTTTGTGGCAGAACAAATTCAATCCCAGCCCATATTCAGCTTATATCGATGCAGGCGACTGGCAAATAGTAAGCGCATCGCCTGAGCTTTTTGTAAATATAAATAACGGCACAATTACGACCTGCCCCATTAAAGGCACAAGGCCAAGGACACATAATAAAGCTGTCGATGAGAAAAATTACAATGACCTTGTTGAAAACGAAAAGGAAAAAGCAGAGCTTGATATGATAATTGACCTTGAACGCAACGATTTGGGCAGAGTTTGTCAGGCCGGAACAATTAAGGTTATAAAAAGACGCGATATAGAGGCCTTTTCGACGGTTTTTCACGCAGTTTCGACAATACAAGGCAAATTACAGCAGGGCATTGATTTTGTTGACTGCTTAAAAGCGGTTTTTCCCGGCGGTTCTATAACTGGTGCTCCGAAAATCAGTGCAATGAAAATAATAAACGCTCTTGAGCCGACCGCAAGAGGGCTTTATACAGGCTCTATCGGCTGGGTAGATTTGCGCGGCAATGCGTGCTTGAATATAGTGATAAGAACAATTATTATACGCGGCGGTGTTGCTTTTGCCCAGACTGGCGGTGGTATCGTCGCAGACTCCGACCCGCAGGCTGAGTGGCAGGAAACACTTATTAAGGCAAAGGCATTACTGGCTGGGATAAATAGCGTACAGCGTAGAGCGGATAGGAAAAACTAAAAGTCAAAGCATAGAAAATAATAGGAAAGAAAGCGAGAGAGATTATATAATGGTGAATAACGGAATAGCCATGAAGACAAGGTCGTTTAAAGACCTTATAGTTTGGCAGAAAAGCTATAAATTGGTTTTAGAAATATACAAAACAACGAAAAACTTCCCAAAGTTTGAAGATTACGGATTATCTCAGCAGATGAGAAGAGCATCTGTGTCTATACCCTCTAATATAGCGGAAGGTTATGGCAGAAAACATAATGCAGAATATAAGCAGTTCTTGTCTATTGCGTATGGCTCACTATTGGAGTTAGAGACGCAATTTTTATTGGCGACAGATCTGAAATATATTAGTGGGAACCAAACTATAGAAAACCTATTAAAAGAAGTGGGTAGTATGCTATATAGAATGCTTTACCCTGTACGCTAAACGCTAAACGCTATACGCTATACGCTATACGCTATACGCTATACGCTATACGCTATACGCTA
>CAZUEO010000006.1:0-51222 GCA_964619675.1 uncultured Planctomycetaceae bacterium | reverse complement strand
ACGCTATACGCTATACGCTATACGCTATACGCTATACGCTATACGCTATACGCTAAAACACTAAAAATGGAAAAAGTATTTTTAAATAAAGAAATAATCGATTCATCGCAGGCTTCCATAAGTTCTGCTGATGGCGGGTTTTTGTATGGGGCAGGGCTGTTTGAGACGATGAGAGCCTCAAATGGAGTTGTTTTTGCACTCAATGACCATTTAGACAGGCTTTTGGCAAGCGCAGAAAAACTGAAAATCAATATCAAAGGAGATAAAAAATTTGCCGCTGGTGCGGTATATGAAACTCTAAGTGCCAATGAGCTTAAAGAGGCCAGAATCCGCCTGACTGCGACAAGCGGGTCGATGAATTCAGAAAAAACTGAGCCGACATTGCTTATTACCGCCATTAAATTCGAGCCTTATCCGGATAGTTTCTACGAGAAAGGCATAATGGTTATCTTAAATTCCTACAGACAGAATCCGCAGGATGTTTTGGCGGGCCATAAAACGACGAGCTATTTCTCAAGGATATTTGCCTTGGGGGTCGCCCATCAAAAGCGCGCAGCCGAGGCATTGTGGTTCACGGTTGAAGGTTCTCTTGCAGAAGGCTGCGTAAGCAATGTATTTATCGTGAAGGATTCTGTTATTTATACGCCTTCATTAAAAGCCGGTATTTTGCCGGGGATTGCAAGAAAAACCGTTTTAGACCTTGCTGCTAAAAATTCCATAAGGGCAGAAGAAAAAGACCTTGACATTGATGATTTGCTTGGCGCTGATGAAGTTTTTATTACGAATGTTATAATGCAGGTCTTGCCGGTGATTGGCGTTGAGGCGCATAATGTCGGAAATGCCAAACCTGGAACGATGACAAAGAAGATTTTGACGCTTTATACGGAATTTTTTAACCAATGTTGTTCAGGTAAAAAACGATGAAAATCAAAGATATTATTGGAGAAATCGAGAAAATTGCCCCGCGAGCATTAGCTCAAAGCTGGGATAATACGGGCCTGCTTGTTGGTGACGGCAATTCGGCAGTAAAAAAAGTTCTGCTGACGATTGACATAACGCAGGAAGTTGTAAAAGAAGCAAAACAGGCCGGCTGTAATTTTATTTTGAGTTATCATCCGGTTATCTGGGACGGCTTGAAGAGCATTACGAAAGATTCAGCAGTTTATGAGCTTATTCGCAGCGGGATTGGTGTTTATTCAATGCATACTGCTCTTGATGCGGCAAGCGGCGGAATAAATGATGAGCTTGCGGAAATAATCGGGATAAAAAATCCTCAGCCCATCGGCGATTTTGTTGAGAATTCACAAAAGCAGAATTATAAACTCATTGTTTTTGTTCCTGCTGATGCAATTGAAAAGGTTGCTGATGCTGTTTTTAAAGCAGGGGCCGGCTGGATAGGTAATTACAGTCATTGCAGTTTTCGTACTGCCGGCGAAGGAACGTTTTTACCGCTCAAAGGCGCCAGGCCTGCAATCGGCAGGAAGGGCAGGCTTGAAAAGGTTGACGAAATAAGGTTTGAGTCGCTCGTGCCTGCTGAGAAGGTTGCAGATTGTTTAAAGGCGATGAGAAATGCGCATCCGTATGAGATGCCTGCATTTGATGTTATAAAATTGTATGATTTTGAAGACAAAATCGGTCTTGGCAGGATAGGCCTTCTCGAAAAGCCAATGCAGTTAAGTGCGATATTGAAAAAAATAAGGTCTGCTACCGGCGCTAAAGTCGCAGGAATTGTCGGAAATAAAAACCGAAAGGTGAAAAAAGCAGCAGTTTGTGCCGGCTCGTGCAGTAAACTCGTTATGAAGGTCATTTCCGAAAAATGCGACCTCTACGTAACAGGCGAGATAAAGCATCATCAGGCCATTGCGGCTCAGGAGGCAGGAGTTACGGTTATATGTCTTAGCCATACAGTTTCGGAAAGATTTATACTTAAAAAAATTGCAAAAGAGCTGCAAAAAAGCTTAAAAGATGTTAAGATTATCATCAGCAAGAAAGACAAAGACCCCTTTGAATGGACAGGAATATGAGTGAAGAATTTCAGCAGCAGGAAGCAGATTTAACAGATATTTCGGATAAGAGTTTAGCGGCCGCCGAAAACGGCGGTCTTGAAACCCCGCCACTTGTGGCGGGGGCTAAATCGATAACCACTGAATCCGTAATTGAAGCGATACTATTTGCTTCTGATGAACCGGTGTCTGTAGAACGGCTTGTTACTATTGCTGAGCTTAACGGTGGAGCAAAGCAGGTTAAAAAGTGTATTGAGACCTTGAATCAGCAGTATGAGCAAGGCGGCAGGGCATTCAGGATTGAGGAAATTGCAGGCGGTTTTCAGATGATGACGTTGCCTGACTACAATGTCTGGCTTAAAAAACTCCTTCGAGAGCGGGGAGATAGTAAGTTAACTCCTGCCGCATTGGAGATTCTTGCTATAATTGCCTACAAGCAGCCTGTGATAAGGGCTGATGTGGAATCTATTCGAGGCGTTGCCTGCGGCGAGCTGATTCGTTCGCTGATGTATAAGGGCCTTGTCAAGATTGTCGGCAAGGCGGAAATCCTCGGCAGACCCCTTCTTTACGGCACAACGAGGAAATTTCTTGAAGTATTCGGCCTTAATGACTTAAAAGACCTTCCAAAAGCAGAAGAGCTAAAACAGCCGCAGCAGTAAATCTGCATTGATTTTTAGGGGGTTTTCTGCTATAATTTCCTGTATCGGAGTGAGGTAATGAAGAAGGTGTTTGTAAATAGATATTGTCTGATAATATCGCTGTTATTGGCAGTTTTTTGCAGCGGTGTTTATGCCCTGCAAGGCTCGACGGCAGAGAACGGCTCAAATGCTCAGGCAGTTCATGAACTTGGCTATACCGGACAGGGAATAAATGTCGGGCTAATCAGCGCTCGCAACGTCCGGGATACACACGAAGCATTTAACGACTCAGATGGCGTCCATGTTTTCAATTTCGATTACTCCGGAAGCGATGTGAACTATACCGGCGGTGATGTGCCCGGACATGACACATGGGTCGCAGGTATTATCGCAAGCAGAGGCTGGACAGGCCATCCGAATGATATCGGCGTCTCGCCGGACTGTAATCTTTATTCGGCAAGAGTCGTCAACAATTATAGCGGTATATCAACCGGCTATGTCGAAGATGCATTAGAATCGTTAATTGGCACTTATAATTGCAGGGTGTTCGTTACTGCGATAGCATTATCCGATGACGCAAATGGTTCAAGTCCCTATAGCTTAATGTATGATTATTTTGCAGATAATAATAATGTTGTTTTTGCGCTGGCAAGCGGCAACGGTTCATCATATCCTTCTGTTTTCGGTGATGCGTACAACGGCATAACAACCGCGGCATTGATTGATGAGCCAAATAATTTTTATCTCAGAGTCGGAAGTCTATCAAACCCCGGCCCCACAACCGACGGCAGAAAAAAGCCGGAAATATCCTGTCCGGGCAGCAGCCAGACGACGCCTTCCATTGGCAGCGATACATCTTACTACACTACTATAAAAGATGGCGCTACAAGTTTTTCCGTTCCTCAGACTGGCGGCGTTGCAGCTTTGCTGCTTGAATATGCCGACCAGACAACAGGGCCGGATGACGGCCAGAATGAGGTTATAAAGGCAGTAATAGTCAATTCGACTTTTCCTAATATTCAAGACAAGGCAGGTAGTCTAACAAATCCTGCTGACCCTAATAATGCCTGGCACTACCAGAGAGGTTATGGAAGAATTGACGCATTAAGAGCTTACCAAACGCTTTATGCAGGCAGAATAAGCCGAGGCACAACAGTTACATCAACAGCAGGGTGGGCTTATGAAAATATAGGCTCAAATCAGACGCATGAATATCAATTTGCCGGTATAGAAAATGAACGGTTCATTTTTACGGTTGCCTGGAATCGTAAAATTAATAAAGCCGGTTCAAATTATAACGTGGACCTGCCACTATTTAATCTCGATGTAACAATCAAAAATCCTTCAGGAGACACCATTTTTTCCGAAACTGACGATGTGGACAATCTTGAGAAGATAGATTTGGTTTTGCCTGCGGACGGTAATTATACCGTATCTTTGCGGAATACTACTTCGAAAAGCCGTGATTACGGCATAGCTTTTGAAATTTTGCCGCCGATTACGGGCGATTTTAATATAGATTATATCGTGGACGAATTAGATTTGCGCCAAATGGCTCTTGATTGGCTGACCGCCGGGCCAGATACGGATATAATTGCCGATGGTATGGTCAACTGGCTGGATTTTGCCCGGTTCGCCGATAACTGGCTTAAAATAGAACCAAAATATTACAATCCATAGAGGTCAAATTAAGGCAAATCTTAAGGCTGCCTCTAATAATTCATTTTGGCCCCGATGAGATAGCCTAAAAGGAAAACACCCCGATGAAGTAGCCTAAAAGGCACTTCACGGGGCAAGTCTCACGGGGTAAACTCTCACGGTTGCGGGATTAAGAGAAATTCAGCACAGCGAATTCACCGTGGTAAATTTTCGCCGCCTCGTCATAGGCCCTTGCGGCATCTTCCTCATTGTCGAAATATCCTAAATGTTTGTATATTTTATTATAATTTATTATGGCCCTGTACCTTCCTGTGTCTTTTACAAGATGGACGCCTCTATATTTTGAACTGCCCTTTTTTGTTCTCTTAACATTACAGTTATTCTGAGAAATTGTCGCAAAACGCAGATTTCGTTTAGTGTTATCGAGGCCATCGTGATTTCTATGGTCAACGATTATGCCGGGCGGGGCATTCATAATAACCCTGTGCATTTTAATAAATTTTAAATTTTCAATCCTGATAGCATATAGATTGCCGCTTTTGTTTTCAAAAAGCTGCCAATCATACTGTGACAATTTCTTGAAATCATCGGGGTCAACCTTAGTGAATTTGCCTTGCGTAAGTTTGATTAGGCGAAAGGGATAGCCGTATTTTTTCTTCCTGTATCGCAGGAGAAAATAGACAATGATTCTTTCGATGAATGTCGGACACGGGAGTTGAAAATTAATTTTGATTCTGGACATAATTAAAACCTCGTATTTCGGTTACGGTTGCGCTGCTCGTTTCGTCTATCGTCTTACGGTCAACGTAAACTTGACGAGCCTTGCAACCATTTTGCTTCTATTATTTTTTGTATCTTGATTCAGGATATAAAACTGCTTGAATTGTTAATTTTAAATTTAAGATGGCAGGACCGCGGAGGTATTATTGGCCTATTCTACGTAAGAATAAGGACTTACGTGCAATATTAACTTTTCATCTAACTATATAGGTATTTTACCAAATTGGCGAACAAAAGTCAAGGAAAAAATAAAAAAATTAACCACGGATTGCGCGGATTTTCGCAGATTTTTCCTACCACCTAAGGCCTGTAATTAGCATCGCGGCGAAATCGTCTCGCCTATCCCCTAAACGCTAAACGCTCTACGCTCTACGCTGTTTTTTAATGGTTTTCCGCCCAATTTAAGGGTATAATTTGTCGTAATACTTTGAGGGGCAGCAACAATGTTTCAATAAATCAAATATCAAAAATTAAAACGAAAAATGACAGAGCAAAAATCAAAATAGGTGCTGTATCTGGTTAATTCTGAGACTATGCAAAAAACATTTGATACGATTTTAGAAAAAGTGAATGTCGAAAGTATCGACAATGGCGCAGAGTTTACTGTACTTACGCGAAAAGATAATATCAAAACCTTACTAAATAATTCTATATATAACGTTATAAGCGATACAGGTTTAAGTTTGATTTATGCTAAAAAAGATTATACAGGCCAAGCTGGACTTATACTTATTTCTTGCCATATGGATTCACTCTATACTAAGCATTTTCAAAGAAAATATAATTCACAAGAGTTGTTGGGAACTTTTGATAATTCAATCTGCAATGCTATTATAATAAAGCTGATGCAGGAAGATGCTCTTCCAAGCTCTGTGCTTGTATCATTTACAGGGGACGAAGAGACTAAGAGTAAAGAGACTAATAGTAAATTTGGCGGAGCAGCTGAAACATTTCAATATTTTTCGAAACAAAAACGACCGGAACTAGTTATTACTTTAGATGTTACAGACAAAGGATACAGCAGTGAACCTTTCACTATAGAGAATTACTATGCTTCTATAAATAATCAAACTGGTTTAAGGCTAAAATTTAGAAATAATGAAGATTTCAATGTATATCTTAAAGCAATACTTGGCAATATATTCTTAAGTATTGAAAATGCATTGCCAGATGAATCGCACTATTATGCTAAACAAGATGTAAATTGTTTTTCGCTGTGCATTCCTACAGCCCATCACCCTCATGTTGATACAAACGATTGGATGCATAGCGATAAAGGTATTTTAGTAAAAGAGAAATCTATATCTGAATATTCTCAAGTGCTTAAAGAATTAGTTAATAATATAGCGAAAAATATAAACTCGGAATAAATTAGGGCCATTGTGGCAATTGAAAAAGCTGGACCCCGCACCAACGGGTTATTGAATAAAAAAAAGGTGCGGGATTGAATAGCAAATTGGTGCGGGACTAACCGAAGAAAACCCCCCGGAATAGAAAACCCCAGTTAGATAGCTGAAGCATCCCCAAGCAGCTAACTAACGCATCTAACGGGGCAAGTCTCACAGGGCAGGTCAAAACAAGCAAAAAAGACGTTTTGGGTCGTTTAATGCCTCGCTAAACTGCCAAAATAAAAAATATTTTGTTGCTATGGAAAGTCAGGGATAGTATTATTGTGCCGGTAAAGATTTGCGCGATAGGCTGATGAATAGCTGTAAATGCAGGATTTTTTTAGAGTTCTTCCGCTAAGTCATCTCTTATTCAGCAGTGTTATTTGAAATGTTTTTTTAATTCCAATTTTCAGGAATGTTAGCCGGGTTTCGGCAAAAGTTTTCTAAATTTTATTTTGAGGTATTTGAGATGAACATTTATGTAGGTAATTTGGCGAGAGAGGTGACGGAAGAACAGTTGCGGCAGGCTTTTGAGGCTTATGGTCAGATTGGGTCTGTAAGCATTATAAAGGATAAGTTCAGCGGCGAATCGAGAGGTTTCGGTTTCGTTGAAATGCCGTCGAAAGAAGAGGCTCAGGCAGCCATTGAGGGAATGAATGATAAGGACCTGGGCGGCAGGACGGTAAAGGTCAATGAAGCTCATGAGCGGGGCAGCAGAGGCGGCGGCGGCGGCGGTAGCAGAGGCCCGCGTCGCGGCGGTTTTGGCGGCGGCGGCGGCGGCGGCGGCAGAGGCGGTTATCGCAGCGGCGGCAGCCGTTACTAACAAAGAAATCAGTTGTGAATTTGCCCGGGTTTTTAAACAAGACCCGGGCAAATATACGTTTCAATACTTTGTAATTTCATAACAGGGCGGGGTTGCTTTACCGGTGTAGTTCAGCTTTTACTCTTTTTGCATATATTGCAAAAATTCGACAACAAGCAGGACAAGCCAGCCTATTTGCAGAATAAAGAATAGGATGATTTGTGCCCATTCTACGCGGTGTTTCATCGAGACCGTGAAGTTCTCAACAACCAGCGAATAGGTGTCTTCCAGCGATTCGAGCTTGTTGCGGATGGTTTTTCTCCATTCGTCGATTTTAAATTTCGTCGCAGCCAGTTCGTAAAACCTCGCCGAGTACCAGTCGCCGATAAGCTTTATATCGCGTTCCAGCCGTTGTAATTCCGAAATGGAGACCATCCGTATCTCCATAGTCTCCTTCATTCTTTGAGCCAAATCTTTGCTTCGCAGTCGTTTTGTGCCGACCGGTATATTGTGTACCAGTTCCGCCATCCTCGCCAGTCTGCTGTCGAGCCGATGGTCGAGAATTCTATACCGGAGAAGCTGCAGATTTGTGAGTGTCAGCAGTTCTATGTCTTCTTTGATGTCGCCGGCGGCATCAAACAGGAATGCCCCGTCCCAGTCGATTATCGACAAATCGTTATTGCCGTATTTTATCCTGCTGCCCAATGTATAT
Source organism: uncultured Planctomycetaceae bacterium (assembly GCA_964619675.1). Taxonomy (GTDB): domain Bacteria; phylum Planctomycetota; class Phycisphaerae; order Sedimentisphaerales; family UBA12454; genus JAPLMW01. The sequence goes on along the minus strand of CAZUEO010000006.1, from coordinate 43,240 downwards.
TGCACCTCCTGCGGGTCAAGGTCCCGAATTTCTGATTTCAAAAGCGAAACGATGACGTTGCGATGTTTGAGAAACTTTTCCGGGTCTTGCTGATAATTGGTAACAGCGAAGACCGAGTATTCTTCGCTGAATAGCGAATCTCCGCCATATTCCTTCAGGATACGGTATGAATGCTCATAAGATTGCTTTTCGAGTGAAAAAATATCCTCCTTGTGAAATATGTTTTCCACATCTATTGTTGTTTGTATAAGAAGCACATCCGGCTGGTATCCCCGCAGATGAAATGTTACATTTTGACCGCCGATTGTGAGGTTTTTCTGGCCGACGATTACCTGTTTTGGCACAGCGGTTTTGTAATACACCGGCGAGCTTTTGATAATGGTGGGATTGAACACCTCACCCGCCAGTTCCTGCGTAACTTTTCCTAATACGAGCGTAATGAGTTGTTGTTTAATTTCAGCCATCGCCGCCATTATAACTGCCTTTTTGCTTCAAGCCACAGTGATTTTTGTTGTTCAGGATGCCTTTTTTCTTTTACTTTTCGCCCTTTTTTCCCGATATATAATATATCCGATGGAAGAATAGATTATGGTAAAGTGTCCTTATTGCGGCAAAGAGTTAGACTTGCAGGTCATACTGGCTTCGGCGACCCCGCCCGGGAATGCCACCCCTGTGCAGGCAGGGGCGGAGGCCAAAATGAAATGGTATTTTTCCACTTATTGGTTTGTAATTGGTTTATTGTGTGTTGGGCCTTTTGCCCTGCCTCTTATGTGGTTTAATCCTCGCTATAAACTCATAACGAAAATTATCGTATCAGTGGCGGTTATTGCCATAAGCATCTGGCTCTATGGTGAATTCAAATCTGCCTTGAATCTGGTAAAGCAACAGTGGGGCGGATTGACTTCTGGTTATTAATTCCGCTGGAAGCGGATTCTCTCTTGTCGTTAATAAACTCCCCGAGTAGGGCTCGAACCTACGACCTAGCGGTTAACAGCCGCTCGCTCTACCAATTGAGCTATCGGGGAATAGCTGCAAAGACAAATATTCTTTCAAATTTTGGCTGCTTTGTCAAGTATAACTGTTTTGTATAACCATAACAGGAAAGAGGCTAAAAGCTGGACAAACCACCAAATTCAAGGTATTATGCCGCCCTTTTCCAGCCTTGATAGGTATTTTAATGGATATTTTCAACGGTTGTAAAGTGTGTTTAAAAATATGTTTGAATTGGTTATAATATTGGCTTATGGCAGTTGACAGGCTCGAATTAAGCGGTTTTACGATAATTAAGAAGCTCGGCACAGGTGCCCGAAGCGTAATTTACCTTGCGCTGGATGAGGAAAGCGGCAATGCCGTTGCTCTTAAACGCGCGGTCTATGAAAAGCCGGAAGACCACCGTATTTTCGAGCAGATAATAAATGAACACAGGGTTTCTAATGCAATTCAGTACCCGTATTTACGCAAATGCGACAAACTTATTAAAATCCGTAAGATGTTCAAGGTCAAGGAGTTATTGCTTTCGATGGAGATGTTCGAGGGCGAGACCCTTGAAAAATACAAAAATCTGAGTCTTGGCGATGTGCTGCTGGTGTTTCGGATGATTGCCGACGGCCTAAACGCGATGCATCAGCAGGGCTATATCCACTGCGATATTAAGCCGAACAATATCCTTATAAATGAATCCGGCGCTATAAAAATAATCGACCTTGGCCAGGGCTGCAAAATCGGCACTATAAAGCCGAGGATTCAGGGCACACCTGATTACATTGCGCCGGAGCAGGTTAAAAGAAAACATCTCGACCAGCGGACAGATGTTTTTAATCTCGGGGCGACGATGTACTGGGCGCTTACCGGCAAAAATGTGCCGACGCTTATACCGCAGTCGAACGATATTTCAGCAATGCTCGGTCAGCGCCAGTTTCCCACTCCACATCAGCTCCGCCGAAGGATACCAATAGGCGTTTCAAATCTTGTTATGGACTGTGTAAGGGAAGAGCCGGAAAAAAGACCGTCTTCAATGGCCGAGATTATTTCCAGACTCGACCTTCTGATTCACAGTATTTTTGCCAAAAAAATCCGGAATCAGTAATGGCAAACGACATTATAGAATTGCTGGAGGCCGGTATTAAGGCTAATGAAAACGACCGGTATCGACAGCATAATCTGGTAGTTCTGCCGGATAGCGGCGATTTGGTTATTGCCGGTGATATTCACGGCCATCGGCGCAATTTCGAGCGGATAGTAGCCTATGCCGCATTGGATAAAAACCCGGACAGGCATCTTGTTCTGCAGGAAATAATACATGGTGGGCCGGAAGATGAGAAAGGGGGATGTTTGTCGTTTGAACTGCTGGTCGATGCCGCAAAGCTCAAGGCAGATTTCCCCGATAGAATACACTTCATCCTTGCAAATCATGATACTGCTTTTATAAGCAACAGTGATGTTATGAAAGGCGGCAAGGAGATGAACGCTGCGATGCGTGCCGCAATGCAGAGATATTTCGGCAGCCAGACAAAGGATGTGGAAAGTGCGATGGAGAGATTTCTTTTTTCACAGCCTCTGGCGGTCAGGTGTCCCAACCGGATATGGATTTCGCATTCGCTGCCTTCCGACAGGATGGTTGAAAAATTTGACTTTTCAATCTTCCACAGGAAGCTGAAAATCAACGATATAGTCAGGCCTAATTCCGCTTATCTTTTGACCTGGGGCAGAGGGCACAGCGGCAAAACCCTTAAATTTCTTGCACAACAGCTCGACGTTGATTTGTTTGTGCTTGGTCATCAGATTCAGGAAACCGGCTGGATGAGTAATAATCAGAACTTGATTATTGTTGATTCACAGCATAATCACGGCCACATGCTGCATATCAGGCTGGATTCTCAATACACGATAAAAGAATTGACAGATTCTCTTGTACCGCTTGCAAGTATTGGTTAAGGGCTCGGCGAGATATGACAGTTTTGTATGCAATAACGATAGCTTCCATTGTGATACAGGTTTTATTTGTTTTTCAGATTTTTCAACACTACAGATATGTTCTGCAAAAGTTTGCCAGAAAGCATACTTCCTATCGTCCCAGGGTCGCATTGATTGTGCCGTGCAAGGGAATCGACACAGCTTTTGACAAAAATATCGGTTCTTTTCACGAGCTTGATTATGACAATTTCGAACTGGTGTTCGTAGTCGAGAGCTGCGAAGATGCGGCTTATAACCGGCTGCTTAGTCTTAAAGAGCGATTCGGAAACCAGACAAAAGCGTTTAAGACAAGAGTTCTTGTAGCCGGCCTGGCAAAAGACGGCAGCCAGAAACTGCACAACCTGCTTTATGCGTGCAGAAACGCTGAAAGAGATGTTGAAGTTTTCGCATTTGCCGATTCGGATGCCTGCGTCCGCCGGGATTGGCTGAGCTTTCTTGTCTATCCGCTGCGAAAGACCAAGCACGGCGCCTCAACCGGCTATCGCTGGTATGTACCGCTGAAGAACAATTTAGCAACGCTGGCACTGTCCGCGATGAATGCCAAGGTTGCTCAACTTCTGGGGCCTACGTTATTCAATTGTGCCTGGGGCGGCTCAATGGCCCTGCGTGTTGGCACTTTTAAGAAGCTTGGCATAGACAAAATCTGGCAAAATGCGGTAAGCGATGATTTAACACTGACAAGGGAGGTCAAGAAAGCGAAACTTAAAGTCATTTTTGTGCCCGGCTGTATTGTCGCTTCTTTTGAACAGACCAACTGGTGCAGTCTTTTTGAATTTGTAAGACGCCAGTTTGTTATTACAAGAGTTACTGTACCGGGGACATGGTGGTTTGGTCTTGTAAGCAGCGTATTTTCAGTCATAGGGCTGTGGGGTTTTACGGCATTGGCAGTTTTTTCATACCTTACCGGCTCAGAGTATTGGTATGTCTTTCTCGCAGCGGCGATTGTTTTTTTTGCAGGACAGATAACAAGAGCCTTTTTAAGACAGATAATGATTTTCAGACTTCTGGCGGCAGAGGCTGCAAAAATGAAGGTTGCGGCAGCGGCTGATATTATCGGCAGTCCGTTATGGTCGCTGGTTTTATTAGTCTGTATTATTTCTTCATCGTTCGGCAGGACAATAAAATGGCGGGGCATCAGGTACAAGCTTACAGGGCCGACAGAAGTTGTCAGACTTGCTGATGATTGTTTTCCCTGCCGATGAGATAGACGCGGTTTTTACCACTGCGTTTTGCTTCCAGCAGGGCATTGTCGGCCTGGGCAAAAAGCTCCTCTACTGTTGAGCCGTCGCGGGGGAAAGTTGCCAGGCCGCCGCTTATGGCCAGTATGCCTTTGCCTTCCGCGCCGAGTGCGGGAAGGTCGGTTTTGTTAAGCTCCCTTCTGAATCTGTCGCAGATATTTATTACCTGTTTCGGATGCTCGCTCTCAATACGCCTTCTTTCTGCTTTTGTGCCGGTATCGAGAGCTACGGCCCTGCCTGCAGGCAGATTCCAGAATACAACGGCAAATTCATCTCCGCCTATTCTGGCGACAATGTCCTGTTTTCTGCAGCACTTCTGCATTAAAACGGCGGCCTGTTTGAGAATATTGTCGCCGACCGGATGGCCGTAAAGGTCGTTATACTGCTTGAAATTGTCTATGTCGAAAATGAGCAGCGTAACCTGCAGAGACTCCTGACCGGCGTGGGCGGTAATCTGCCGCAAAAATTCCCTGGCGAACCTTCTGTTTTTGACGCCGGTAAGCTCATCTTCCATTACAAGTTTTTCAAGTATTTCAATCCGCTGCCGCTGCTGCTGTATCAGTTCCGTATCAGGTATAATTTTTGTCGATTGTTGCGCATCAGTTTTTTTTGTCGTGAAACTGACAGGCAGGATATAGTAATCATCGGCGAGTTTTGCTCCGTTATGGGCAGAGGCTGAAAGTTCGATTGCCTTCGGCTCCTGCCACATTTGAGCCAACAGGAGAATTTTTGATTTGGGGTTTATTTTTCTAAGTGTCGCCAGCGATGAGACAAGGTTTGCATTGAAGTCATCCGGGATTACTGCTATGACATCGAATTGATTTGTTGATGCTGTGGCAATGGCATCGGACATATTTGGACGGGTATGAAACTGTATGGAGGCACATTGTGAGGTGTCAACGGTCGTTTTTTCGACCCGGCCTATCAGCAATATTTTTCCGTCCTTATTGGATGTGTCTATGGTTATCCTGCTTTGCATTTTCGGCTATGTGCCCTGATATAATATATCAGTGTATTATACTAAAAATCCGGGGCAAAGTCAAATTAGGTAAAACAGGCGAATTTGTCAATGGACGGGCATAGTGGAGAGTTTTTCGCGGGCCTGCTGGGCGAATATGCTGTCGGGGTGGTTTTTGAGGAAATCCTCAAGGTCATTTCTTGCTTCGGTCAGGTATTTTTCCTTTTCTGCCTCGCTCAAGCCGTGTTCTTTCCAGATGGCCAGTTTCAGGCAGGCCTGTTCGAATTTTGCCTGTATGCCGCCATCAGTGCCTGCGTAATTTTTTGCAAGCTGGCCGAGACGCTGCTGTCTTAAAACTGCATCCGGAGTAAGCATGATTTGCGAGAGTAATATGTTGTCGGCGATAGGACTTTTGTCTGTCGTTTGTACCAGGAGGTTGTCAAGCTGCAGCCTGAAGAACGGGTCATGAGTGTTGAGAAGTATAAACTGTGCGAGCAGATGGGCGGTTTGCGTATCGCTGCCCGTCTCGCCTTCGACGTGCCGAGGCGAGCCGAGATTTTCACTGCTTATTAAATTGCGCAGGTACTGGAGCTTTCTTTTGATTTTTTTGAGCTCGAATTCCGTGATAATGGTCGTCTGAGGTTTTCGGAAGATTTTTTCAGTTTCATCTGCAGAGGCACTTGTTACCGCAGCAGATTTTTTCTCTATCATATCAAGTCCCTGGTCTATAAGTTCGCGGGCAGAGGAAAATCGCTCCATACCTGCCAAATGAACGGCTCTTCGCCAGCGGGCTTCAATGGATTCCGTGCTGTCGGGATATTCGAAGAAAAGTCTATGCCAAATCGGCAGATTCTCCTTATGCGGATAGTCGTTATAAAAATGCAGTATTTCCTTTTCGCCGAGGATGTTCAGCTCCGGCGCCAGCTCGCTCAACATTGCCTTGTAGTAAAGTGCTATCGGCATACGGTTTATTCTGACCCTGCTTTTCAGAAAAGCCCTGTGAATAAAAGCGGGCTTCCACCATTGCTTCGGAGGATTTATAAAATAGTCGTATTGTTTTAGAAGCTGCTGTTTTTTTTCCTGGTATCTCAGCTCAGGCGGGACATTGAACCATTCCGGCCAGCGGTCGTGCATTAGTCTATTCTGAATCTCCTTTTTTAAAACCGCTCTTAGGGCTATTGGTTCGGCGGGATAAAAAGGCGGCTGAAAATAACTTCTGCTTTCATTGCTCATAACGGTGTGGTCGAGTGCGGCGATTATGCTGTGGTCCTGAAATTCCTGAACTGTTTCTGGGTTGTTCTTTGCGATGTGAAGCTGGTAGTCAAGTTCGGAAAGGTTGATTGTATTATGAAAAAAGATTATGGTTACAATAAGGAAACAGGCGACAATGCTCCATATCAGGCCCGGTCTGTAGCGGGTAAAGTGACCTATCACCAGAACAAAGGCAGCAATTACAAGGGCGTTAAGCAGACCGTAGAACCACGGCGTATAAGACAGTGCCCATCGGATACTGTCGGTGTTTTTTGCTCCGCCGAAAAGTGCGAAATATATAAATACAGGTGAACTGCACAAAACGAAGGCGATGTATCGCGACCTGAATCGCAAAGGTCTTAATGCCGCGGCAAATGCCCCAATCAGGACACAGGCCGCCAGGGCCGGCAAACCTGCTATGAAGGACAGCGTAAGGATAAACAAGATGCTGTATTTGAAACTCATAAGCTGCGAGGCGAGAATCGGGACAGCGATAAGGATTCCGAAAAGAAGTCCGAGTACAAATATCTGGGCGGGATATTCAAAAATGCTCAAAGGACTTATAATGAATTTTTCGAGATAAAGCGGACCCCAGCAGGAAATGAGCCGGCCGGTCAGAAGCTTGGCGCAGAAAACTGCAGCGGCATAATACACACAAACCGCAAGGAAATAACAACTGTTTACGTTTGCATGGCTGTAGTGCAGAGTGGGTCCTGCGGTTATAAGTGATTTTGGAACTGGTTTTATAGTCTTGGGGCTTTCTGTATCTGCCATACAGGTATTATAATCCGTATATGTGCCAAGCAACAGGCAAATTTGCCGGCATTGTAAAGCCAAATCGGGGTTCAAATCGACCTTATCATCTCGGTAATCTTCATAAGTCTGCTTATGTTGTCGCGTTCGACCTCGGCGAGCTTGTCGTATATAAATCGAATCGTCTGCTGCATTTCGGGGATGACGACGTGCTCAAGAACGTTTACTCTGCGCCTTGTTTTCTGCAGTTCATCGGCCAGAAGCTGTGCCTGTTTTTCCTTTTCGGCAAGCTCGATGAGCCTGTCAAAAACTTTTTCCAGCCTTTTAAGAGCTATGTCGAGTTCGCCGCTGGTTGACCAAAAACCATAATTGATTATTTCACCTTCGCTCTGGCCGGCGAATTTCGGGACCTTCACGCTCATTATATTGGCAAAGCTTAGAGCAAGACTAAATTTTCTGCCTGCAACTTCCATTGCCGATTTTACATTTTCAGGCTCCATTATGGCTCTTGCCATTACAAATCGTCTGGATGCCTCGATGAGCCGGCTTTCAATTTCCTTTCTTAATGAGCCGAGCTGTTTTGATATCTGTATCAACTGTCTTGAGATTTCATCTCTTTTTTCGCTCAGCAGTCTATGGCCTCTTACCGCAAGCGCAACTCGCCTTCGCAGCAAGAGCAGTTCCATTCTTGTGGCGTTAATGTTTGTTTGCATCAGGACTTTTTCCGGTACTTCGGCATATATTTTTTGATGAACTCGACGCGAATTCGCTTCAGTTGGGTATCTTCGAACATACTTAACAGCTCCCAGCCGAGGTCAAGAGTCTGCTCGATAGTTCTGTTTTCGTGGTAGCCCTGTGAAATATAGCGTTTTTCAAATTCATCCGCGAATGTCATATATTTTTTGTCTTCTTCCGAAAGGGCGGCTGCGCCGAGAATTGTTGCAAGTTCCTGACATTCCTTGCCGCGGGCATAAGCTGCATAAAGCTGATTATACAAATCGGCATGGTCTTCACGTGTCTTGTCTTTACCGATACCCTTGTCTTTAAGTCTTGAAAGGCTCGGCAGGACATCAACCGGCGGTGCGACGGCCTTGCGGTGCAGAGAGCGAGAAAGGATTATCTGGCCTTCGGTAATATAGCCTGTCAAATCGGGAACGGGATGGGTTTTATCGTCTTCAGGCATTGTCAAGACCGGCACCAGCGTTATCGAGCCTTTTTTATTCTTGATTCTTCCTGCCCGCTCGTAAATCATCGCAAGGTCGGTATAAAGATAGCCCGGGTAACCTCTTCTGCCCGGCACCTCCTTTCTTGCAGCGCTAACCTGCCGCAATGCTTCGCAGTAGTTTGTCATATCGTTAAGAATAACCAGTACGTGCATATCTTTATCGAATGCGAGATATTCTGCCGCAGTAAAAGCGACTCTCGGGGCAGCGATTCTTTCGATTGCAGGGTCGTTGGCAAGATTAATGAACATTACGGCTCTTTCTATTGCGCCGGTGTTTGCAAGGTCATCGATAAAGAACTGAGCCGCTTCGAATGTTATGCCCATTGCGGCAAAGACAACGGCAAATTGCTCGCCTTTGCCGAGCACAGTTGCCTGCCTGGCAATCTGAGCGGTTAATTCGTCGTGCGGCAGGCCTGAACCGCTGAACACCGGCAGCTTTTGGCCGCGAACGAGCGGATTTAGGCCGTCAATCGTTGATATGCCGGTCTGGATAAATTCATTTGGGTAATCTCTGCTGTAAGGATTGATTGGGTTGCCGTTTATGTTAAGGAGTTTTTCAGCGATTATTCTGGGCCCGCCGTCTTTTGGCTGGCCGATGCCGTTAAAGACCCTGCCGAGAATATCAGGCGAGACGGCAAGCTGCTGCGGCCTGCCCAGTATCCTTACAGTTACAGAATCTACGTCAATGCCTTCCGTACCTTCGAAGACCTGTACGAGCACCTTGTCCCGTTCGACCTGCAAAATCTGGGCGTGACGTATTGGGCCGTCGCCAAGCTCTATCTCGACCATTTCGCCAAAGCGTGCCTCATCGACGGATTCAACCAGAATTAAGGGCCCGCTTATACTCTTTACAGTTTGATATTCCTTAAGCATGCATTACTCCTGTAATTCTTTTAACTGCTCTGTAAAGTCTTGAATTCTTCGTCTATTTTGCTTCGTATTTTTGCAATTGTTTCCATCTGGTTTTCCGGCACATATTTTGCCCGCGCGATGTCCTCGGTAACGGCAAGTTTAAAAATCGCTTCCGTGTCAATGTCTTTTTCGACGGCCTCGAGGCCTTTTTTGTGAAAATAAAGTATGGTTTTTAGCATTTCGAACTGCTTTTCCATCGATGTGTATGTGTCGATTTCGTGAAATGCGTTCTGATGCAGAAAATCTTCACGGATGCTTTTCGCAGTCTGGAGCGTCATTCTATCGGCAGGACTTATCGATTCAGAGCCGACAAGCCTTACGATTTCGGCAAGCTGTGCCTCCTGTTCCAGCAGGCTCATCGCTTCCTGAGTAAGGGTTGTCATTTCCTGCCCCTTTTCCTTGTCTTTGAAGCTGTCGGCGAGATATTGTTTATAGAATGAGTAGCTTGTCAGCCAGTCGATAGCGGGAAAATGCCTCTGGTAAGCAAGTTTGCCGACCAGCGACCAGAAGACCTTGGTAACGTGCAGAGTAGCCTGCACGACCGAATCCGACAAATCGCCGCCTGGTGGGCTTACCGCTCCTATTATAGAAAGCATGCCTTGGCGCTGAGGTTTGCCTATGCAGTCCGTTCTGCCTGCCCGTTCATAAAAAGAGGCGGCTCTGGCGGCCAGGTAGGCAGGATAGCCTTCCTCAGCGGGCATTTCTTCCAGTCTTGCCGATATTTCCCTCATCGCCTCAGCCCATCGGCTTGTGGAATCCGCCATAAGAGCTACGCTATAACCCATATCGCGAAAATACTCCGCTATGGTTATACCTGTATAGACGGAGGCTTCTCTTGCAGCTACGGGCATATTTGAAGTGTTGGCGATGAGAACCGAGCGTTTCATCAAAGGCTGGCCGCTGCGGGGGTCTTTCAGATGCGGGAATTCCATCAGCACATCGGTCATTTCGTTGCCTCTTTCGCCGCAGCCGACATAGACCACTACATCTGCATCGACCCATTTTGAAAGCTGGTGCTGCACAACGGTTTTGCCTGAGCCGAAAGGACCCGGTATGCAGGCCGTGCCGCCTTTGGCTAAAGGGAAAAAGGTATCGATTACCCGCTGGCCGGTCTGGAGAATTATATTTGGTGCGAGCCTCTGTTTTATCGCTCGGCCCTGGCGAACAGGCCATTTCTGCATCATTGTGATTTCATGTTTTTTCCCATCCGTCGATGTAACCTGTGCAATTTTCTGTTCGACCGTAAATTCGCCTTCGGACAGGCCTTCAATCTTGCCGTTTATACCTGCCGGTATCATAATTTTGTGCAGCAGAAGCTCAGTTTCCTGAACCTGGCCGATTATATCACCGCCTGAAACTTCAGTTCCATTTTTAATAACGGGCTTGAAATGCCATTTCTTTTTCCTGTCCAGGCCTGGCAGCTCGCTACCTCGCAGAATATAGTCGCCCTGCGTTTTATATAACTGGTCAAGAGGTCTTTGAATGCCGTCATAAATGCTTCCTATCAGACCCGGGCCGAGCTCTACACTCAGCGGGGCGCCCGTATCGGTGACTGGCTGGCCCGGGCCGATGCTGACAGTGTCTTCATAAACCTGGATGCTTGCCGTATCACCTGCCAGCTCGACGATTTCTCCGATAAGATTGTGCCTGCTGACTCTGACAACGTCGTACATTCGTGAGCCGAGCATTCCTTCAGCTACGACAACAGGTCCTGTAACTTTAACTATCGTTCCTGTTTTTGGTTGGGCCATATTTTATCCTGAAGATTCTATGTACTCTGTGAGATATTTATTCCTGTGGCAAATTTTAAAAGCCGTGCCAAACTTTCAACGGCAAAGCCCTTTGATTCTGTCGTGAACGGCACAACAAGGACACAAGGCATTGTTTTCGTGCGGAACTGTCTGAAAACTTCGTCGGCCTTTTGCGCAATGTTCTCCGCTACGATTATAACCGCATATTTTTCAGCGGCTATTTTTTCGGCTGATTGAATTATTTGCTCAGCCTTTTGTTCGACCGCGAAGGTATCGGCTCCCAGGGCCGAATAAGGCATAACAAAATCAGCACTGCCAAATATTGCGACTTTTCCCTGCATAATCAGACAACAATCCTGTCATGAATTACTTTTGGCTCAATTTCAGCTTTTTTACAGGCAAGAACCATTCTTACCATTCTTATTTCGTGCTCTTTGGCAAACAGATATGCAATAATAGGCTGAGTTCCTGCCGTTATATATCTGGTTGTTTTCAGGAATCCAAGCAGATGCTCATCACAGACGGCTTCAAGCTTCAGGAAAGAATTTTCCTTCTCCAGATAATTTACACTAACCTCGATAAGATGATAATAAGGCGTTGCATAAAAATGTTGTGCCAAGGCTTCATATCCTGTGTCAAGACACTGGATAAGTCTCGATTTTTCGATATATCCGCCTGTGGGAAAAGCGTCCGTATCCTGCAGGTCGGCAAATTTCATTCTCATTATTGTCCGTATATTCGTCAAATCAATCTGCATTCTAAACAGTTCCGTCAGGAAACCGCTGCCGATATCAGCGGAAAATTCCAGCATAAAATCGGCCTCGACTTTGTCGATTTCCAGGTCTATATCGCGAGCATTTTTATTTTTGTAGTATCCGACTACGCCCGCTTCAACCCCTTGCTGAAAATATTTCGGCAGGCCGCTGTAATTTTCCTGCTCAAATATCTGCTCAAACGCGTCCTTCGGTACGTTTCCATCCTGGCAGTAATCGTCGCCCAGCGGCCTTTTGAGGACAAGCCTCCTGACGGCAAGACGCATATTGGCAAAATCAGTCCTTGCCCGAAACAGTTGTATAATTTTATCATCAGCTATTAATTGCTCAAAAAGCCTTCTGGTTTCCATTCGTCTCTGAGAAAGCATTTGTTCCATATCCGAGTCAATCACCTGCGGCGAGACGGCATATTCGGTTCCCGCAAGCATTTCAGTAAGTTCGGTTATATCTTTTGTATTTGTCAGTTCCGCCAATAGCTGCGGTGTAAGCATCCTGTCTTCCAGAGACCTGACCTGCGCAGCGGCAAACATGTACCGCCAATCGCAATCCCCTGTTGGCGGATACAAATTGAAATACAGCAAAGGTTGTTCTGCAAAAGTAACCATATTTTTTATCCGAACAGTTGCTCGGCCAGTTTTCCTTCAAGCTGCTCGCCGGCCGCTTTAAGCAGCATGTCAAGACCTGCGTTGACCCGCACCTTTTTTTGCCTCAGTATAAATCCTGCCTCAATATCGGCTCTATCGGAGGCCAGGCGGAGTTTTCCTTTGCCGTTGCCGGCACGTTTCCGGTTGATATTGCCGATGAAATCTTCATTGATGCGTTTTTCATTTTTGCCTATAACGATCTCTTCGTCGCCGGTCTTTACGCAGCGCAGTATAAGACCTTCCATAATCGCCAGATATTGGCCGTCATCGAGGCTTTTGATTTTTTGCCCTGCCTTTTCAATTACCGCATCGAGCAGTTTTCTTTTGGTTTCGGTTATTTCCTTTGCGATGGCAATTCTGGCGGCGGCGAGGACTCTGGCCTTTTCTTTCTCGCCTGCATTATGGGCCAGCCTGTCGGTTTCCTGTTGGTATTTTGACAGTTCTTCTTCGTTGGTGGCCTTGATGACTTTTATCTTTTCGTCCGCCTCGGCTTTTATTTTGTCCGCCTCGGCCTTTGCCTCAGTTAAAATCTTTTGTACTACCTGATTTGCATCCATAATTATTCGCCTATAGTAAAATCATACGCCGACAGCCGCCTGTTATGCCACCTTGATTCCCAGCAGCAGTAGAAATGAAATCAGGAAGCCCAGAATTGCATAAAACTCGATCATTGCAGCATAGAGTACGCCGGCTTTGACCGACATTTCCGGTTGTTTGGCAGTCATTATGATTCCGCTTGCGCAGGCCTTGCCCTGTTGAATACCGCTTATCAGGCCTGCTACGGCCACTGCCAGGCAGGATGCAAGTATCTCAAGTCCCTGAACCGGTGCAATGGCTGTAGGATTACCGCCTATGATGTTTAGTTTTACCATCACGTAAATTGCAATTACAAAGCCGTAAATTCCCTGGGTGCTTGGCAACAGCACCATTAACATCAGCGAGCCGTAACGTTCCGGCTTTTCACTCAGAACACCGCCGGCAGCGCGTGCTGCAATACACAGACCGACGGAAGAGCCGATACCAGCAAGAAATGTTGCCACTGCTGCGCCGGTTAAGGCATAAGTTAAACCCAAATTTTCCAACATTGTTATTCCCTTTCTTTCTACAAGTTTTTTCTAAAATGTCCGGTTATCCCTTTATTACTATATGTTTGTATTCCTTGTGGAGAGGCCGAAAATCCATACCGCCGCCGATGAAGAATTTCGGGAAAAACTCCACAAACTGCAATCGCAATGAGTGTACAAACGCACCAAGAAACGAAAGAGCCAGATTAGTCGTATGCCCGGCTACGAATAAAATGCCGCCGAGTATATAACCGACATAGGGGACATCCATCAGTATTTTGACAAGAACATTGATGGCCATGCCGAACCCTGCGCTTACCATCCCTAACGCCATAAGACGAACATAACTGAGAATATCCCCAAGATAAAATACGGTACTGAACAGTTGAAATAAGCCCATTCCGAGCCGTCCAATCCAAGGGCCATGGCGGACAGCGAAAAGCAATATTATCAGTGCGCAAATTATGGCAAGCGGTATGCTTATTGTGCCAAAATAAGCGGGAATAATATTTCCCTTGGCAAGACCTAAAACAACAAAGCTATTGAGAAATATAAGCCAGATAAACTGGTCGCAAACGGCAGCTATGAAGTTTTTGCTCAACAGATTATTTATAAGTGCTATGCATAACCCGAACATTATCTGGATATATCCGAGAGCCAGAGATAAAACGATAAAAATTAGCGGTTCTTTCATTGGGTCAAACAGCATTAGCTTTTCACGGATTGCATTGAGGCTGATGTATAGTTTGCTTTGCTGAGGTATCAAGGCCGTGAATGTATCAGCAAACCAGCTTCCTGTTATTATGCCGCCCAGTATCGTTGTGAAACTGCATATTAGAAAAAGTATTACAGCCTTTTTGCCGGCCTGCATTTTCTTTAACATCCACCATAGAAACGCCGCCAGTATAAGGCCGTAACCGACATCTGATACGCATAATCCGAAGAATATCGCGAAAAAAGGCGCGAGAAAAACCGTCGGGTCAACGCTTGTCTGCCGTGGCATTCCATACAGCCTCGTTATTGTTTCAAAGGGACTTATGGCTCTGTTGTTCTCTATCTCAACCGGAACCGGTTCGTCTTTTGCCGGTTCGGTTGCTATTATGCTGCTTGCGCTAAATTTGGAAACAATCTTTTCAAGCAGTTTTAACTGCCGTTTTTTAACCCACCCTTCAAAAATGACAGCCTGTTCGGTTTGCGGTGAGGTCAGTTGAGTTTTCTGCCGATTCAGCAGGTTTCGGTAGTAGTCCGCCAGTATCTGCAGGTTGATTGTTTCTTTGCTTGATGTTCTCGCCTCTTTTTGGGCATCGGCCAATTCGCTTTGGACATCCGTCAGTTTTTTCCGGTATTCTTTTATAAGTTTGTCTGCAGAACCTTTCAGTCCTGTAAAGCCGACTACTTCAAATTCAAGACCTCGCAGAATCTTATGAACATCCTGTATATTTTCTCTAAAACATACAATTATGCAGGCAATAGAATTGTTGTGGCTTCCGATACGTTCGATAGCAGCCAGGTCTGAAAGATTTTTTTCTGCTTCAATTGTATTTTTCATAGACAGAAAACCTGCTAAAACAGTGGTTTTCTGCAGCCTGTCGATTTCTTCCAGCGGCGTTGTTAGCTTCTGCCATGGGCCAAGATGCTGTATCTGTGCCGAGAGGTTTTCAATTTCCGTTTTGAGGCTGTTTATTTTCCGCTGCAGTTTCCGGCAGGCTTCGAGCCTGTCCATTGCGGTTTCGCTGCTTGTGATTTTTGTAAAGTGACTGCGGTCGATAACGGCTTTCGGTGCGAGTGCTGCTGCCAGGCCGGTCTTTTTCTCGGCATATCCATTCAAAAAGTCGATAGCCCGTTCGAGCTTTTCCAGTCTTTCCTCAATCTGCCGCTCGCCTCGCGGCGAAGCCGAGGGCGGCCGCTGGGCGGGGCCCTGTAGTTCGGGACTGTCTTTGCTGATGAGGGCTCGCTGGGCATCAAGCACCTGCATTATGCCTGCCTGTTGCAGCTCTTCAAGAAGCTCGCCTGCCTCATCTCTGAAGCTGGCGATTATGATTTTTTTCATTTGTACTATGGCCATTGGTTTAAAAAATCAAAATTTTGGAATTACCCCTGTTTCTTTATAAACTCAATCACCGTTTTTACTGCCATCTCCATTTTCGCCGTAGCCTTTTCCGCAAGTTCCTTTCTTTTCAGGGCTGATTGTTTTCTTAGTTGTTCAGCCTCAGCGGCACCTGCCTTTTCAGCCTGCGACTGGGCTTGTGCGATAGCCTCTTTCCGCTGCCGGGCGGCCTGCTCAAGCCGGTGGTTGTGTTCCTGTTTTGTGTTTTCGATGCTTTCGGACGTGGATTTTTGCGCATCTTCCACGAGTTCTTTTGCCTTGTTTTCGGCCTCTTTAATTTGTTTTATCAGCTCCATTTTAAGCCCATGCCCTAATTTGAGTTATTTTATCTCGGAAGAAACAATGAGTATAAATATTGTCGCTCAGATTTCCAGAAAATAACGGCGTATTTAAGGATTTGCCGACAGAGGCGGTCTTTTATATGAAAAGTTTATGGAATATGGGTTCTCGGGTCGTATCGTTTTTGGAACGGCGGTATGGGTATCGCCGCGGAGAGTAAATATTTAGGCTATGCTTTTATGGTTTCATGCTCACCGGCCGGTTGATTTTCTTTCTGTTCACCGGGCTTGAAACCAAGTGGTTCTGCGAACTGCAGAACGACTTTCCTCATATAAGGGCTGATATTTTCTATTCTATAGACAAAGCCGCTTCTTATGCAGTTTTCAAGGTCAAATGCGTTATCCTGACCATAGCGAGGCACACTGAATCTTGTGGTAATGTATTGTCCTTCGTAGGGACAGGAATCTGCATAACAGGTAAAAGCTGCACTATTGCTGGACAGGTCAAACATTTGTCCCTGTGATAAGATATCATTAAAATCCTCGGCATACCAGACAGGCCAGTGGTAGTTTAAGCGTTTCTCCCTGCGTCGCTCGGCTGTTTGTTTATTCATCTGTCGTCTCCTTTTAATTTGATAGTTAAAGTTCGTCAAAAGCTGGATAAGCCTTAACAAAAGCAGGGGTGAAAAATCATCTTTTTTTTGGAGGTCTTAATGGTGTTCCAAAAACACTGTTTTGACTGCGGCCAGATGTTGCAGCAGAAAAGCCACATAAGACGAATGTCCCATAATTGGAGGAATATAAGTATCTTTAAAGGCAGAAATAGCTGTTTTTTCTTGACCTGGCGGGGCGTTTTTGTTATATTTAACTTAGCTGGGTTTGGCGCAGATGCAAAATTAAATTTAAAGTACAAACACCGGCCAAAAGGGACCAGAACATCTGGTCCCTTTTTTGCGCTTGTTTAAAGCTGTTTTACGAGCTGGGCAAACATATTTCCCCTCTGAACGAAATTTACGAACATATCGTAGCTTGCACAAGCGGGACTTAACAGGACTATATCGCCGGCAGCGGATATTTCTGCTGATTTCTTTACCGCCTCGGCGAGCGAGCCGGCCTGATAAATCGTCGCCGGTTTACCGGTCTTTCTGAAAGACCGTTCAATTTTATCGGCCGTTTGGCCTATTAGAATCAACGCCTTTAATTTATCGCTGACAGCCTCTGCCATTTTGTCAAAATCCAGACCTTTATCATAGCCGCCGGCGATTAAAATCTTTGGTTCGCTGAATGCCTTAATGCCTACAACCGTGCTTTCAGGCGTCGTTGCTATCGAATCATTGTAATATCTTACACCGTTGATTGCTGCGACAAGCTGGAGTCGGTGAGGCAGGGAAACAAAACTGCCTGTCGGCTCTATTAACTGCTCATCGGTTAAACCGAAATGATGAGCTATTGTTACCGCTGCCGCGAGATTTTCCCTGTTGGCCCTGCCGGGCAGTTTGAAAACACTTGTCAATCTGCCGTCAAGTTTTTCCCTGTCGAACAGATAACATTTGCGGTCTGTCTTTTTGTATTTTTTGAACCATTCGAGGCATTTTTCATCGTAGGCATTTAATACGGCAACATCACCGCTTTTTTGAAAACGAAAGATATTTTCCTTTGCATTACAATAGTTTTCCATCGTTTTGTGCCTGTCTAAGTGATTGGGAGCGATATTTGTAATACAGCCGATGAAAGGTGATTTTTTTATGCGGGCCAGTTGTTCAAGCTGAAAGCTTGATATCTCAAGCACAACCAGGTCATTTTTTTTAATGCTGTCAAGACTTTCAAGCAGGGGCAGATTGCCGATATTGCCGCTAAGAAATACTTCGCCGTATTTTATATTTTTAAGTAGGTGTGCCGTAAGAGCGGCGGTTGTGCTTTTGCCGTTTGAGCCGGTGATTGCGACAATTTTTGCCCGGCAGAGCTGGAAGAAGATTTCCATCTGAGATGTTATGAGTTTGTTTTTGCTTTTTGCCGCCTCGATGTAAGGATTTGCTTCATCAACGGCGGGGTTAACAATAATTACATCAGCCTGTGTAAAGTTCTCTGTGTTATGGCCGGCAAGGTGAAACTCAATGTTTTTGGAATTTTGAAGCTCTTTTATTGAATCGACGAGTTTTTTTCCATCGGCCTTGTCGGTTATGATAACCTTTTTTGCCAGCCGGGAGGCAAATTTTGCACAGTCAACACCACCGCCAAATACGCCAAGCCCCATTATAAGAACAGATTTGCCTTTGAGAAAATCTGCATTCATTTTTTTTATTGTGCTGCTTTGGCCAGTTCAACCTTTGCGTCAGTCACAGCTTGTTCTATACATTTTCCCCAGTTGTCGCCGAATTGTTGGCTGTATTTTTCATTTTCATAAGCGTAGATTATGGACCTTGAGGCATTAATGAGAGCGCCTGTGCCGTCCCGTTTGCAGAATTGCATACAATCCGTGGCCGATGCACCCTGAGCGCCAAAACCGGGCACTAAAAAAATAATCTTATCGTATTTTTTGCGAAGTGCGATTGACTGCTCGCCGCTTGTTCCGCCGACAACCATACCAATATTACTGTAACCGCACTTGCCGATTCTCTGTTTTTGATTTGCGATTTCAGCGACAATCTCGGCAAGCTTTTCATACATTTTTATGCCGTTTGAATCGGCGAAATCCTGAATCGCTGCTGCCGAAGGGTTGCTGGCGCGGACCCAGACGAAAACGCCTTTGCCCTGTTTGTCGGCGATTTGGGCAAATGGAGTTATTCCTTCAGAACCGGCAAAACCATTTATAGTAATTGCATCCGGCGCGAGTATATCCTCCAAACCTACAAGTTCCGGATTTTGCAGATGAGCCAGTGCGTAGCTTTCAGTTGTATGACCGATGTCGCCGCGCTTGACGTCGCCGATTACCTCAAGGTCAAGCTCGTTTGCTTCACTGACGAGTGAGTAATAACATTCAACGCCTTCCCATAAATATCTTTCGAAAAAAGCAATATTCAGTTTAACGGCAGGCACAAGCGGAGCGACTATCCGCAAAACCTTCAAACTAAATTCAAAAACAGCATCGACTGCCGATGTAACACTTTTGGCATCGTCGAGGCCTTTCTTGTTGCGTATCGCGCCGGGCAGGTGAGAATAAACAGGGTCGAGACCGACTGTCAAAGCGGTCTTTTTACTTTTGACGGCCTGACAAACCCGGTCTGCAAAATGACTTGCCATTATAATCCTTTCCGATAAGATACTGTTCTGATTCTTGTCCGCCTGCGGCGGATATATTATATAGAATAGAACACTATAAGCACAAAAATCATTTTGGCAAGAAAGTAATGAAAAATTATTTGGATTTCGAGGCAGTAAAGCAAAGTTTCAAAAACCCCAAAGTCAAATCGGCTGTTGTTTTGTCAACCAGCCTGATAGGTCTATTGTTGGTGCTTTGGATTGACGGGCTTTTCAGAAATCCGCCGCATTATAGACCCGTCAAATTTATAACCGACGGGAATATGAGTCAATATCTGACCAATTATATGCTGCCGCAACTCCACAATAAATCGCAGTATGGTCAGCCGTTTGACCTTGTGATTTCCGAGGCGGGTATCAATGATATCATCGTAAGACATATTAATGCTGACAGCTTGCGGCAGGCGAATCTGTCGGATTTAAGCATTACTTTTAAAAGAAGCAGGATATTGCTGACGGGCAAAACGGTTTATTGTGGAATTGATTTTATAGTAACTCTTGTTTTAAAACCGCATATAGACAGAGAAGGATATTTTTTTCTTAAAGGGGCTCAAGTAGAATTAGGCCAGAGCCGGATTCCTTATGCCGGTGAAGCTATAAAAAGGAAAGTTCTTGAAGGACTTGTCGGGTTTATAAACAAATTAGACATTGGTGATTTTAATGAGGCATCGTTTGCCAACCGTAGAATAAAACCGGTGTTTTTACTTAATCATCGAAAGCATAGAATTGATAATATAACGGTTGGCGACAAAGAACTAATGATTCATTTTTTACCTCAACCGGACAAATAAAACAATATGGCAGAAAAATATTCTAAACCACAATTTGAGTTTGTAAACGATGCTTTGCTCGCAAGGGCGCCTGCTAAAATCAATCTTTATCTTCTGGTTGCTGATAAAAGACCCGATGGTTTTCACAACATAGAAACGCTGATGGCGAAGATTACGTTTTATGATGAGTTGGTTTTTGAATCCGGCAGGGTAAAAGGGATTGAACTTGTTTGTAATGGTCTTTGTTCTCCGGCTGGTCAGGATAATCTTGTTTATAAGGCATCTGATTTATTTTATAAAACCATCAATAAAGAGCCTTCTATTAAGATAACCCTTACAAAAAATATCCCGGCCGGTTCAGGTCTTGGCGGGGCGAGCAGTGATGCGGCCGCGACACTTTTAGCTTTGAACAGGCTTTATCAACAGCCGGTGGCTGGGAATAAATTATTCTCTATAGCGGCTTGGCTTGGCAGTGATGTGCCGTTTTTTTTGAACGGTCCTCAGGCTTTATGCAGCGGCAGGGGGGAAAAAATATCAAAAATGGACAATATTTTGCCTTTTTTGGCTCTCATAGTATTGCCGGATTTAAGTCTTTCTACTAAAACGGTTTATGGTAATTTTAAGATTGATTTGCCGTTGTTTAAAGCTTTAAAAGAGCAAATAAAACCACTTCTTTTGAAAAACAGAGTTGATTTAGTGCAAAAAATGTGCGCAAATATGCTTGCTAAGACGTGTTTTGCAGTAAATAATAAACTGGCTCTATTAAAGACTGAAATAGAGAATATGTGTCAGCTTCCGGTTATGCTGAGTGGAAGCGGGTCGGCCTTATTTGTTGTTCTTGCTGACGAAGACTACCGTAAAGCGATAATTTTACAGCGAGAAGTTGGAAGTTCGCTTGAGTGCAATAGTATTATAGTTTTCAACAACCAATGGTAGTTTTGTGAGGCGATTGTTATGGAAATTACTGAAGTAAGAGTAAAGCTGATCAACAACAAGGATGAAAGGCTGAAAGCATTTTGTTCGATGACTCTGGACAATGATTTTGTAATCCGTGACATCAAGGTCATCGAGGGTACGAATGGCTACTTTGTTGCAATGCCATCGAGGAAGATGAGCGACCACTGTCACAAATGCGGCGGCAAAAATCATCTCAGGGCGAAGTTCTGCAACAACTGTGGTGCATTATTGGGTGAAGACAGGGCAAGAAAAGATGTCAAGGGCAGAATGAAATTACACGCTGATATAGCTCATCCAATCAACGCCCAGTGCAGGCAGACGATTCAGGAAAAAATTGTCAAGGCTTTCGAGGCAGAACTCGAAAAGTCAACACAGCCGGACTATAAACCGGTTGAATTTGATGAGCCGGACGATGAAGTTCCTGAAGATTTAACCGAACATTCCTGAGTTTTTTGTTTGTCATTGCATTTCTGATTTGACGGCTTTTTAAAACACATTTGTGTTTGAATGGGGAGATAATCGTGTACCGAAAGGTTGCAACCAGGATTTTCTTCGGTAAAATATTTTGGAAAATCGAGCCTGCTTAAGGTTTGATTAGTAATTCTTCAAGT
Source organism: uncultured Planctomycetaceae bacterium (assembly GCA_964619675.1). Lineage (GTDB taxonomy): Bacteria > Planctomycetota > Phycisphaerae > Sedimentisphaerales > UBA12454 > JAPLMW01. Next base: position 21,717 of record CAZUEO010000006.1, on the reverse strand, counting down.
ATTGTGTCGATTGCGGCATCGAGTTTTTCATCGACTTTATATTGTCCTCTGCAGATTTGTCTTCGAACATTTAAGACCTTCTCGAATCTGACCTCAGGCAGTTTTGCCATTTTTTTAAGTAACTGACCGAGCGGTGTTTTGGCACCGGCCTGTAGGAGTTCTTCAGTTTTGCAGTCATCTTTGGAACTCAAAGCCTGGTAATGACTTGCCTGGGGTCTGTTAATCCGAGGTTGAGTTTTGGCCTGATTCATAACTTTTACCTTTCCTGTCCGGGTTTTAGTCTGAAAAATCCCATTTTTCCAGCTAAAACTCAAGGATCGAAGGCTTAATTTCCTGTCGAACCCCTATATATTGTGTTTCCGCTATTCCATTGCGGATAAATATCAGAACTTCCAATACTGATATCGACAGTGTAGAAATGAAAACTTTAAAAAAGTTTGCTGTTTTATTTTGAGATATTTTGGTAATTTTGACTGTTTCGCGAATGGCTTATTGGCCATTTTATTGGCTTTATCCTACTTTTTTAGAATTTTAGGTTTTCGTATGTAATTTGGATGTTCCGAGGTAAAATTGGCAAGATACAATATATTGTGGTAATATAGGTTATAAGGCGAATCGAGTTAAAATTGGTTGGGGAAGTATATTATGTATGCTAAGTTTTTATAGATGAATAAATTATATGAAATTGGATTATTTTAAGTGAAAAATGGGTTTAAAGGGCTTGACAAAAATTTGTTAGATATTACTTATTATGGTTCTTTGGTTTTTTCGGGGCCGTAGCTCAATTGGCTAGAGCATCGGACTGTCGATCCGAAGGTTGAGGGTTCGAGCCCCTTCGGCCTCGTTGTTTTTAAGTTAAATCCTAACAAGTATTTATGTTTGTTGGCTTTTCTTGTTCAAAATATCCATATTCAAAATATTTATATTTACCCTCGGATAAAAAAGTCCGAGGGTAAAGCGATTTGAGCCCTTCAAATTCACTTATAAGCTAAATGCAAATAAGAACTTAAACTATTGGTCTTATTTACAAGCAGAAAAATGGTATTCCCCACAAATGGGAGGTTATTATTTTCGATTTTTAACAAAAACGAAAATAAGAGGTTTGACTATTTTCACAAGGAATGTTTGGATACATTGATTGAATATACTTAATAATTATAAAACAATGCAAAACGAACTTTCTTGCACCATCTTGATTGTGATGCTTAGCAAATTTACCTTACGGTAGCTGTCTGGCTGATTCATCAAAATATAGTGTAAGCAAAAAATAGAAGTTTATCATTTTACAGAAAGGAAGTTTGTACCTTCGGACAAGTAATCAATAGTCTCAAAATAGAGTCTGAGTTACCGGTAGTCAGAACGATTTGGCGATTAAAAAAAGCATTTAAGGTAATATAATGGTATAGATGAGTCTTAATTCTTATAAAAAAACAGATGTTATTCTGGACAGTATTGCTGACGGCGTATTTACCGTAGATGAAAATTGGCGAATTACCTCGTTCAATAAGGCGGCTGAACAAATAACCGGAATACCCCGCGAGAACGCAATCGGTCAAACCTGCAAGGATGTGCTGCGGGCAAATGTCTGCGAAACGGACTGTGCATTGCGTTATACTATGGATACAGGCAAACCGGTTATCAATAAACCCGTTCATATCATAGATGCACAAGGCAGACGCAAAGCGATAACTATTTCGACAGCGTTGCTCAAGGATGAAAATGGCAAGACAATCGGCGGTGTCGAGACATTTAGGGATATGACTGTTGTTGAAGAACTGCGAAAACAGGTTCAAAAACAGTACAGTTGCGAAGACATCATCAGCAGAAATCACAAAATCCAGGAGCTTTTTGATATTCTCCCGCAAATTGCCGAGAGCGACTGTGCTGTGCTGATTGAAGGACAGACTGGTACTGGAAAAGAGCTGTTTGCCAGAGCTATCCATAATTTGAGTCCTCACAGAAAAAAACCCTTTATTGCGGTTAACTGCAGTGCTCTTCCGGATACATTGCTTGAATCTGAATTGTTCGGCTACAAGGCCGGGGCTTTTACAGATGCTAAAAAAGACAAACCCGGCCGATTTGCTCTGGCAGAAGGAGGTACTATATTCTTAGACGAAATTGGGGATATGTCCTCATCTGTTCAAGTCAAATTATTGCGTGTGCTGCAGGAAAAAACCTATGAGCCTGTAGGCGCTGTATCTTCCCAAAAGGCTGATGTCAGAGTGATTACCGCTACTAACAAGGATTTGGCTGAATTGTCTGAGCAGGGTAAATTCAGGAGCGACCTTTACTATCGTATAAATGTGGTTAAGTTATCACTGCCGCCGCTGAAGGAGCGAAGTGAGGATGTTCCGCTTTTAATTGACCATTTTATAAACCGTTTCAATGGGATTTATAATAAGAATATATGTTGTCTCAGCGATGATGCCATGGCAGTTCTGTTAAGTTATGATTTTCCGGGCAATATACGGGAGCTTGAGAACATTCTCGAACACTGTTTTGTCCTTTGCAAAGAAAATGTCATAGAAACAAAACATCTACCTGCATCAATTGGGAAAACCGCTGGCGACCAACCAGCAGATATAAGCAAGTTTAGAACCCTCCGGCAGATGGAAATACTTATGATTGAGCAGGCCCTTCGCCGAAACAAAGACAATAAAACGTTAGCGGCCAAAGAATTAGGGATCGATGCCAGCACATTATTTCGAAAGCTAAAGAACCTCAATATTAAGACTGAATAAGTTTCCAGCCCTTCACCATTTGCCTATTAACCATTGCATTTTGCAATAGCAAAGGTTCTCATATCATTGCACAATGCAATATTTGTGTGATTTCTCAAAACCAGGTTTACAGTAAATATTTTCCATAACTTATTTTTGTAAAAGGCTTTATGCTATAACTTGTTTGTTGGTTAAATTATTGGCATAAAGCTTGCTCATATTAGTACTGGAGGCTGCCTATGAAAATAGCTGTACCAGTTTGGCAAAACAATGTTTCAAGCGTACTCGACTTTGCTAACAAACTGCTGCTTGTCGAGCTGGAAAACGGTGTTGAGATGGGCCGCAATGAAACAGTTCTTACCGAACAAAGCGGTCCCGAAAGAGCAGCTAAGTTAAGACAGCTTGGAGTTGATGTGCTTATCTGCGGAGCAGTTTCCAGGCCGCTGGCTTACATGCTAAGCGGTTCTGGAATTAAGGTGCTGCCGTTTGTAACCGGCTCGACAGAGCAAATTCTAAACGCATATAAGACAGGTAACTTAAGTCTGCCGCAGTATGCCCTGCCCGGCTGCTGGAATGGCGCCCGCAGAGGTTTCGGCAGACGAAGAGGTCGCTGTGGCGGAAGATGGTGAAAAACTCTTGACTATCGAAAAGGAAACCAAGTTGCACGCAACCGACAGGCCTGTCCTGAGCGTAGCCGAAGGGGACGGAGTCTAATCAGAAAAGAGAAAGGAAAAATAAAATGAAAATTGCAATAACCGCATTTGAAGAACGGTTAACAAGCCAAATAGACCTGAGATTCGGGCGGGCAAAATATTTGATTGTTGTAGACACGGACACGGGCGATTTTAAAGCTCATGATAACTCGGTAAATTTAAATGCCGCACAGGGAGCAGGAATTCAAACCGGCGGCAATATTGTAAATCTCGGCGTCGAAGCAGTCATCACCGGCAACGTGGGACCAAATGCATTCAGAACGCTTAATGTCGCTGGTGTAAAAATGTTCCTTGCTGAAAAGCAGACTGTTCAGGAAGCGATAGATTCGTTTAAGGCAGGAAAATTGAAAGAGGTAGATAAGGCCAATGTTGAAGGACACTGGGTTTAAGGGTTTTTTAGGGCAAGAAAATGCAAACATATTTGGATTGTATACCCTGTTTTGTTCGTCAGTCGCTTGATGCTGCAAGACACGCGACGCAGGACCATCATATCCACGAACGGGTGGTGCGCGAGATTCTACATTTGGCAAATAACTTGGATATGAGTCAAAGCCCGCCGGTAATCGGGCAGCAGATACATCGGCTGGTTCGAGAACTGACGGGTGTTGAAGATCCGTATCTCGAGGTTAAAAAAGAGTTCAATAATGCATCGCTGAAATTGTATTCGAAAATGCGGCGATTCATTATCAAGTCTGACAACCCATTTAATACAGCGGTTCGTCTGGCAATAGCAGGAAATATAATTGATTTCGGAGTCAACGGAACTTTGCAAGAGAGCGATCTCGAAAAGGCAATAAGTGAATGTTTGACTGCTGATTTTGTTGATGTTCAATTAAACCCTTTTCAGCAGGCAGTAAAAGATGCAAAGGAAATTCTTTATATAGCGGATAATGCCGGAGAAATTGTTTTTGACCGCCTGCTGATTGAGCAGTTGCCCATAGAAAAGGTTACTGTAGCTGTCAAAGGTTCGCCTGTAATAAATGATGCAACAATGGAAGATGCCGTAATTGCCGGTTTTCCCAGAATAGTCGAAGTGATTGATAATGGCTCTGATGCGCCCGGCACTATTCTTGAAAGTTGTTCACAAAATTTCAGAAATCGCTTTGAAAAGGCTGATTTGATTATAGCCAAGGGACAAGGCAATTATGAAACTTTAAGCGAAGTAGATAAAAACATATTTTTCATACTTAAGGTCAAATGTTTTGTAATTGCAAGAGATATTGGTTGTAAAGTTGGTCAGATGATTTTTCAAAAAACAAAAATATTTAATGGAGAAATAAAAAATGCCAGGATTTGATGGAACAGGACCACAAGGTAGAGGCCCTATGACAGGAAGAGGCATGGGTTTTTGTGTATTGAAAGGACCTAAAGGCAAGTCAGGCAACGCAGAAGGTTTTGTTGGCATACAAGGCACGCCGGTTAGCCAATATGGCTATGGATTGCCTTATGCTGCTGTTCAGCCTATGTATGGCAGAGTCTTCGGGCGAGGCTTCGGTTGCGGTCGCCGCTTCAGAGGCGGTAGAGGCAGATTAGGTTGGTAAACTAAAACTTGATTTTGAAAGGATAAATTATGCCAAGAGGTGATGGTACAGGTCCTATGGGCCAAGGCCCAGGCACAGGACGTGGTATGGGACGAAGCCAGGGACAAGGCAGAGGCAGAATGGGCGGGCCTTTCGCTGCAGGACCGGGCGGAAATTGCGTATGCCCGAACTGCAGTGCAACAGTCCCTCATGTTGTCGGACAGCCTTGCAATCAAATAAGTTGTCCTAAATGTGGAACAAAAATGACAAGAAGTTAATATTTTTTTTGAAAGGAGATTTACTATGCCAGGTGGTGATGGAACAGGTCCTGTTGGTATGGGACCAATGACAGGTAGAGCTGCTGGTTTTTGTGCCGGCTATCCAGTGCCGGGTTATGCCAATCCTGTTGGCGGACGTGGTATGGGTATGGGCCGGGGTCGAGGTTTCCGAGGCGGCGGTTTTGGCAGAGGTCGAGGTTTTGGCTGGGGCAGAGCCGGATATGGTTTTCCAGCTTATGGTGCTGCTGTGAACCCGTATGCTTATGGTGGTGCTGCGGGCCCATATGCTTATGGTGGTGCGCCGTTTACTCCAACAGTTGCGCCTCAGCAAGAGTTGGATAGTCTGAAAGGTCAGGCAGAATACTTTGAAGATTCTCTTGACGGAATCAAAAAGCGCATAGAAGAACTTGAAAGCCAGAAAAGCAGCAAAGAATAAAGAGCTTTGAGGGCAAGGCAACCTTCTTTGGTTGCTTGTCGTCCGGCAAGCTAAGCAGAGATTATGTGTTTGTTCCTTAGGCCGGGTCTCTAAGTTTTGCTCTCTTGCACTTAAGGGAGTAAGTGATATTAGAAAGGGAAAATGATGCCGATATTTGAATACAAATGTAGTAAATGCGGGCACAAAACCGAATTTCTGGAAAAGAGCAGCGACAAGAACAAGCACGTTTGCGAAAAATGTGGAAGTTCGGATATGCAGAAACTATTTTCAGGGTTTTCCGTTGGACAGAGTAGCCATGGGAACAATTCCTGCTCAACCGGAACGTGTCCTACTGGAACATGTGGACTCTGATAGAAAGGGTTGTTTATGAAAGTTGCAGTAACATCAACAGGACCTACGCTTGATGACAATGTGGAAGCCCGATTTGGCCGATGTGCGTACTTTTTAATTATTGATACCGACACAATGCAATTTGAACCAATCGAGAATCCCAATGTTGCTCTCGGCGGCGGTGCCGGGGTTCAGTCTGCTCAGTTAATGTCGGAAAAAGGAGTAACAACTGTACTAACAGGTAATTGCGGCCCTAATGCATTTAATGTCTTTGGCCAGGTAGGAGTACAGGTTATCGTCGGCCTCAGCGGACCTGTCCGCGGTGCTATTGAGCAATTCAAAACAGGCAGTTTTTCTTCTGCATCAGGGCCGAATGTAACCAGTCATTTTGGTATGGGTGGCGGACGCGGTATGGGTAGAGGCGGCGGTACGGGGCGCGGTATGGGTAGAGGCATAGATAGAGCCGGATATCCGGCCGGATTTCCTGCCGCACCAGCAGCAAAACAGGAGCAGGAGTCCCTGAAACAACAAGCAGAATACCTGCAACAGTCGCTCGATGATATTAATAAACGCATCGAAGAACTGGAAAAAGAAAAAGCGGACTAATCCATTGAAAGGCTATGTCGATTAACCAGTAAGGCAAGAAATAATTCTCATCCTCGCCAGCGCGGCTTGGAGCCTACTTTTTAATGAACGATTTTAGGATTTGTGAAGGAACCACAATAATGCATGGAAAGCTCGGCCTTGTTCCCAGAAAGGTCTTTTTAACCAAAGGAGTTGGTCGTCACAGATACCAGTTGAAGTCATTTGAAGATGCCCTGCGTCAGGCTGGAGTAGCACATCAAAATCTAGTTCAGGTCTCGTCGATTCTCCCGCCCAAATGCAGGATTATAAGCAGAGAAAGCGGTCTAAGAAAACTCGTGCCCGGAGGCATCTGCTATTGTGTAATGGCAAGAGCTGATACGAGTGAACATGGCAGACTTATTGCCTCGTCGATTGGGGTCGCTTTGCCGAAAGATGACAATAACTGGGGTTATCTTAGTGAGGTTCATTGTCATGGAATGAATCACAATGAAGCTGCTGATATGGCTGAAGATTTGGCTGCCGGGATGCTCGGCACAACGCTGGGTCTTGAGGTTGACCCTAACAAGGCATGGTCGGAAAAAGAGCAGGTATATAAATCGAGCGGGCTAATTATAAAAAGTACAAATGTGACCCAGACTGCAATGGGCAAAAAAGACGAATGGACGACGGTACTGGCAATAGCAGTATTTTTATTCGACTTACAAGGAGGATAACACATGAGTAAAAAGATTGTAATCGTAGGCGGTGTAGCAGGTGGAGCATCGGCAGCGGCAAGATTGCGCCGCCTGGATGAGGATGCCGAGATAATACTTTTTGAAAGGGGAAAGTATATCTCATTTGCCAATTGCGGTTTGCCGTATTACATAGGCCAGGTTATAAAAAACCGCGATGATTTACTTGTTCAGACGCCAAAGAGATTTAAGGACAGATTCAACATTGATGTAAGAGTTAATAACGAAGTGATGGAGATTGACCGCAAGCGTAAAGAAGTAAATGTAAAGGATCTATCTTCCGGAGCCATCTATACTGAGAAATATGACAAGTTGATTCTTTCGCCTGGGGCGGAACCGGCAAGACCGCCTATACCTGGAATCAAGTCCCCACGGATATTCACACTGCGAAGCATACCAGATGCAGATGTAATTAATGATTTCATCTCAGGGCAGAATCCTAAACGGGCTGTAGTTGTCGGCGGCGGATATATCGGCCTTGAGATGGCCGAGAATCTTCGTAAGCGTGGCATGCTGGTCGCGATTGTTGAAATGCTCGACCAGGTAATGCCCACACTGGATAAAGAGATGGCCAATCTTCTGCATGAGCATCTGCACGAGCAGAGTATTGCACTTTGGCTCGGTGACGCAGTTGCAGGTTTTCGGGAAAGTGATTTAAAGTTGTTTGTCGCTTTAAAATCGGGCATGGAACTTCGCTGCGATATGGCTGTGCTTGCTATCGGGGTAAAGCCGGAGAACAGGCTGGCTAAAGAGGCAGGTTTGGAGATTGGCGATACAGGGGGGATAAAGGTCAATGAGGATTTGCAGACAAGCGACCCTGATATTTTTGCCATCGGTGATGCAATTGAGGTTCAACACTTTGTGTTAAAAAAACCGGTTTTGATACCATTGGCTGGACTGGCGAACAGACAAGGCAGGATTGCAGCAGATAACATCTGCGGCAGAGACGTTAAATATAAAGGCACCCAGGGAACAGCGATACTTAAAGTATTTGACCTTACAGTAGCTATGACAGGTACAACTGAAAAAGACTTAAAAAAGACCGGTATGGATTATGAAAAAGTTTACATCCATCCTGCCAATCATGTCGGTTATTACCCAGGTGCCCAGCAGATGCACATAAAGGTGCTTTTCAGCAGACCGGAAGGAAAACTTCTCGGTGCGCAAATTGTCGGCAAAGACGGTGTGGATAAGAGAATAGATGTATTTGCCACTGTCATTCGTTCCGGGATGACCGTCTTTGATTTGCAGGAACTTGAACTGGCTTATGCTCCGCCATACGGTAGCGGAAAAGATCCTGTGAATATGGCCGGCTATGCAGCCGGCAATATACTCGATGGTACGGCTTCGGTTAGGCATTTTGAACAACTGGATCCGGATGTATTTTTGCTTGACGTTCGTTCACCTTCAGAGGTCGAACGGGGAAGCATAGCTGGAGCAGTGAACATGCCGGTAAATCAGTTGCGTCAGAGACTGGATAAATTACCTAAAGACAAAACCATTAATGTATATTGTGCTGTTGGCATTCGAAGTTATATCGCTTCGCGAATTTTGAGACAAAAAGGTTTTAATGCCAGTAGTATGTCGGGCGGCTATTCGACTTATCTGGCCATGACCAGTGAGAAAATTTTTGAAGGCAAAACTGCCCAGCAATTGAGAGATGAATTTTGTACAGGGTTTTAAAGAAAAAAATATGAAAGGAAAATAAGTTATGCCGGAATTTGGAAATCCTTTTAGCGGAATGGTAAATGCCAGAAAACTTACGGATGCCGAATTGATTCGAGCAATTCGTTTCCTGGTATCTGCTGAGTACGAAGCAGTTCAGCTATATATGCAATTAGCGGAGTCCACAGACAATAAGCTGGCCAAAGATGTGCTTGTAGATATAGCTGATGAAGAGCGTGTTCATGCAGGCGAATTTTTACGGCTTTTGTATGAGCTGGCACCGGCTGAGAAAAAATTATATGAAGATGGCGCTGAAGAGGTTCAGGAAATAATAGACAAGCTTAAAAAAGCTAACATTTGACCTTTGCTTTGCAAGGCTGCCGGTATTCGTAAACAAGTTTTGCAGAATGGAGTTTACTTGTGTTTAAAAAGATTATAACCTTTACCATTGCAGCTTATGTCCCAACTATCGCTGTTTTACTCATTGGTTGTGCAGGTGAGGAATCCTACACACCTCAAATTACCGGCATTGTGCCGTCACTTCATCACAGTCTAAAAACATCTACAGATGAATCGCAGACGACGCGAACGTGCCAGAAACCTCATAAAATAGAAAGCAGTAAAACATATAAATCCACCATTTTATGCTCTGCATGGGTACCTTCATGCGGCTATGAAAGAAACTGGAAGGCTATCGTAATTCATCATTCAGCAACTGAGGCCGGCAGCATTGCTTCGATAGACGATTACCATCGCAATAATAACGGCTGGGATGGTATAGGATATGACTTCGTAATAGGCAACGGCGCAGGCAGCGGAAATGGCCAGGTCGAAAGCACCTTCCGCTGGACGGAACAACGAACCGGAGCACACTGTAAAACCGATTCGTCAAACTGGGCCAACGAAAAAGCAATCGGAATATGCCTTATAGGCAACTTCAACAATTCAAGACCTTCCGGCAGCCAGATAACCTCGCTTATGAAACTCGTGCGTTTTCTTTCAGAAAGATACGATATACCGGTCGGCAGAATCTATGGCCATAATACGACCCCAGGCCATAGCACAAATACAAGCTGCCCCGGCAAGTATTTCCCAATGAGTTACGTAAAGAAGAATTTATAAAAGAGTCAGCAGATAATTCAGTGCAAATATGCAGGGAGGCAATTATGGATATTACATTTCGATGCAATGAAATTGATATTGGTTTTCATCCTAATGGTTACAGGATAGATAAAACGGCTTCGCCGATGAATCGCTATACCAAATGGCAGTTTTCTCCTGGAAAAAGATGGTGCAATCCCAAACCGGTGTGTTTTGATTCTTTGCCGCAGAACGGCTGGATTAAAATAGATAAATTTGATTGGGATAACATCAAGACGGATAAGGAGCTGTCTTTGATATAAAAAAACGATTTTAAGGACTAATAGTTTATGATAAAAATATTCCAGATATTCCAGACGACCTGCCTTATAACAACATTTGTTTTTGTGATGATGCTGCTGATTGAATATCTTAACGCAGTAGCCGGCAGTCTGTGGCAAAAAATACTGCTTGGCAGCAGATGGAAGCAATATGTTGTTGCTGCGTTGCTGGGTGCATCGCCGGGATGCCTGGGAACTTTTGTTGTATTTACAATGTATTCACACGGCATGGTAAGCCTGGGCGCAATGATTGCAGCGGCGGTTGCTACGTTTGGTGATGAGCAATTTGTACTTTTGGCAATAGCTCCTAAAACAGCATTGTTCATGGGAATTAGCCTTAGTATCTGCGGTATCTTGACTGGTATAATCGTAGATTTCTTTTATAAACCGAAGAATAAATCCGTGAATTGTTTAAAAGGTATCGACATTCATCCTGAGGAGCAATGCAGTAAATTTTCATTTCATCAATTTCGGCAGCAATGGCGAAACTGCTCAATGGCACGCTTTCTATTAACATCCATATTGGTCGTTATACTCATTTTATTATTCAGCGGGATTTTGGGCGGCGATATGCCTGCATGGCTTCGTTATACATTGATAATGACGATTGCGGCCTCGCTGGTCATCACGGCCACTACAAATGACCATTTTTTGGAAGAACACTTATGGCATCATATCGCTTTGCGTCATGTGCCCAAGATATTTATGTGGACTCTGGGAGCGATTGTAATTATGTATTTTCTAACTGAGCGGTTGGACCTTGGCCCGATGATACAAAAAGGCAGGTGGATTGTGCTGGTTACTGCATGTCTTGTTGGGATTATCCCTGAATCAGGGCCACATCTTATATTTGTAACGCTTTATGTTCAAGGCACCGTGCCTCTGAGTGTGCTTGTCGGCAGCTCAATTGTGCAGGATGGGCATGGCCTGCTTCCGATGTTGGCTCATTCACGGAAAGACTTTTTGATTATAAAAACTATTGCACTTATTACAGGCTTGGCAATTGGTGCTGCAATGATGATTTGCGGGTTTTAAGATTGTGAGGAAATATACGTTGGATAACGAAATGCTTGAAAATCATCAAAGATATTTTGAAAGAAAGAACTTTATATGGGTTTTGGCTGCGGCATAGCCAAGGATAGGGTTTTAGGTCACAATCCTGCAATGGCTGTTTACTGTCAGTATATTCGAAAACGTTTTACATAGCAGGGGTAGATTATGGATACGACGCTTGATGTTAGAGATGTTATTGTGGGATTTCACCCGGATGGCTATAGAATAGACAAGACTGCCTCGCCAATGAATCGATATACGAAGTGGCAGATATTACAGGGTAATTGGTGTAATCCGAAACCGGTTTGCTTTGATTCTCTGCCACAGAACGGCTGGATTGCCAAAGACAAATTTGATTGGGATGAAATTAATATGACAGGAGAAAGAGACATAAAATTATGCTGATACTTGGCATAGGCGTTATATCCATCCTTGCTATTTCGCTTCTAATGAGCATGACCGGCCGTGGTGGAGGTAACTTTTACGTTCCTGTGTTAGTGGCTTGCGGATTGCCCATGCTTCAGGCAGCAACATCTGCACAATGTATCCTGCTGTGTACGGCTGTGGCGGCTGCGCTGGTCTTTCAGAAGAGCCGAACGATTGACTGGAAGCTTGCGATGGTGATTGATCCACCGACAGATGTGATGGCTTTGTTAGGTGGATACTATGCTCATGTCCTGCCAAGTGGAGTTCTGAAATTTGTCTTTGCCGGCTTGCTTGTATTATCTGCCCTGTTTATGTTGAGACCTGCAAGGAATAGACAGTCTTACGACAAAAATCGGTTGGGTTTCTGGCATCGAAAGTTCGGCGAGCACGAATACGAGGTGAATTTGTGGTTGGCTCTGCCAATCGCTGCAGGAACCGGCCTGGTTGCGGGAATGGTCGGGATCTCCGGCGGGTCTTTCAAGGTCCCATTGATGGTCCTTGGTTGTGGCGTACCTATGCGTGTGGCGGTAGGTACATCATCTGCCATGGTAGCTGCCACAGCTCTTATGGGTCTGATCGGACATTCGGTAGCCGGGGATTTCAACGCATTTTGGGCCATTCCCATGAGTATCGCCGCCATAGCTGGAGGGCTCCTAGGCGGTGTATTCTCGCTTAAAACAAAGCAAAAGAACCTCAAAAGGATATTCGCATACACAACATTAGGGGCGGCTTTGTTCATGGTAATAAATGCATGGCAAACGTATGGAAATTGATAGGAAGCAAGTATGAAAATAGCAATTGCAAGTGGTAAAGGCGGTACAGGCAAAACCACGATTGCCACAAATCTGGCTACTTCGCTCTCTCAAGCCGGACAGGAGGTTCAGTATATTGATTGTGATGCGGAAGAGCCTAACGGACATATTTTTTTAAAGCCTAATATCGAGATTACAGAAGATGTTACTGTAGGAGTGCCCGAAGTCAATCAGGGTAAATGCACAGGCTGCGGGAAATGCGGCCGGCTTTGTCAATACAGCGCAATTATAAGTTTAAAAGGTTCTGTTCTTGTTTTTGAGAACTTATGCCATTCGTGCGGCGGGTGTATGGCGGTCTGCCCAGCAGGAGCTATTACTGAAAAGCAACGCAAAATAGGAATAGCCGAATTCGGTAAATCAAATGGAATATATTTTGGTCATGGCAGACTCGACATAGGCGCTATCCAAACGCCAGCATTGATTAAATATGTTAAAAAGAGAATACAAAAAGACATAGTGAACATCATAGATGTCCCGCCCGGAACATCCTGTCCTGTTATTGAAGCGATAAAGGGTAGTGATTTTGTTCTGCTTGTTACCGAGCCTACTCCCTTCGGCCTCAATGATTTGGTACTGGCGGTTGGTATGGTGCGACAGTTAAAAATGCCTTTTGCCGTGGCAATAAATAGAAGCGATATCGGCGATGATGCAGTGGTGCGGTACTGTAAGCAGGAAAATATTGAAGTGCTTATTCAAATACCGAATGACAGAAAAATTGCCGAGAGCTATTCACGAGGTGTGATGATAGTAGAAGCTATGCCTGAGTATAAACAAAAGTTTTTGAAATTATATGAAGATATAAAAAGGCTGGGAAAAGGCAAATGAAGCACGATCCTGATTTTATGGAGAAAATAACCAGGGAACTGGAGGCACACAAGGCTGCCGGCAGAATTCTTGATGTTAGTGAATCAGCAGATATGAATGAGTTAAAGAAGGCTTATAGAAAAGCCGCCACTAAATACCATCCGGATCACAATGGAAATACGCCTGAAGCAAATAAGAGATTCACCCTGATTAAATGTGCGTACGAGCTTTTAGCGAAGGACAAACCCTGCCCTGAATTGTTAAAGGAAATTAACTCCTGGCCGGGTGTTCCTGAGGGTAGCAAATACCGAATTGATAACCCGTGGGGACATTTTTTGTGGTGGAGAGAAAAGTTTTTTGAATCTGAAAAAAAGAAAGGAACATCTAATGGAAGCAACCATTCTTCTTGTATTTAACAGGAATCCTTACGATGGTACGGATATAACATGGAATGCTTTACGATTGGCAGATCAACTGCTTAATCTCGGCATGGAAGTAAATATTTTTTTAATGAACGATTCCGTTGATTTGGCTCGAGATGCCGCAAAGCCGCTTGAAGGATATTTTGATTTGGGGAAAATGCTAAAGGACCTCATCGGTAAACATGTTTCTGTTAAGGTATGTGGTACCTGCAAAGTACGTTGTGGTATCCACAAAGGCGAACCATATTTTGAGGGTGCTCAGGAAGCCAAGATGACCGAGTTGGCTCAATGGGTCAAAAAAGCTGATAATGTTATTTCATTTTAGGTATTGCCAATGAGTACTGTAAAGCTGTCTGATAACTTTTATGACAAGATCAAACCAATTTTGTATCAACGTGTGGGCAAAGAGCTGCATTTAGTTTATCGTGTTCTTGATTTGGGATGTGGAGCGAAAATTGTCATAGAGTAAAATTAAATCTGTATGAATTTAATAGTTTCTGATTAAGAGAAAAATTTACAAGGGAAGGAATGAGAATGGCAACCAGAGAATTTGATGCTCTTATAATTGGTGGTGGTCCGGCACTGAGAAATTGCAATAAGATGTGTCGTGCAATGAATCCAAATGCAACTATTGGGTTGATAAGAGCAGATGAAACAATGATAAATCATTGCGCTATGCCTTATGTTTTAGATAGAAGCACAACATTGGAAGAAGTTACTATTTCCGACAAAATTTTAGCTCAATTTAAGTCAGAACTTTTTATCGATGAAGTTCAACGTATTAATCCTAAGGAAAAGACTGTTATTTGTGCTAACGACAAGTTCAAGTATAAAAAGTTATTTTTACTGACTGGGGCTAGACCAATTAAGCCGTCTATTCTGGGTGTAGAACTTAAGAATATATTTACCTTGAGAAAAGCAGAGGACATAGAGGAATTAGACGAACTGCTGGATTCTCCTCAGGTAAAAAACATAGTCATTATAGGAGGAGGATATATTGGAGTAGAGTTTGGTTATTTGATTAAAAAAAGAGGTGGTTTGAATGTAACGATAATTGAACTCCTAAATCACCTTTTACAGACTTCTTTAGATGATGAGTTTTGTGTTCTTGCTGAAGATGAATTCAAAAGAAATGGAGCCAATTTCTATATTAAAAGCAAAGTAGTTGAGTTTAAAGGGGAAGATATTGTTAAAGAAATTATTCTACATAATGGCAAGAGTATTCCTGCCGATGTGTTAATTTTAGCGATGGGAGTAGAGCCTGAGATTAAGCTGGCGTTAGAAGCAGGCATAAAAGCCGATAAGAGAGGAGTTGAAGTTGATAATCGCATGAAGACTTTTGAAGAGGATATTTATGCTGCAGGTGATGTGGTAAAAACAGTTTCTGCTATAACAAGAGATTATATGCCCGGAAGATTAGGCGGTAATGCTGTTGTGCAAGCTAATGTAGCTGCGATAAATGCTTTAGGTGGAGACAGAGTCTATGCCGGTGTAGTAAATCCTACATTGACTAAAGTATTTGACCTTTCTTTTGGCACAGCCGGACTCACAGAGAGCTATCTTAAAGATAGAGGGATAAAATATTTGATTGGCAATGGCCAGACGACAAGTATATATTCTATGTTACCCGGGACAAAGCCGGTAAAATCGAAGTTAATTTTTAAAGAAGATGATTTGACACTTATTGGCGCTCAAGTAGTAGGAGATATTAGTCTGGCTGGCCATATAGATGAAATAACTCAGGCGATACTTAAGAAATTCAATTTATATGATATATTAAATTTTCATTATAGTACTCATCCTGAGCTTACCCCTGAACCTCGGGCGAATGTATGGGTGAGTGCTGCTGAAGATTTATGGAGAAGAATTAAATAACCAACATAAGATACAATTGATTTAAGAAAATGAACACTGAGGTAAAAAAATGGATAGAGCAGGACGGTGAAAAGTTTTTAGAAGGAGTTGGCATTGAAAAAGGTCAAACCGTGTTAGATTTTGGCTCAGGTGAGGGGCATTACACAATCCCCGCCTCAAAAGTAGTAGGCGCAAACGCTAAAGTATATGCCGTGGATAAAAATAAAAATGTTTTAAATAAGCTAAAGAGGAAATTAGAAGAGGAAGAGATAACAAATGTTGAACTAATGAATGAAGAAACGAAAATCCCTTTAGGTGAAGATACGGTTGATGCAGTTTTGTGTTATGATGTCATACATTTAGTGGGCAAAAATGAGAGCAGTACTGTAGAAGATAGGATGAAACTATATCGAACTATCAAGAGAATTGCTAAGGAGAATGCTCTCGTTTCAGTTTATCCGACGCATCTTGTTACGCATACAGACGTCACCTCGAACCAAGAAATTAAAAAGGAAATTGAAAAAGTCGGTTTCAAATTTGAAAGGGAAATTCATACTGAGTTAATTCATGACGATAACAAGGTAAAAGGTTATATATTAAATTTTAGGTACTGCCAATGATTACAACAAAGCTGTCTGATAACTTTTACGACAAGATTAAACCACGTTTGTATCAACGTATAGGCAAAAAGTTGCGTTCAGCTTATCATGTGCTCGATTTGGGCTGCGGTGCGTGTGAGCTTGCTGAGTACTTATCTGAAACCTATGGCCAAAAAGTTATAGGAGTGGATATTTCTGCCGATAGTTTCCCAAATAACCGAAGTATCACCAAAAATACCAAGCTTATTCACTGTGTTCGCAAAGATGCAGCAAGACTTGATTTTATCCAAAACGAAACAATAGATGCGGTCGTAATGTTCTGGTCTCTGCATGAGATGAATAATCCTCAGGTAGTTTTGCAGGAGGCATACCGTGTCCTGAAGCCGGCAGGCAAAATACTTGTTGTTGAGTTTCCGCGTAACTCGTTGGCACAAAGATTATGGAATGAAAACTATTACAGCAAACAAGAATTAATGGCCTATCTGCGTAAGGCAGGATTTAAGGATATTCAGGCCAGGTTTCTTGAACATAAACAAATACTTTGGGTAAGTGGATACCACGGCACCAAAGGTACTAACGAATCAGACAGGATAAAGGTCAAAGTGTATGAAGCATGAAAGAACGCACATATTTGAGAACATTGTATTTCAGAATGCCAATAAACCGGCGAAAACACTTTTCAGTGGTCCTGGAGAGATGGAAATCGGGTCTGCGGCTGAATTTGGCGGCAGTGGCCAAACCCTAAATCCGGAGGAAATGTTCGTTGCTGCAATTAACAGCTGTTTGATGAACACATTTTTTTATTTTATGCAAAAATTTAATATCGAGCTTTTGTCCTATTATTCACAAGCCCAGGGGCAGCTTGAAAAGCAATCTGATGGATTCCGGTTTACCAATGTCAAGGTTCGAGCAAAGGTTCAACTACCTGAAACCAAAAATATTGAAAAAGTTCATGAAACCGGCCAGTTAGCTGAAAAATATTGTCTTGTCTCCCGCTCTGTAGCTTGCCCCGTCGGCTATCAGCTGGAAGTTGAGATTAATGGAAAATAAATAATTAGGAGAAAAAAGACATGCCATGGATAAATCAGGATTTATGTGTCGGTTGTGGTATTTGTGTAGATGAGTGTCCTGTAAAGGCTATTACGCAAAAAGGAAACCGGAAAGCAATTATCAACGATGATAATTGTATTCGATGCGGCAAATGCCATGAGGTATGCCCTCGCAATGCTGTCAGACACGATAGTGAAAGAATCCCGGAAGAGGTTTCAGAAAATATGGAGAAAACCAAAAATCTTTTAAAACACTACGATAACCCTGGTGAACGACAGCAATTTATAGAACGTACGATTCGCTACTTTAACAAAGAAAAGAAGGTAGCTGACCTGACGGTAAACAAACTGACTGATATGAAGAGTAGCATGAGCAAAGAGAAATGACCTGTATATGAATATCAATTTTTAGCAAATTTGTACCTATGTTCATATAAACCAGGAAGGAACATTTATGAAGGAACTAGTAGTAATAAGCGGAAAAGGCGGAACTGGTAAAACCAGTATCGCAGCGGCATTTGCATCATTGGCTCATAAAGCCGTGGTTGCGGATTGCGACGTGGATGCCGCTGATTTACACCTGGTTTTATCGCCAAAAATAAGACGGCAGTCTGATTTTTCAGGCGGCAAAAAGGCATTTATTAATACTGATAAATGTATTGGTTGCGGCAGATGTGCCGCAATGTGCAGATTTAATGCCATTAATTTCAATGGAGTCACTAATGATGTTGTTCAAAAGACGTATACAGTGGATACGGTTTCCTGTGAGGGATGCAAAGTCTGTGTAGAGTTCTGCCCGGTAAACGCCATTGATTTCAGGGATGCGATTAACGGCCAGTGGTTTATATCAGATACACGGTTTGGGCCTATGGTACATGCAAAACTGGGCATTGCAGAAGAAAACAGTGGAAAACTTGTGACTTTAATTCGCAGAGAAGCCAAAAAAATCGCTGAAGAACAAAACAAAGATTTATTGATTATCGATGGTTCGCCGGGGATTGGCTGTCCCGTTATTGCCTCAATTACCGGAGCGAATCTGGTTCTTGTGGTAACAGAGCCGACATTGTCGGGTAAACACGATTTAGAAAGAGTAGCCCAACTCACGGCTAATTTTGGAATTAAAACTTTAGTTTGCATTAATAAATCTGACATCAATCCTGAAATGACAGAAAGAATGGAAAAAGATGCAAAGGAAAAAGGCTTAAAGGTAGTCGGAAAGATACCTTATGATGAGTCTTTTACAAAGGCACAAATAATGAAAGCTACGCTGGTCGAATATACGGGCGGCGATATAACAGAAAAGATAAAAACAATGTGGCGAAAAGTTATATATGAACTTGGATAAGGGTATTAATCTTATGATGCAACAGTCAGCATCGCATTTCGATTTTGACCAGAACGCCAACAGCTACGACAATTGGTATAACTCTGCCAAAGGCGCAATATATGACAAGCTTGAAAAGCAGGCGATTGACAGGTTGTTGCCGGATATTACGAAACCTACTCGGCTACTGGAAGTTGGGTGCGGAACAGGTCATTGGAGCAGGTATTTCAGCGACAAAGGGTTTGAAGTGACAGGAATTGATATATCAACAGAGATGATAAAAATTGCCAGGCAAAAGCAAATGCCAAACAACCGTTTTGAAATTGCAGATGGCCGGAATCTCCCTTTCGAAGACGAAGGTTTTGATGTTGCGGCAGCGATAACTGTTCTCGAGTTTACGACAGAGCCGGCAAAAATTATTTCCGAGATGGTTCGCTGCGTAAAGAAAAGTAAAGGAGTACTCATAATAGGTGTTTTAAACGCCTTGAGCGGATACAACCAAAAGAGAAAAAACAAACCGGGCAGCGTATATTCATCGGCGCATTTATTTTCGCCGCAGCAGATACGGGACCTTTTAAGTCAGTATGGAATACCGAGGATGCAAACAATAGGATTTGTACCCGAAAAAGATTGGCTGCTTGGGATTTCGCCGCTGTGGGAGTATTTAGGCCAGTTCCTATGTCCACAAAGAGGGGCATTTATTGCAGCGAGGGTCGATATATGAAAGTACAGGCAGAAATAAGTATTTATCCGTTGCGGACTCAAAGTTTGTCCGAACCTATAGAGGAGTTTTGGAAAATCCTTCGCAAATATGACCTGGAAATAAAGACAACAGCTATGAGTACTTTTATAAGAGGTGAATCAAGGGATTTATTCAAAGCCTGCGGAGAAGCTTTTGAGCAGTTGACGGCAAAATACGAGGTCGTAATGGATATGAAAATTTCAAATGCTTGCCCATTGGACGAGCCAGATTAATTTTAAGGAATATGCAAATATGACAAAGCAGACCACACAGAACCAGCAGGATCAGAAACAACAAATGGAAATCGAGCAGAATCAGATTCGTAATCGAATGAATCAGATTAAACGCAAAATACTGGTTTTATCAGGCAAGGGCGGTGTAGGTAAAAGTACCGTTGCTGTCAATCTGGCAGTTTCACTTGCGCTCAACAATAAGAAAGTTGGTCTTCTGGATATCGACATTCACGGTCCAAGTATCCCGAAAATTCTTAACCTTGAAGACAAAAAATTGCTGGCTTTTGGTGATTGCCTCATGCCTGTTCCCGTTTTGGCTAATCTTGTCGTGATGTCGATTGGGTTTATGTTGCAGGACAAAGACGATCCGGTTATCTGGCGTGGGCCGATGAAATATCAGATGATAAAGCAGTTTCTCAAAGATGTGGAATGGGGTCAGTTGGATTATCTTATTATTGATTCACCTCCAGGAACTGGTGATGAGCCGTTGTCTGTAATACAACTTCTTGAAAAACCTGATGGTGCTGTGATTGTTACTACGCCGCAACAGGTCGCTTTATCCGATGTCAGAAAAAGTGTCTCATTCTGCAGGAGTTTGAATTTGCCTGTTATTGGTGTTATCGAAAACATGAGCGGGTTTGTATGCCCAAAGTGTGGAGAAAAAACTGAGATATTTAAATCAGGCGGCGGTGAAAATATGGCTCTGGAGATGAATATACCGTTTCTTGGCAGGATACCAATAGACCCGCAAATTGTCGATGCCTGCGATTCAGGAGAACCTTACATTCGACAATACAGCCAGAGCCAGGCAGCTCAATCTTTTAATGAAGCAATCAAACCTATATTGGAACTTGATAAAAAAGAATTTGATAAAACAAACCTATTTCAGAAAGGAGACCATAAAATGAAAATAGCTATTCCGTTGCATGAAGGCAAGTTGAGCCAGCATTTCGGTCATTGTGAAGTCTTTGCGGTGATCGATACAGATAGTAACAATGGTGGGAAACTTAAACGCCAGGACGCTACGCCGCCGTCGCATGAACCAGGTGTACTGCCCAAATGGCTGGCCGGTATAGGGGTAAATGTAATTATTGCCGGCGGTATGGGACAGCGTGCTCAGCAGTTGTTTAACCAGAATCAAATCGAAGTTGTCGTCGGTGCGCCTATCGATACGCCGGAAAATTTAGTATCGGCTTATCTGAATAAAACGCTTCAGAGCGGAGAAAATATTTGCGACCATTAACTGCAGTTACCTCAAAGATTGGACTGAATAAATGAGTAGCCGTACTTGCATAACAATTCTGATGGATAACACTGCGTCAAAACCTAATTTTTTGGTTGAACACGGCTTGTCGCTATGGGTGGAGCATAATGGCAAACACATTCTTTTTGATACGGGCCAGAGTAATATGTTTATTCAAAACGCAAAGGTGCTTGGTATTAATTTAGCCGAGGCTGATGCAATTGTAATAAGTCACGGTCATTATGATCATACGGGTGGTTTATCTTCTGTTCTTAATATTGCTTCGAAGGCAAAGATTTATCTCCATTCTGCAGTAGTTGAACCAAAATTCAGCCAAAAAGCATCAGCAGCAAGATATATTGGTATGCCTGACTCTGCGAAAAAGGCCCTTCAAGGCCGTCGTATTATCTGGACGGAAACACCTGCTCAAGTATTTCCCGGGATGTCAGTGACCGGGCAGGTGCCGCGTTTGAACGATTTTGAAGATGTAGGAGGAGCCTTTTTTCTTGATGAAAATTGCCAAAAGCCTGATGAATTAATAGATGACCAGACATTATTTATAGAAACAGCAAAGGGATTGGTTGTTGTTCTTGGCTGTGCTCATGCAGGGGTTATAAATATCCTCGATTATATCAGTGAATTAACAGGCTTGAATAAAATATACGCTGTCATAGGTGGTATGCACCTGCTGAATGCGAACCGAACACGAATCGAGAGTACGATAGAGACCCTAAAAGAATATGAAATTCAAAAACTT
>CAZUEO010000005.1:0-103913 GCA_964619675.1 uncultured Planctomycetaceae bacterium | reverse complement strand
TGTTGGGTTCATAAGGTTCCTTGCATATATCGCACAGTTTTCTTGTGAGCCGCTGCAGGCGGTAGTATAGATGAGATAGTTAAACGAGTAATGGGAAGGAAGTTTATTTATAATGTAATCGATGCTAACGTGAAAATGGCCACTTCCATAGGCCACTTTGCCGGCGGGGCGTGGTTAGAGCACTACGGTTCTCTTGCTGCCGTTATAAAAGCTGCCGTCATACAAGAACTTAATCCGCAGTATCTTCCTTATGAGGATTGTACATGGGAAAATCTTTCTTTTCTGCTTAAAGATTATCCAAGCGTAACCTACTGGTATCACGTCTCGCATGGAAACTTTGAGGTTACTGTGCCTTTGCCGACAAACCCCCATAATAAAGTCAAAAGAACATATGTTACGATAAATGGAAGCGGCGGCAAGAAATCTCCCGACATCCGGCTTTTCTCCAAATTGAGAAAAGATTATGGTTCGAGCGTTCCCGGTGATTATGAGGACTTAGGAACGGTATATGAAAAATGTCCTTCCATTGCGGAGCTGGGATTTGAAGAAAACCCGAAATTAGAGTATATCAGGATGTATGCCTGCTATTCAGCAAAGTATCCTGATTTTGCAGTCGCTGCCGGTATAATAAACGATGATTATGACCCGTTAGGCGAGAGGATTTATCTCGGCTGGAAATACTCAGTTCCTGCTGGAGCAAGTGAAGATGCAAACTGTTATGCCACCTTTGAAGCTGCCTGGTTTTATCATCAGGGCGTGAATAATAGTGTCGGACAGGCCTTTGACAATGCCGTTTGGGATGTGCCGGCGAGTTTACGACCTCTTTTATGGACGCCATGGTCTCCCTTTACGTTCTGGTGTGGTGTATGTTGGAACAATAAAGTTTGGGGTGCAGACTGGGACTATTTCCACTTCGGACAGTAAATCGAAAGGGAAAATTATGAGAGCTAAAAAGATATTCAGAAAGATATTTATAATAATGATTTTTGCCTGTACTGCTCTGCTATTTGTTTACGTTGGTTTGGCTTTGCTTTCTTGGACAGGAACCAACAGCATGGATTCACCAGTTGAACCTGATCACGATGCGTACACCAACGGGCCGGATGCAAAAGTCAGACAGGATTTGGCCGAATTGCGAGCGGAAGGCGAAGCCGCCGAGGCAGACAAATATGCTAAATTGATAACCATTGACGAAATTCCTCCGGTCTCAGATATCAAGGGAGTAATTCTGCTCGATTCTTATTATGTTAAGCCTTTTGGCAGTAGGGAAACGCCTTCTTTAATCACTGCTGAAAGGTTTGAAGTTATAGGCGACCCAAACGAGGTCGGGAAAATTATCGACCGCAATATTCCTCTCGACTGGGTAATCAGCGGTTCTAACGATGTGAAAAGGATAACGGACGACTTTAGGAATACCACAAAGTGCAAAGATGTGCCGCGAGTGGATAAGAGTTCATTCTTGAAGACGCTATTAGCACCTTTTTATTCCTATCGTTACGGTTACGACAGCCATGCATGGGATCATTATACCTTTGCGAAATGCTTCGGCGTGCCTATAAAGGACTATTATTGGTTCTTTTATGGACAGAATATGAGAAGTTATTGTGCTGGTTGCGACGACCCTTGGGGCTGGGCAATTTTTGTCACAGAAACCAAAGGCTATGCATTAAAATATGCCGTAGAGAGCGGCCCCTGCAGGATTTACGGGCCGGATTATTATTCCAGACGGGTGTATAAGGATTTAATGTTGCTTCGCAACAAAGCGAAAGAGAAAAAACCATAATCTGCCCGCGCAAAAACCTTCAGAATAACGAGTATCGGGAAGCTAAATAAAAATTTACCTGTTCGTAAGCCATACATCTTGTCCTTATCAAAGGGATACGATGTTCCTTTCCCATTCCAATCCTTCCTGGGTTAATAATTGACAAAACCTCCCCTTTGCCTTATTATGCCCTTCTTTCAGGATTTAGAAGGGCAGGTTATGCAGAACAAAGTAAATCCAGGTTTGAACGAACTCGATGAACTGTGTATTCAGACAATAAGATTTTTGTCGATGGACGGTGTGCAGAAGGCAAAGAGCGGCCATCCGGGAATGCCGATGGGAATGGCTCCGGCGGCATATACGCTGTGGATGAAATATCTGCAGTTCAACCCGGCAAATCCGAAATGGCTTAATCGCGACAGATTTGTCCTAAGCGCCGGCCACGGAAGTATGCTGCTGTATTCACTTTTGTATCTGACCGGCTTTGACGTTAGTCTTGACGATTTAAAAAATTTCCGCCAGTGGATGAGCAAAACACCCGGTCATCCGGAATTCGGCCATACGCCGGGCGTAGAAGCAACAACAGGACCGCTCGGCCAGGGAATAAGCAATGCCGTCGGAATGGCTATCGCACAAAAATATCTGGCGGCATATTTCAATAAGGAAAACTTCAATATTTTCGATTATAACCTCTATGCCATCGCAGGCGACGGCGACCTGCAGGAAGGCGTCGCATCTGAAGCCTGCTCGCTGGCAGGACACCTCGCACTTGACAGGCTTATCGTAATTTATGACGACAACCGGATAACAATCGACGGCGAGACTAATCTTTCATTCACCGAAGACAGAGCAAAAAGATTTGAAGCATACAACTGGTACGTTCAGGTTGTCGGCGGCGACGGCAATGATATGATTGCTTTTGAAAAAGCCCTGAAAAATGCATTGGCTGAAAAAAACAGGCCCAGCATAATCAATCTTCGCACACATATCGGCTACGGCAGTCCCAATTTTCAGGACACTCATACTGCTCACGGTGCGCCGCTGGGCGAAGATGAGATAAAAATAATCAAGAAAAACTTCGGCTGGGACCCGGAAAAGACATTCCACGTGCCGGCTGAAGCACTCAAGCATATGCAAACAGCAAAAGCAAAGGGCCTGGAGCTTGAAAAACAATGGAATGAAAAATTTCAGAGCTACGCGAAACAATTTCCTGACTTCGCAAAACTAATCACCAATCCAAATCCAAAGATAACGGAACTACCAACGTTTGGCCCGGACCCGATGGCAACAAGAAAGGCATCGGGAAAAACGCTTGATGCAATAATGCCGCAACTGCCGCTAATACTCGCCGGCTCAGCAGACCTTACACCTTCAAATAATACAAAATTCAAGGGCGCTGAGGATTTTCAGAAAGACAAGCCTGCCGGCCGTTACATTCGCTACGGCGTGAGAGAGCATGGAATGGCGGCGATAATGAACGGCATCGCTGCAAGCGAATTGCTGCGGTCTTACGGCGGGACGTTCTTTTGCTTCAGTGATTATATGCGGCCGGCAATAAGGATGGCTGCAATGAGCGGATACAGAACGATTTTCGTCTTCACGCACGACAGTATCGGACTTGGCGAAGATGGCCCGACCCATCAGCCTGTTGAACATATCGCTGCACTGCGGGCCATACCAAATCTGCTGGTCATCAGACCCGCCGACGCAAACGAAACGGCTTACGCATGGAAAATAGCGCTCGAACACAAAGGCCCGGCTACCCTGCTTCTGACAAGACAGGCTGTCCCGACGCTGGACAGGACAAAATTCCCATCCGCATCGAATATCACAAAGGGAGCTTACGTACTTGTAAAAGCAGACAGGCCCGATGTAATAATTATCGGGACAGGTTCGGAAGTCGAAATTGCATTGAAGGGTGCTGAAAAACTTGCCGCCGAAAACATCAAGGCACAAGTCGTCAGTATGCCAAGCTGGGAACTGTTCGAGATGCAGGATAAGGCATACCACGACTCGGTGCTGCCGCCAAATGTAAAGGCAAGGGTAGCTATCGAAGCAGGTGTTCAGTTAGGCTGGGAAAAATATCTCGGTGACAGAGGTATATTTATCGGCATTAGCAGTTTTGGGGCCTCGGCGCCGTACAAAGTCTGCTATGAAAAATTCGGTCTGACGCCTGATGCCGTTGCTGCTGCTGCTAAAAAATCAATTCAAAACATATAAGTTATGGTGCGCAAGATAAAAACAATAGCGGTAATGACCGGAGGCGGAGATTGTCCCGGCCTTAATGCTGTTATCAGAGCCGTAACAAAAACCGCCATCAGGAAATACTCTATGACGGTTTGGGGTGTCGAGGACGGGTATCTGGGACTCATTGAAAAAAGACTGAGTCTGCTCAGCTTTAATGATGTCAGCAATATTCTCGAAGCAGGCGGTACGATACTCGGCTCAAGCAATACGGCAAATCCATTCAGGTTCCCGGTCAAAAACAAAGGCGGAAAAATCAGACTGCAGGATGTTTCGGATTCCTGCATCCAGACACTGGCGGAAAAGAAAATCGATGCTCTCGTCTGCATCGGCGGCGATGGAACGATGACAAGCGCCGCAGCACTGGCAAAGAAGGGCTTTACCGTAATCGGCGTGCCGAAAACAATTGACAACGACCTGTGGGGCACCGATGTTACCTTCGGCTTTGATACCGCGGTAACAACCGCCGCTGAAGCGATAGATAAACTCAGAACCACCGCAAGTTCGCATCACAGGGTAATGGTTGTTGAAGTAATGGGCAGATATGCCGGCTGGATAGCCCTGCACGCAGGAGTTGCAAGCGGAGGCGACTGTATCCTCATACCTGAAATCCCTTACAGAATCGAAAAGGTCTGCCAATTTGTCCGGCAGCGAAACAACAAAGGTAAAAGATACAGCATAATAGTCATCGCCGAAGGTGCAAAAGAATCCGGCGGGAAAATGGTTGTCAGAAAAACCCTTGCGTTCAGCCCCGACCCGATACGGCTCGGCGGAATAGCAAACAGGCTTGCCGAGCAGATTGAGCAGATGACAAAACTTGAAACGCGCGCCGTAGTTCTCGGTTATATCCAGCGAGGCGGAACACCCACGCCGCACGACAGGATACTGGCCACCAGTTTTGGTTTTACTGCTCTGGAACTGCTGGTCAGCGGCGTTAAAAATCGACTGGTTGTAATGAAGAACGGAAAGATTTCAAGCGTTCCGTTATCACAGGTAGCAGGCAAAACCAGAACCGTTCCGAAAAATCACCCGCTGATAAAAGCCGCAAGAGCGGTCAATACCTGCTTTGGCGACTGAATGTTCCCAGTCAAAGACATCCTGTAACTCCTTATATAAACATAAGTTGCAATCTTAAAACGGGGCACACCCAAAAAAATATTGTTCTTTACATTATCCGCGTTAAATCGTACAATGCTCGTGTCAAAAGAAAGGAGATGAGAAAATGAGAAAAGAGGTTCCATTCCAATTATATGTCCTGTTTATAATCCTTGTATTGCCATCCATAAGTATCTCAAGCAGCATTTGGACAGATCCCAATAGTTTCGATGTGAACATTGTAGAAGGATGTGTCGAAACAAAAATACTTACCCTCGGCAACAATGGCCCGGATGACCTGAACTTTTTAATACGATCGCGTCAGGTTTATGATGGAGAGTCGGATTCGGAAAATAGCATGTCTGCAGAATCTGCAACTTCCTCAATTCCCGAAAACTACGATTTTAATGCTGTGGAAAACGTACCATATAAAGCCGGTGAGTTAATTGTCCGTTTTGGCAACAAAACCACAGGGCAGTGTATTAACTCTTCGGAGAAAATGCAAATATTAAACTCTCTCGGCGGTGCCACCATAAAACATGACTTTAGAATTGTACCAGGCCTGAGCGTTGTGAAACTCCCAGCGGGCATGACAGTAGAATCAGCGATTAAACAATTCAATCAATCCGCTAATATTCTGTATGCTCAGCCCAATTACGAAGTCTATGCCTTGTCAACATTTCCTGATGACACAAGATTTAATGAGCTTTGGGGCATGCATAATACCGGCCAGTCGGGAGGAACAATAGATGCCGACATTGATGCACCCGAAGCATGGGATATTATGACCGACAGCAGTAAGATAGTTGTGGCGGTTATCGACACGGGGGTGGATTATACCCATCCGGACCTGGCAGCGAACATGTGGGTCAATGAAACGGAATTCAACGGAACGCCGGGTATGGACGACGACGGTAATGGTTATATAGACGATATTTATGGTTACGATTTCTACAACAATGATGGCGACCCGATGGACGACCATTACCATGGCACACATTGCGCCGGAACGGTTGGCGCCACAGGCAATAACGGACAGGGTGTAGCGGGAGTATGCTGGGATGTCAAGATAATGGCAATTAAATTTCTAAACTCGGCAGGCCGCGGCAACACAGAAGATGCAATCCAATCGGTAGAATACAGCCTTCTTATGAACGCAAATCTATCGAGCAATTCCTGGGGCGGAGGGGGTTACAGCCAAGGACTTAAGGACGCGATTGATGCGGCAGGTGCGGCAGGAATGTTGTTTGTCGCAGCAGCAGGCAATGATTCGGTCAATAACGACAACAACCCCCATTATCCCTCGAGTTATAATAGCGACAGCCTCATCGCTGTAATGGCAACAGACAGATATGACAATAAATCAAGCTTTTCCAATTATGGGCCGACTTCAGTCGATTTAGGAGCACCCGGCAGCGAGATTTTAAGCTGCAAACCCGGGAATCTTTACCAGTATTTAAATGGAACATCAATGGCAACGCCTCACGTGGCAGGCGCGTGTGCATTGTTATGGTCAATGAACTCTTCGTTAAGCAATACAGAAGTTAAAAACATTCTGCTGCAAACGGTTGATAAAACTCTTTCCGGACTTTGTGTTTCGGAAGGCAGACTCAATCTTTATAATGCCATTCTCGAAACAAAAGCACCATGGATCGAAGTCGAACCTGAAGAAGGCAGTATCTCTCCCGGTGATTCAAATGATATATGCATACTTTTTGACGCGGTCGCGATGCTCCCTGGAAGCTACAAAGCAGAAATTGTTATTTTGTCAAATGACCCCTGCAGTCCCACGATCGTGCCTGTAACAATGACCGTAAGCCCCGATGATCTGAATGTAAGCCCAACGGATGGTTTTGAGGCTGCCGGCATGGAGGGCGGTCCGTTTACGCCAGGGTGTATGACCTATACATTGAAAAACAATGGAACCGAGCCTGTCAACTGGACAGTGACAAACACAACAGACTGGCTTGGAGCTACACCCTCAGCGGGAACTCTGGCGTCAACAGAAACAATTAATGTAAATATTTGCATTGAACCCAATGCTAATCTGCTCGAGCCAAATATTTACAGCACAACACTGATATTTACAAACACAGACAGCAACAGTATTAAATTACGCTCAGCCACTCTTACCGTCAAGCCGCCGGATTATTTCACGGAGTCATTTGATGGACATAATGACCTGGAAGGTGTTATTATGACATTCAGCCCCAATGGTTCGATTGCTTATTACGAGGCTTGTCGAGAGAAAATAACGGCATTTCCGACTGACCCAACCGGTGGGACGGATATTTCACTCGGTGATGACGATTTTGCCGAAGTAATTCTGAACGACAACAAGAATATTCTATTCTACGGTACTAATTACGACCGCTTCTACATCGGCAGTAATGGTTATATCACATTTGGCAGCGGAGATACGGAATATTCAGCCTCGCTTGAAAACCATTTTATGCTGCCCCGCATATCAGGTGTGTTTACAGATTTATCACCGCTGAACAGCCAGAGTATCTCATATAAACAACTCGATAACAGGATTGCGGTAACATTCGAAAATGTGCCGGTGTTTGGCGACAAAACAGCAACAAATAGTTTTCAAACAGAGATGTTCTTTGCCGACGACACTATTCGTATTAGCTATCTGGACATCAACGCATATACCTTCGTTACAGGCCTATCAGAAGGCAAAGGTCTGCCTCCCGCATTCTTTTTGGAAAGTTATATGACTGAATACCCCATATGCTGGCCTTATGGCGATATCAGCAGGGATTATACCGTTAATTTCACTGATTTTGCGCTGTTTGCGCTTCATTGGCTGGAAAGCGAATGCAATGTACCATACTGGTGCGGGAAAAGTGACTTTGATTTCAGCAGCACAGTTGACACAAATGACATAGGCATCTTTGCAGATAATTGGCTTATAACTAAAGACTGGTGGTTACAACCGGTTTCTCACTGGAAATTTGACGAAGGCGAAGGCAACACAGCCTATGATTCGATTGGCATCAATCATGGAACCATTTACGGAGCTGCCTGGACGACCGGCCAAATTGACAGCGCACTGAGTTTTGACGGCGAGAATGATTATGTTATGGTGGCCGACAACGCGAGCCAACAAATAACAACAAACCAGATCACACTAAGTGCATGGATAAAGCTTGCGGCAGATGTCGGGAACACGCAGAGAAGAATCATCTGCAAACAACAAAATAGTAATGTTGCGTGGGGCTTTCAAGTATTTGGTGCCGGGTACGGCGGTTCGAGTGGCAATCAGTTAGTATTCCATGATTCGAGCGGAACAACCTTCCACAGCTGTATCAGCCAAACACACTTAATGACTAATCAGTGGTATCATGTCGCCGTCACTGATGATGCGGGCAAAATAAGGATTTACATAAACGGCCTGCCCGACGAAGCCAGCGACAATGGCTATGGCATACCGACACAGATTGCAGCTCCTATCACCATTGGCAAGACAAATCCTGATTCTCGGTTCCTTTTTGACGGTGTTATCGATGATGTCCGATTCTATGACAGAGCCTTATCCGCTGAGGAAATCTGGCAGCTTTATTATGAGGGCTTAGGCTCTAAAGCTTATAATCCGAGTCCTGATGATAGGGCAACAGGCATAGACCCGAACGTGGTCCTTAGCTGGTCACCGGGTAAAGATGCTGTCTCGCACGATGTATATCTCGGCGCCGATTACAATGATGTAAACGATGCCGATACATCTTCACCCTTGTATATGGGAAATTTCGATGTTAACAGCTTCGACCCCTGTAGTCTTGAATCAGAAACCACCTATTACTGGCGAATCGATGAGCTTGACAGTTCCAATATTTACAAGGGTGACATCTGGAGTTTTACAACATTTGACGTAAATCTCGGCCTTGTCGGTTGGTGGGAGTTTGAGGAAGGCAACAGCAGTATTGCCCACGATTATTCGAGCGGCAACAGCAACGACGGCATCTTAAATGGCCCACCTGATTGGGTTACCGGCAAGATAGGCAACTATGCACTGAATTTCGATGGTGATGATTATGTTGAAGTGGCAGACGATGAAAGTATTGGCGGGGGTGTTACAAGCTCATTGACTGTTTCCATGTGGCTAAAATCAAATGTTGATTTAACAACAGGGGGAGATTCGTATCGTGCTATGGAGAAAGCGGATTGTTACTTCTTTTTGCAAGGAAATGACGGTTCAATTGGGTCTGGAGGAATGAATTTTTTAGTAAAAAGAAACAATTCAAACTATCATGCTGACATTGGAACAAGCTTAAACAATAATCAATGGTATCATCTTGTAGGGACATTCAATGGGACTGATATAAAGGTTTATCTGAATGGAATATTAAAAGACACTACTAATGTTGGAGGACCAATTGATGATGATAATGGTATCTTGAGGATAGGTTCTGATGACTTGGGCTTTTATTTCGACGGCACAATTGATGATGTCCGTATATATGACCGGGCCTTAGCTGCTGAGGAAATCTGGCAGCTTTATCAGCAAGGGTTAAATCCTTAAAGTATTAATTAAAGTTTACACAGCGGGTTGTTTAATAAACAGCCCGCTCGTCTTTTCAATCCTGTTTGTAGGTATTGTCTCCCGCACTTTTTGAGGTTACAATACTACAAAGCGAATGAATCTCGACCTTGACAGGATAGTAAGGGATATAGTTTCCCAGCTGAAAACCGCTGGTTGTCATAGGCCGGTCAAAGTTGCGGGAACGTGGGGAAGCTTTGCGCCTTTGCTGGCTCTAAACATTCACAAGCAGCTTAAAAAACCAATTCTTTATATAAGCCCGCACCTCGATGATACCGACAATGTTATCGATGACCTTATCACATTCGGCGGCAAAAATATCGAGACCCTGCCCGGCTGGGCAGGCGAGGAATTCATCGACACCGCTGATGAAACCAGCTCAGCAAGGGCAAGACTCGTTCTTAAACTTTCCGCAAAACAGCAATATCCAGATATAATTTCAGCCTCGATACAATCGCTTATGCAGCCTGCGCCAAAACCGGAAAAACTTCTTGAAAAAGGACTGCTGCTTCAAACCGGAAAACAAGTCGAAATGGAAAAAGCCGCTGCCTGGCTGACCGATAATGGTTTTGAAAACGTCGCGCAGATTGACCTGCCGGGGCAATTCGCAAAAAGGGGCGGTATAATCGATATTTACGCACCTGTAACAACTCAGTCGAATCAGCCGCAGGCGGTAAGAATCGAATTCTTCGGCGACAAAATAGAAAGCATGAGAATAATAGACCTTGACACCCAAAGGTCTGCGGGGCATATCGAGAACGTTACAATCGCAATTGCTATCGTCGATGATAATAAAAATGACCAGACAAATTTTCTAAATATTATCCACCCCGGCACTATTATCTTTATAGAAGAACCAGCCGAAGTGCAGGAAGTTGCCGATATCTTTCTTCACAGAGTCGAAAACCCGGAGAAATTATATAACTGGAATGAAATTTATAAAGCGATTGGCGGTTTCAAAAAAATCTTTATAAGCAGATTCGCCGCCGACGCAGATAGCATTAAACTTCGAATCAAAAGCACGCAGCAGTTCGAACACAAAACCGGCCCTGTCTGGTCAGGCCACAAAACGGCTTTGCAGCAACTGACACAGCTTGCGCAAAGCGGCTGGAATGTTTATATGTACTGCGAAAATGGGGCGGAAGTAAAAAGAATACAGGAAATCCTTACTGAAGACGGAACTGCACCCGCAGAAAACCTTCATCTGCCAATCGGCTTTGTTCATCGAGGCTTCATAATTGAAAATACCAAAACGATTGTTGCAACACATCATGAATTATTCGGTCAATCAATCGTGCGCCGAGCCATAAGGCCTGTCGGAGCTGCGGCACCTGTCGACTCATTCGCTGAGCTCAACAAAGGTGACTATGTCGTACATATCAACCACGGCATAGGAAAATTCAAGGGTATTGAAATCATTGAAAAGAAAGGCCGTAAATGCGAGTTTCTTACGCTCCAATACGCCGACAAGGCAATCATTCACGTGCCCGCTGTGAACATCGGGCTTGTGCAAAAATATATCGGCACTTCGGCAGTGAGGCCGAAACTGAGCAAAATCGCCGGCAAAAAATGGGAAAGACAAAAAAAGAAAGCCGCAGCGGCAACGGCAGATTTCGCCGCCGAGCTGCTCGAAATACAGGCAAAACGACAAAACATCTCAGGCCTTGCTTATGGCGGCGATTCAAACTGGCAGAGAGAATTTGAAGAGTCTTTTATTTATCAGGAAACGCCCGACCAGATTACAGCATCGGAACAGATAAAGCAAGATATGCAAAAACCCGTTCCAATGGACAGGCTCCTGTGCGGCGACGTGGGCTACGGCAAAACCGAACTTGCGATGCGGGCGGCATTCAAGGCCGTCGAGGGCGGCAAACAAATTGCGGTTTTGGTACCTACTACTGTTTTGTGCATTCAGCACGAACGAACATTTACACAAAGATTTGCAGATTTCCCCATAGTTATCGAATCAATCAACCGCTTCAAGACAAAAACGCAAGCTGCCGACATTATCAAAAGAACCAAGCAGGGCAAGGTTGATATTCTCATCGGAACTCACAGACTTTTGAGCAAAGATGTCGGCTTTAAAGATTTGGGATTGTTGATAATTGATGAGGAGCAGCGATTCGGAGTTGAACATAAAGAGAAATTAAAAAAGATGAAAATCAATGTAGATGTCCTAACGATGACGGCAACACCTATTCCGAGAACGCTTCATATGTCGCTTCTGGGACTTAAGGATATAAGCTCACTCGCTACGCCGCCGTTGGACCGCAGAGCCGTCGCAACCGGCGTAAAAAGATACGACCCGGAGCTTATAAGAAGAGCCGCAACTGTCGAACTTAACAGACAGGGGCAAATTTTCTTCGTGCACAACAGGGTGCAAACGATAGAGAAAATAGCCGATGAAATACAAAAAATTCTGCCTGACGTAAAAATTTCGGTTGCTCACGGACAAATGCATAAACACGAGCTTGAAAAGGCAATGATTGACTTTGTGCTCGGCCAAACCAACGTGCTCGTCTGCTCTGCAATAATCGAATCAGGCATTGACATTCCAAACGCCAATACCATCATCGTAAACGACGCCGACCGATTCGGTCTTGCCCAGCTTCATCAACTTCGCGGAAGGGTCGGGCGATTCAAATACCGGGCATTCGCATATTTCCTGCTGCCGAAAACGAGAACTATCAGTCCCGTAGCGGTAAAAAGACTTAAAGCTATTGAAGAATATTCCCGGCTCGGCGCGGGATTTAAAATTGCGCTGCGAGATCTTGAAATCCGCGGAGCAGGAAACATACTCGGGCCCCAGCAGTCAGGCCATATAAACGCCATCGGCTATGAGCTGTTCTGCAGGCTGCTGGCCGATGCGGTAAAAAGACTTAAAAATGAGCCGCTTGTTAAAGAACCGCTTGCCATCATCGATTTGGGGTTCTCGTCATTTATTCCAAGAAATTACATACCATCTGACTCACAGAGAATGAACGTTTACCGCCAGATTGCCGCCGCGAGAACAGCCGATGACATGGAAAGACTCGTTGAACAGCTAAATGATATGTTCGGCCCTGTTTGCTGTGAAGTGCAGAGCCTGATGAACCTCGCTGAAATACGAATACTTGCATCGGCACATAATATCCGCTCTATAACAATCTCAGGAAAAGATATTGTCTTCACTTTTCAGCCGGATACAGTCGAAAATATCGCTGAACTTTTTGAAAAATCGCCCGGAATTATCAGAATTCCCGACCGGCAAACCGTCCATATCAGGCTTGAGGACAGACATTTTGAGCCTGATACGCTACTCGCCATACTGAGAAAAATTCTTCGCAAAAGGACATGAGATAGGCTATACTTCCGCTGTTAAAAATATCTGTTTACAGGATAATAATTATGAAAAACCTTATCATATCGACAATAATAGTTTTGCTGGCTGCGTGTTTATGCGGCTGTGAAAAAAGCAGCAGAAAACCCGACGTTGACGAAGCAAGACTGACAGCAGTAAAGCCGCCGGCAGACAAACCGAAAATGCCGCTGCCGGCAGGCGGAATCGTACTTTCCATCGAATCAACCGCGATAACCGCTGACGAGCTTATCGCACCGGTAAAGCCGCAATTAGACGACCTTGCCGTGCAATACAATTATCAGCAGTTCAATACAAGGGCAAAACCGCTGCTGGCAAATGTCTTAATACAGAAAGTCGCCGATATAAAATTGTACGAAAAGGCAAAAGCCGCCCTACCGGAAAATGTCGACCAGGCCGTCATCGACAGAATCGTCGAACAGCAGGTGCAGAAATTCATCGCACGCTATGGCGGCAATTACGCTACTGCCGAACAAATGCTCAAAAAAATGGGAACAAACTGGCAGAATTTTCATCAACAGCAGCGAAGAGCCGTGCTGGTACAGGCATTCCTATCGGACGAAATCAAAGTCGAAAAACCCATAACTCATTCGGAACTGGTGCAGTATTACGAATCCATAAAGGATAAGAGCTACACAAAAAATGCGTTCATCGAGTTTCGTCTCATCGACCTTGAAGTCAAAAAGTTTGCCGACCCTAACGACCCAAATGTAAATTCAGAGCAAAAAGCGAAGGGACTTGCGAGCCGGCTTGCTGAAGAAATCAAAAACGGTGAAGATTTTGCCAAGCTTGCGAAAAAATATTCGCACGACGAAGCCGCACAAAACGGCGGACTCTGGAAGCCCGTCAGGCCCGGCTCATTGGTAGAACCTTATAACGTCATCGAAACCGCCGCCGGAAATATGGACATCGGCACAGTTTGCGAGCCTATCGCTGCCGGCGGTCATATCTTCATAGTAAAACTCGAAAACAAGCAGGCCGAAGCTATCGAGCCTTTCGAAAAAGTTCAAACTGAGGTTGAAGCCAGATATGTGCTGGAAAGAAGACAAAAAATGGTCGATGAAATAATTAATAAGATTATCTCACAGGTTGACATGTCCTATGCGGATAACTTTCTGGAATTCTGCATAGAACAAGCTTGGCATCAGGCAGGAAAATAAGCTAATGGGAAAAATACTCCACGGCATAGATTTGGTGGATTTCCCGCGAATAGAAAAGATGATTAGCCGGCATGGCAGTCATTTTTTGGAAAGAATCTTTACACAAACCGAGCAGCAGCAGGCAAATCTTATGAAAAATCGCATCGAAAGATTAGCCGGCAGGTTCGCTGCGAAAGAAGCGATACTCAAGATGTTAGGTACAGGCTGGCGGGGTAAAATTGCCTGGACGGATATCGAAATTGTCAATAATCACTTTGGCCAGCCGCAGGTGCAACTGACCGGCGAAGTAAAAAAAATTGCATCTAAGCTGGGCGCCCGCGACATAAACTTGAGCATCACCCATACGGCAAATTTTGTCATAGCTTCTGCCGTTGCATTATCGAATAAAAAATGAAAGGTAGTTCCTTCGATTGTATAGTTATCGGCGCGGGACACGCAGGAGCTGAAGCGGCTCACGCGGCAGCGAAAATCGGGTGCAAAACAGCCCTTATAACCATCAGCAAAGAGACAATCGCAAAGGCAAGCTGCAATCCCGCCATCGGCGGCATCGCAAAAGGACAAATCGTAAGAGAAATTGACGCGCTCGGTGGTCTTATGGGCATCGCAACTGACGCCACCGGCATACAATTCCGGCTACTAAACCGCTCAAAAGGACCTGCCGTCCAATCACCAAGGGCACAAATCGACAAATATAAATACTCGCAGTTTATCCGAAACGAACTTGAAAAAACGCCAAATCTCACAATCGTTGAGGCTCTCGCTGCCGAAATCCTTGTCGAAAATAATCAGGTCAAAGGGATTGCCTGCACCGATGGCAGAACTTTTTACAGTGGTGCGATAATTGTCACGACGGGCACATTTCTTAAAGGCATAATGCACACAGGCAGCAGACAATGGCAGGGTGGGAGACTAAATGAACCGGCAGCAAATGAACTGTCGGATTGCCTTGCAAAATTAGGACTTGAAGTTAAACGATTAAAGACCGGTACGCCGGCAAGACTCGACGCAAAGACAGTCGATTATGATAAAACGCAAATCCAATATGGCGACGAAAATCCCGTGCCTTTTTCATTTATGACCGATACAATCGGCCAAAAGCAAATCCCCTGCTGGATAACATATACCAATGAAAAGATTCACAAACTGCTGCTCGATAACCTCGACCGCGCCCCGCTTTACACAGGCCAGATAAAAACCACCGGCCCACGATACTGCCCGAGTATTGAAACAAAAATTGTGCGCTTTGCAGATAAAAATAAACACCAAGTATTTCTTGAGCCGGAAGACGAAAATATAACGACAATCTACTGTAACGGTATAAGCACATCCGTACCCGAAGATGTGCAGGAGCAGATGCTCAAGCTGATGGCGGGGACTGAAAATGCAAAGATTATTCATTACGCTTATGCGATTGAATATGACTACTGTCCTGCCATTCAACTAAAACCGAACCTTGAGACAAAAAAAATCAGCGGCTTATTTCTGGCCGGCCAGATTAACGGAACAAGCGGCTACGAAGAGGCGGCAGGACAGGGAATCATCGCAGGCATAAACGCTGCAAGGCTTTTAGACAAAAAAGAGCCGCTAATTCTCGGCAGAAACCAGGCTTATATAGGCGTGATGATTGACGATTTGCTTACAAGACAAATCGACGAGCCGTATCGAATGTTTACCTCGAGAGCCGAATGGCGACTGAGCTTAAGGGCCGATAACGCAGACAGAAGATTAACTCAAATCGGCAAATCGGTCGGACTGGTTTGCGAAAAAAGATGGAAAAATTTCCAGTCTAAACTTTCCCAAATTGCCGCACTTACCGAAGTTCTGAAAAATACACGAAAAGGCGGGCTTTCTCTTTGGCAACAGCTCAAACAGCCTGATAGTCCCATTACAAAAACTCTGGCCGATTCGCCGCAGATAAGACAAATGAATTTAAAGCCTGATATTCTCGAAGCCGTGATAATCGAGGCAAAATACGAAGGCTATCTCGTCAAACAGGAAAAAATCGCAGCGAAGCTTGGAAAAATGGACAATTACAGGCTGCCGGAGGGGCTCGATTATGACAGGATTGAACACCTTCGTGCAGAAGCCAGAGAGCAACTGAATAAATTCAGACCATATACGTTAGGCCAGGCAAGCAGAATCGGCGGTATTACGCCTGCCGACATCACAGTCATACAAATTTTTCTTAAAAAACATCACAAGGCCCAGCCGCAGTAAAGTCGGTGGCTTATTCCTGCATCGTTTTGATAAAACTGTCGGCCTCGACAATTGATTTCTCCATCTCCATAATCAATCGGTCTATATCAGCTTCCATTGTGCCAAGCTCGCTTTGAAGCGAAGCGATGGCCTGGGCGTTAAGGTTGTGCTTTAAAAACAATACCTGGTCTCGAAAAGCCGATAAAACCGGCTCGATTTTGCTCTCGGCCTGTTTCATTGAACCGATTAACTGCGTGTATCTCTGGCGGGTCTGCTCCAGCTTTTCCTTACTGGCTGTTTTTAACTCGGAATTTTTGTACTGGTCAAGCTCATTCGTCCATTCATCAAAAAGCGCCTGCGCAACATCTTCAACATCATTAATCCGCTTTTTGACGGCAGATGCCTTCGATTCGCTTTTATCGAGCTCGCTTTTAAGCAGGTCGTACTTTTCTTGGAGTTTGCCGCCTTCGACATTTACAACGCTTCGGAATTTATCCAGCGCTGAAGCGAACTGCTCCTTGGTTTGCTGCTGCGCATCACGGGCATCCTTTACACGGTCAACAAGGATATCTCTTTTGTACTTGCCGAATTTTTCCATCATGCCGTAATAAAGACTCTGACAGCCTGCCGCAAACAATAATACAACCGGTATTAACGCCACCTTTTTCATTTTTCCATTCCTTAAGAAGGCATAAATTCCGGATATGATTTTACACAAGAGTATCGTTAAAGCAAGATTGGAATAAAAATGAATTAAGAGAGATGTCAGTTCTGGTCGGGAGTAAGAACTGCTACATCGGCGTCGGACACCTGATTTTGCTCGGCAGGCTTAAAAGGCAGGGGCTCTGCAAACTGGACGGCTATGCGTTTGAGATAGCTGTTGGCACTGCTGATGCGGCAAACCTTTGCAGTGCGTATAAACCTTCTGTTCTGGACATCGCCCTGAGGCGTAAAAAAGGGCACTGTGAATCTGGCAGTTATCTGCTGACCATAATCGGGGATGCCCTTTTTGTTATGACACACAAACGCCATACCGATGCTGCTTATATCAACCAGTTGGCCCTGCAGGGTCTTATCACTTCCCTCCTGATTAATCCAGATATTGCCCTTCAATTTGAGACGCTGCTGACTGCGACGCTCTCTGAAATCGCCGCCGCTGTCGCCTGCCGCCGGCGCCGGGCGGTCTCTTAAAATCCATAGCGTCTTTTCAATAACGGCTTTCCAGTCGCCTTCATTAAAACCCTGCTGGATTGTCTGGGGCGTAATATGGGATATGAAACTCGCATTTTTAGGCATAACAACCCTGGCGCCGCAGACGACCTTGCCATTATAAACGTAAAGATTCAGCGGCGCACTCGTCGCCAAAGGACGATTGGCAATTGCCTCTGAGATAAGCCTTTCTATCTGATGAATATCCATACCATAGGCCTCATAAATTATCAGACTACAATATGGTATCGGCTTATAAAAACCGGACTTAACCGGAAAACTACTCTGTGAGCCGGAATGTGTCCTGTGCTATAGCAAGCTCCTCATTTGTGGGTATTGCAAAAACTTTTACTCTTGAATCGGCAGAACTTATCAGACCTTCCTTACGGACTATTTTTTCGTTTGCCGCTGGGTCAATTTTTATACCCATCTGCTCGAGATTTTCGCAAGTTCGCGCTCTGACATCAGCGGCGTTTTCTCCTATCCCGCCGGTAAAAACCAGCGCATCAAGTCTGCCGAGAACTGCCGTATATGCACCGATATATTTCCTTATCCTGTAACAGAAAATATCAAATGCAAGTTTTGCCCGCTCGTTGCCGGCCACAGCGTGCTCGCGCAAATTACGCATATCGTTTGAAACGCCTGATATACCGAGAAGACCGCTTTTTTTATTGCACATATCATTAAGCTCATCAATGCTGTAACCTTTCTCCGAAAGATAAAACAGTATCGCGGGGTCGAAATCGCCGCTGCGGGTACCCATAACAACGCCTTCAAGAGGAGTAAGCCCCATTGAAGTATCGACACTTTTGCCGCCTTTGACAGCCGTTATCGAACAACCATTGCCGAGATGACAGGTGATAATGTTGAATTGTTCGGGCCCGCCGCCAAGTAGTTTCGCAACCCTTTTTGCAACGTAACTGTGACTTGTGCCGTGAAAACCGTATTTTCTTACGCGATATTTTTCATAAATCTCATAAGGCAAAGCGTAAATATAGGCAATTTTTGGAATAGTCGTATGAAAAGCCGTATCAAAACAGGCAACCTGCAGCGCTCCTGGAAGGCTTTTCTGTGAAGCTTTAATGCCTGTAAGATTAGGCGGATTGTGCAAAGGCGCAAGGTCTGCGAATTTCTCAACCGAGGCAATCACTTTGTCATTTATTACCACCGAACCTGTGAACTCCTCGCCGCC
Source organism: uncultured Planctomycetaceae bacterium (assembly GCA_964619675.1). Lineage (GTDB taxonomy): Bacteria > Planctomycetota > Phycisphaerae > Sedimentisphaerales > UBA12454 > JAPLMW01. Next base: position 85,151 of record CAZUEO010000005.1, on the reverse strand, counting down.
GTGAACCACCCTGTGGCCTACGGCGGAAATTTCAGAAATATCCTTTATAACGCCTGTCTCGGCAGCAACAAGCGTATCGAGTATCAGTTTCATACCTGCCGTATGGTTGGCCACTTTTGTTTTGATTTTGTGCTCTTTTGAGTCGCTGAAATGGTTTAACTGCGAGGCCTCTTCACCGATTTTTTCAAGAAGCCCCTTTGCAAGTACCTTTTCAGCAGGCATTTCGAATAACTGGTACTTAATTGAGCTGCTGCCCGCGTTGATAACGAGAATCTTCATTCGCTGCTGACCCTTTCCACTAAACGGCTGTAAATTAAATAATCGGTTATAACATTCATCGACATTAGGTCAACCGAATTTCAGTTCGTAATGGCAAAAGTGCAGTATTCAAGTACAAATAGCTTAAAAACCCTGATTTTACAAAAATTGGACTTGAAAGCCGGTCAATTTGCATCTAAAATTTGTCAAAGCTTTTTAAAGGGCGTAAAATGTACGTGATACCTGCAATAGACCTGCTTGGCGGTAAATGTGTTCGGCTCATACAGGGCGAATATCATCGTTACATCAACTACGAAGATAACCCTGCGAAAAAGGCAATCGAATTTCGCGATGCCGGCGCAGAATGGCTGCACATAATCGACCTTGATGGTGCAAAAGTCGGCAAGTGTGTCAATACTGATACAATCCGCCAAATTGTTCAGGAGGCAAAGGACTTGAAAATCCAGGTTGGCGGCGGTATCCGCGACAGAGAATCCATTACAAAAATTATTGATATGGGCGTTACAAGGGTAATCCTCGGCACAAAAGCAATAAGCGACTTTGAATGGTTCAGCAGCGTTGTGCAGGAATTTGCCGGCAAAACAGTTCTGAGCCTCGATGCAAGAGGCAGCAGAGTCGCCACCCACGGCTGGAAAGAGGATAGCTGTCAGGAACTTATCGAGCTTGCAAAAAAAGCTGCACAATTGCCGCTCGCTGCAATTATTTACACAGACATTAATAAAGACGGCATGCTGGCCGGCCCGAACATTGAGAGGACAAAGCAACTGGCAGAAACGATAAATATTCCCGTCATCGCGGCAGGCGGCGTTACAACAGTTGAAGATATTAAAAAACTCGCTGAAACCAAAGTCATTTCAGCCGCCATCGTCGGCAGAGCGCTTTACGAAGACACGATGACTCTGGCAGAAGCCATAAAGCTTTGTAAAGAGCTTAGTTAGCGAAAAAACATAGCTTCAGGTTCTTCTGGCGTAAGCCATCCCATAGCGGACTAAATTTCTTTTGACTGCTCGGCTAAAGCCATTATACTAATCGACTTAACCAGACCCGCTTTTTATGGAGGCTGCCAATGCATAAGGACAAAATCGTCGGCGAGGGGATTACATTCGATAACGTTCTGCTAATACCCGCCAAAAGTGATTTCGTGCCCACAGAGACAGACACCTCGACAAAACTTACAAACAATATCAAAATCAATATCCCCATAGTCTCTGCTGCTATGGATACCGTTACCGAATCGGCGCTGGCAATCGCTCTGGCACAGGAGGGCGGCATCGGAATGATTCATAAAAACCTTACCATCGAAGCTCAGTGCAGGGAGGTCATCAAGGTAAAAAGAAGTGAAAACGGTGTCGTTCTCGACCCTGTCATCCTAAGCCCAAACCAGACCGTCCAGCAGGCAAGGCAGGTAATGAATGAGCAAAACATCTCCGGCATTCCCATCATCGAAGGCAAAAAACTGCTCGGCATACTAACGCAGCGGGACCTAAAATTCCTCAGGGACGACAGCGTCAAAATCAGCGAGGTTATGACAAAAGATAATCTCATTAAAGCCCCTGCGGATACGACACTCGAACAGGCAAAGGATATCCTGCAAAAACACAGGGTTGAAAAGCTCCTGCTCGTCAATGAAAAAGGCGAACTGGCAGGCCTGATTACAATGCGGGACATCGACCGTTTCCTGCAGTTCCCAAACGCTGTAAGAGACAAACGCGGCAGATTAAGAGTCGGGGCTGCGGTAGGGGTTATGGATTATGACAGGATTGAGTCGCTAATTAAAGCCGAAGTTGATGTGCTGGTGGTTGATACCGCTCATGGCCATTCGCAAAACGTAATTGACACCGTAAAACACATAAAGAAAAATCATAATATCGATTGTATAGCCGGCAACGTGGCGACCGCAGAAGCGACTGTTGATTTGATAAAGGCGGGGGTAAATGCTATAAAGGTCGGCATCGGCCCCGGCGCTATCTGCACAACGAGAGTCATCAGCGGCGTAGGCGTCCCGCAGATCTCAGCGATTATGGATTGCGCTGCCGCTGCCGACAAACACGATATACCCATCATTGCCGACGGCGGCATTAGATTCAGCGGCGACATAACAAAGGCAATCGCAGCAGGTGCTTCAACCGTTATGCTCGGCTCGCTATTGGCAGGTCTTGCAGAAAGCCCCGGCCTGCTCGTCATTTACAAAGGCAGACAATTCAAGGAATATCGCGGAATGGGTTCACTTGGCGCAATGATAAAAGGCTCAGCCGACAGGTACGGCCAAAAATCAACGTCCAGAGAAAAACTTGTTCCTGAGGGCGTCGAAGGCAGAGTGCCTTATCGTGGTACACTGGGCGATTTTGTTTATCAGCTTGTCGGCGGCCTGCGGGCTGGTATGGGCTATTGCGGAACGCCAACTATCGAGCAGTTACGCAAAGGCGGCAAATTCACCAGAATAAGCGCAGCGGGCGTAACCGAATCGCACCCGCACGATATTCTGGTTACAAAAGAGCCGCCGAACTATTCTACAAGAGAAATGATTGAAGATTAACCGCGGATTTCACGGATTACGCGGAGGAAAAATGAATGAAGCGATAGTCATCATTGACTTCGGCAGTCAGTATAATCAGTTAATTGCGCGGCGGGTTCGTGAACATAACGTCTATTCGTCAATTTATCAGCCGAGCGTTTCCGCAAAAGAACTTGCTCAAATAAAGAACCTCAAAGGCATAATCCTCTCCGGCGGGCCGGCAAGCGTCTATGCTCCAAATGCCCCGACAACAGATGAAAAAATATTCGAGCTTAGCGTCCCAATTCTGGGCATTTGTTACGGTATGCAGTGGGGCTGCAAAGTACTCGGTGCAAAAATTAAAGCCGCTCAATCAAGAGAATACGGCAGAGCAGTTATTTCTATCCTTGACACAAGCGATTTGTTCGCGAATATCGGCGACAGTGCAACAGTCTGGATGAGCCATGGCGACCAAATTGAAGCCGTCAGTAAAGATTTTCAGCAAATCGCAAAAACTAATACCTGCCCTTATGCGGCCCTGCGGCACAAAAATAAAAAATTCTACGGCCTGCAGTTTCATCCGGAAGTAAGCCATACGCCGAAAGGCGATATAATGATGAAAAACTTCCTGTATGACATCTGCAAATGCTCGGGCGACTGGCAAATGAAAGATTTTGCCGAGCAGACAATTGAAAAAATCCGCTCGCAGACAAAAGATGGTTCTGTTATCTGCGGCCTTAGCGGCGGAGTAGATTCGGCTGTTACAGCAACGCTTGTCCATAAAGCCATTGGCGACAGGCTCGTATGCATCTTTGTCAATAACGGCCTACTAAGAAAAAATGAAAGAAATCAGGTCGAAAGCACATTCAGAGACCATTTTCACATCGACCTGCACGTAGTTGATTGGAGCAGACAATTCTTAACCGCTCTTAAAAGCGTTATAGAGCCGCAAAAAAAGAGAAAAATAATCGGTCATGAATTCATCGAAGCCTTTAAATCCGAAGCCAAAAAAATACCCGGCGCCAAATATCTCGCTCAGGGAACGCTATATCCCGACGTAATTGAGTCAGGCAAAAAGGACGGCAATCTCGCTGCAAGCATAAAGCTGCATCATAACGTAGGCGGCCTGCCTGCCGAGCTGGGCTTTGAGCTGATTGAGCCGCTGCGGGATTTGTTCAAAGATGAAGTGCGGCTTGTCGGCGAATATTTAGGCCTGCCTGAGGATATCGTCTGGCGGCATCCGTTCCCGGGGCCGGGCCTTGCCGTGAGAATAATCGGCGAAATCACCGAGGCCAGACTGGCGATTTTAAGGGAAGCCGACGAAATACTTATTGACGAGATTAAGGCTGCAAGCCTTTACAAAAAAGTCTCGCAGATACTGGCAGTACTTCTGCCGGTGGCAACTGTCGGCGTTATGGGTGATGAGAGAAGTTATGAAAACGTTATCGCTGTTCGCTCGGTAGATACAACCGATTTTATGACGGCCGATTTTTCAAGAATACCGTACGACGTACTTGCAATTATTGCCAACCGTATTATAAATGAAGTCCGCGGCATAAACCGCGTCGTTTATGATATAAGCTCAAAACCGCCTGCGACAATTGAATGGGAATGATTATGAAACTTAAAATTATTTCTTTCATTTTCCTTATTAACTTCGTTTCTTTCATTTTTGCCGCTGAACCTAATGACATAAACGACATAAACGATATAAACGCACCAACCCCGGCGACAGGTAACTTTTGGAAAGACGCCAAAGCGTTTCCGAAAGTCGCTTTCAGCGATGCGCAAAAAACATATTTCAACAGCAACAACCTGATGCTTATACTTATGGCCGCCGGCGGAAGCATCGCACTGCATGACTCCGGCGCCGATGATAAAATTGCCAACAATTTCGAAGACCATCGTTCGCTGCCGAAGGACCTGGATAATATCACTGATATAGCGGGCAGTCCCGGCATTCATTTTGCCGCTACGGGAATATGGTACTGGATGGCTGCAAACAAAAAAGACGATTTAAATATCCAGCGAAGCTGGGTAATGATGAGAGCTTTGGCCGTTACCGGCGCGACAACATTGATACTCAAAGGTATTGTCAATAATCATACTCCAAACGGCAAAGACCTTGCCTGGCCGAGCGGTCATACCGCAAGCTCTTTTTGCGTCGCATCTGTGCTGGATGAATTTTACGGCCCGAACGTTGGAATACCGGCATATCTGCTTGCAGGCTTTGTCGGCTATCGGATGATGGACTCAGGCGACCACTGGGCAAGCGACGTTCTTTTCGGCGGTGTGCTCGGCTACGTCGTCGGTCACGCAATTGCCGGCGAACACAAAAGACTTGAAATAGCAGGTTTTCAGATTGTACCGCTCATCGCCCCGCACAGTGAAGGCCCTACCGCAGGCGTTATGCTCGCAAAAGAATTTTAGTCCCTGTTGAATTGGCAGGGGTCTTTCATTTCTCAACTCTGCGCAAAATCGAATAGGCAGGCAGTTTCTGCTCGAGAATAATCTTTTGCGGATTGTTGACAAATTCCGTTAACTCGCCTTCAACGGTTTTTAGGGGATTTGACACCGTAATTTCAAAAATATCTCCTGTCGGCGTTAAAACTTCGAGCGTTTCGCCTGCGAAAATCTTATTACGTACAAAACAGATAGTGTCATCTGCGTTTTCATCAGTAACATCGCCCGTAAACGTTGCTCCGCTGTTCGACAGGCTTTTTTCATAGCTGTAATCAGCAGGCTTAATCGAGCCTTTCATAAAACCGGCTGAATAGCCCCTGTTTTTTACCCTGCTTAAAAGCTGCAGGCATTCTTCAGCGCTGATTTTCCTGCCGTCGATAAGCTGCCTGTAAAGCGAAACAACAGATGCGATATAATGCACTGACTTCATTCTGCCTTCAATTTTAAACGATGAAACCCCGGCCTGTGCGAGAGGCTCAATAAATTCAAACAACGCAAGGTCTTTAGAATTGAATATATATTGTCCCCTTTCATCTTCGAAAACAGGAAAATATTCACCAGGCCTTTTTTCCTCAACCAGGTAATACTCCCACCGGCACGGATGGGTACACTCACCTCTGTTGGCTTTGCGACCTGTCAGATAGTCGCTTATGGCACATCTGCCTGAATAAGAAAAACAAACCGCCCCGTGAATAAAAACCTCAATCCCGATACCTGCCTGTCCGGTATCTTTACATACCTGTTTTATCCGTTCAAGACTAAGCTCCCTGGCAAGGTTCACGCGTACCGCACCGAGCCGGCTGTAAGCAAGAACGGTTTGACTGCTTGTGGTATTGGCCTGCGTGCTGATATGAATCGGAGTTTTTACCCCCGCTCTTCGGAGTTCAAAAATAAGACCTATATCGGAGACAATCAAGGCATCCGCGTTCATATCCTCAAGTTTGCCGGCAATATCGAGTAATTTGTCGTACTCATCGCTAAACGGATAAATATTGAGCGCAACATAGCCTTTTTTGCCGTTTTTGTGGAGAAATTCAAGGCCTTTTGCCGCCTCATCGAGCGTAAAATTACCTGCAAATGCCCGCAACGAACCAAATTCCGTACCGAAATAGACCGCATCTGCGCCATATCGGACAGCCCAGATGAGCTTTTCATAAGTACCTGCCGGTGATACAAGCTGGGGTTTCAAAACTGACTCCTTAACAGCTTCCTGACGAAAAGTTACAAGTATATTGCATCAATTGAAATAAAAAATCAAAATTTTTGTTGAAGATTAAGGCTAACTGTTCATAATAAGGTGTTCAGAATATTCGCACAGGGTCCAAAGGAGCGTAGATGGGAACGGTACTTAATGCTCTGGTAAAACTTCAAAGTGTCGAAAGCAATTTAAGAGCGGCAAAGGCCAAACTTGCCCGATGCCGAAGAAATGTCATCATAAAGGAAAACCAGCTTCGAACACTCCAAAACTCACTCGACGCCAAAAAAGAAGAGATACAACTCACACGAATCCAGGCAGACAGGCTGGAACTGGAACTAAAAGGTGCAGACCAGACCCTCGCAAAGTATCGGGCGGCATTAAATAACGCAAAAAGCAATAAAGAATACGCCGCGATACTGACAGAGCTTAATACAACAAAGGCAGACAGCAGCAAAATCGAGACACAAACACTGGAACTAATGAAAAATATCGACACAGACCAGCAGCAATGCGACCAAATACAACAGCAGCTCGAGCAGGGAAAAACCGAGCTTAACGAAACCAGAAAACAGACCGACGAGCTTGCAAAAAAATATGAAGCTGAAATTGCCGAAATCGACCAACAGTGGCAAAAAGCTGCTTCCCAGGTCAGCACCGAAGCCCTCGAAATATTCAGGAGAGTCGCAGAAACTTACGATGGAGAAGCCCTCGCGGAAATCGAAATACGGGACAACAGAAGCGGGGTTTACACCTGCGGCGGATGTTTTATGAGCCTGACAACAGAGACGGCAAATACCCTTCTGAGCCGCGATGAAATTATCAGATGTCCAAACTGTACCCGCATTTTATACTTAAAAGAGGCGGAGAACCCATAGTTTGGCCCAGACGATAACCATCTACACTGACGGCGGAAGCAGAGGAAATCCCGGTCCCGCCGCAGCGGCGTTCATCCTGCTGGATGAAAACGGCAGTGAGCTTTGCGCACAGGCAAAATTTCTGCCTGTCGCCACGAACAACATCGCAGAATATACCGCACTTGCAAACGCTATTGAAAAGGCAAAATCCATCGGCGCAGAGACCCTGAAAATCTTCAGCGACAGCGAACTAATGGTAAAACAGCTCAATGGCGACTACAAAGTCAAAAACGATAATTTACGGCAGATTTTCAAACAGTGCCTCGACGGCCTTGAAAAGTTCCAAAGCTGGCAGATAAATTATATCCCGCGGGAAAAAAACAAACCTGCCGACAGGCTGGTAAACCGCGCCATCGATACAGCCGGCGACATCGAACAAAAAAATGAAAAGACAAAGCACCTGCGGCTGGGCATCCTTCTCAGCGGCTCAGGAAGAACTATGATAAATATCCTCGAGCAGATAAAGCAAAAGCAGCTTGACGCTGAAATAGCGGTTGTTATCTCTTCAAGGTCAGACGTTGCAGGTGCCGAAAAGGCAAAAGCCGCAGGACTCAATCTTAAAATTATCCGGAAAAAAGATTTTCCCGACATCGACAGCTTCAGTCAGCAGACAGGAAAAACCCTTCTTGATGCGAGAGTTGACCTTGTCATCCAGGCCGGCTGGCTGTGCCTGTGGAAAATCCCCGCTGAATTTGAAAACCGCGTAATGAACATTCATCCCGCCCTTCTGCCGTCATTCGGCGGACAGGGTATGTGGGGCCATCATGTGCACGAAGCAGTCTTAAAAGCCGGTTGCAAAGTCAGCGGCTGCACAGTACACTTTTGTACAAACGAATATGACAAAGGACCTATTATCCTTCAGCGATGCTGCCCTGTCAGACAGGATGATAACCCCGACACGCTCGCTGCAAGAGTCTTCGAGCAGGAATGTATCGCATATCCAGAGGCAATAAAATTGTTCTCGCAGGGAAAAATAAGTGTAAAAAACAGCAGAGCAATTATTAAATAAAAGGTGGAATTGCATTGAACACACAGCAGAAAAAACTTGTTGCCAATATCGTTACAGTTGTGGTCTTTACCGTAGCTATGGTGGTCAGTTTTGCAAACATTAAAAACGCAATCAACCGTTCCGAGGCCATGCGTGCAATGGAGCTGGTCAGCGCAGAAGTCCTGCGATACCGAAAAACCCGCGGTTCATTACCGCCGGAGAACTACGTAAAACAATACATAGATCAAATCGGTGCGGTCAGACTCTCCGGTCTTTACTACAGGGCTCCCTGGATAGAGCTCGGCTCTGAGCCCAACAGCACAATTCTCGCATATTCAGAAAAAAACTACAGAGGATTCGTAAAGGCCGGCAGCATCGTGCTGTGGCTCAGCGGCGAAATTGAATGGATGAACAAAAAACAGTTCGAGCAAACCCTCACAGCGCAACAGAAACAGCAGGAATTTCAATGGCTGCAGGAACACTTCCAAAAGTAGAACCGTCTCCTGCCTATTCCAGATAAATCGCATCGCCCGGCTTAATCAGGCCGACTTTGTCTTTCTTTTCCAAAACATCCTCCTCACACACCGCAAAAAACGGCGAGATTTCAATTCTGCAATCTATTGAGCCGTCAGGCTTGGCGGGAACTTTTATGCCTGCCTGCATCAGCCATGATGCTGCACGGGCTGTCATCATTTTCTTCGCTACCTGCGGACTGTCAGTGCCGACGGCATTTTTCACCGGTGCGAATTCTTCACTGCGGGATATTTTGAGAATGACGGACCTTTGAGCAAGAGACAGGGCATCAAACACAAATGTCTCAAGTTTAACACCGTTGGGCTTTTGAGGTTCGACTGCCCTGCCGGTCCGCAAATCAATATAAGGTATTTTTTTGACCGCTCTATGATAGGGCAGGGCAAAACCTTTTATGTTAAGCCGCTCAACAAAAGAACGATTTATTATGTGAATCGCAATACTGCCAAGCGAAAAAACCAGTGAACCGTCAGGATTTTTCTTTTCCGCAAGCTCCTTGCGCAGGTCGCTGTACTCAATCACCCTGATTTTCCCGTCAACCTGATAAAAACTGCCGACCCTTTCAAATGGTCCTGCTTTTGCGAGAGCCTTCGACGACATCTCGGCTTTATCCATCACGTGCAGCCCGATAAAGAGCGGGTCAAAAATATTAATCAAAGGATTATCAACCTGAAAATAGCTGATGTAATCAATACCGCACCTTTTCATATCGGCAGCGGCACCGCTTTGGTAAAGAGCCTTCAAACTGCCGCCATGGCCATCGGGAGATGCGGATAAAGCGCCTTTTTCAGCCAGCAAAATTTTACCATCCATTGAAAAATTTACTTCGATGCCCTGCTGAAAAATAAAAACATCCTCAGGCTTAAAACCGTAAAAATCATTCCGTCTGAAAATCTCCAGCGTCTGCGCGTGATTAAGAGGGCTTGTCATTACATACCATCTCGGCTGAAAATTGAATTTTTTGCCTGCCGCCGCAATCTGCTCGGCAAAGAGCCGAAACAAAGTTTTGTTTTTGACAGGGCTGATTGCAAAATCTCCCTTTGGCACATCGAACCCAAGTCTCGTACCCTGTCCGCCGGCAACGACAAAGGCAGCGACCTTGCCGCTTGATATTAATTCCATGCCGAGCTGCTTTGCAATGCCGTATTTTTCCTTCTGCTGTGCTGTTTTCGGCAAGGCAGAATACGCGGGGGCTGCGGAAAAATCTCCGGACGACCCACGAGAAACAGGATTTTTGATATATTGATTGATTTTCTCCTCAATTCGGTCAAATTCCAACTGCTCAATCTGAGTAAGCAGATTATGCTGCTGCTTTTCATCTAATTCAGACCAAAATGTCAGCAGATGGCTCTGATTATATTTATCCAGTAATTGCCTGACTTTTGCGTATAGTTGCTGAAACTCCATTTTTCCCTAACCTTAAAAATAATGAAAGCACAAGGTTAAGGATTATAGCAGGTAAGAAATAATTATCAACCTTGAGACTGTTAGAGCAGGCCCGTCCGCACAGCCAATTGCCAAATGGCTGTCTTGGACAAAATTTCCGCAATAATCAAACCCGCAATGAAACTGCCGACAGCCCTGCCGCCTTTAACATTGCACGACACCGAATAGGCACGGTACATCAAAGTCACCATCCAAACGAGCATCAAAATAACAACGACAGTTCCAAGCACAAAGAATAGTGCGTCGCTATTCTGAATCGTGCTCGTCGGCGCCTGTTGCATAGCTTTGGACGCCAGATATTCGGCAAATCTGACAAAACCTTTGGGCATCACCGCTATGGCGGCAAAAAGATAAGGGGCTCTGGCCAAGGCCTGTGTACTAAAAACATCGATTATTCTAAAAGACGAATGCGATACGATAAAACCGGCAATCAGCAGCACCACAGATATACAAAGCCAGTCGATTAACACCTCAGTTAGAAAGAACCATAATGGTGCGGCTTTGCCGATGTGTAAATCCAATACGCCGTCAAAATGCGTATTGCTCAACGAGCCTAAATACGCAGTTATTAAAGTAATTGCCAAACCAATTAGCAATGCACTGCCGCCGGCAATAAACTGAAACGGATTAAACAGCCACTGCTGCAGTGCATTTTTCTGCTGATTTCCTCTCTCAATTTCGTCATCAACCATTGTTATTTCCTTCCAAAATCTTATTCCTGATTTTCAACATCCTTAATCTGTTCAATTATCTTATCAAGCTGATTCCGTACGGTCGGATAGCTTAGTTTCAGCAGTCGAGCCATTTCCTTCAAAGACCCGCTGCATTTGACGAATTGCAGGGTAAACTCCTGGTCTTCAACAGACAATCTGGCCAGAGGCGGCAGCTCAAAAAGCCCTTCTATCTCAGTACTGCATTTCTGGCAGGATAACTTTTTGATATTTAGCTGGTTCTGACATGCAGGGCATATAGCTGGTAATTTTTTCATAACTCCGACCTTTCTATTTGAAAACCATGCTTTTTAAACATAATAGATTTTTTAGCCAGCATACAATCAAACAGCAATAAACCTATATTCACAACAATAAGAACAATAAACCCGGCCAATCCCGGAATACCAAGGATTAAATCATTGCCTCCCTCGGTAAACATCAAAGACAATGCCGCAGTGCCGTTGAGCGAGCCATGGAAAACAGCAGCGGCGACGACGGAATTCGCCTTAAGCCGGATATAGCTGAATATTGGCGACCATAATAAAGTGAAAAATATCATCATAACTACGCCAGTGAAAGGATGTTGAGGATAATTATGCCCATGGAGAATGATTGGGGCATGCCATATCCCCCAGATAACACCAATAACTATTGATGACTTCCAAAACCCCATAAAGTCAAGTTCTCTTTGGAGGAATCCTCTCCATCCCAATTCTTCACCAAAACCGGCAATTGCATTGACACTAATTCCAGCTATAAGTCCTTGTAGTAAGGCAATCCAAATTGGATGAATAAATGAGTTGGCAAGTTGGTTTTTCATTTGCTGTAATTGTTTCGCTGTAAGCATAAATTCAAATCTTTCAAAGAAATTTTCCATTCCGGCAGAGTATTGGACGTTAGGGAAAAGTAAACTAACCCCCAGCGAGGCAAAAGCGATAATAGGGGGGAGTAACCACGCGACCACGAACCAACGATTCAATTTAAACGAAATCCCCAAAGGTCTCTTCAGAGGTTCCTTGTAGATAAACTTCTGGACAATAATGGCTATGACCATTGGGATAAACATATAGATAATAGTTATCACAAACGGCGCAGGGGTAAACCACTTGCCTCCAAAAGCAAAAAACGAAATTGCCATAAACCAACTAAAGAAGAAAGTTAAACTGACGAATAAAATGACTTTTCTAATGTTTTTATACATTGGATACTTCCATATATATTTACTAATATTAACCTGTACTTTAATAATATCAAGTTAAAAATTAATAAAATTAAAAAAATTCTTAGTATTATTAACTTTTTGCTGATTTTCGACTTATAAAAGAGCAACTGTCATTCTGGCGGATAATAAAGTAAAAGGGCAGATTAAATAAAGCAGCCTTTCCGTGTCCTGTTTTTTAAGTCTATATTTATAAAACAGTTGCGATTTAATATTGCGTTATTCAACCTGTGGCACATTATTTGCACTTTATCAAGGTAACGTTTCTTTATAGACAGATTGTGACTACAGACATAAATGTATTGATAAATGATGCCTGTTGGGCTTGGCCGGAGGCTGTAAGGCAGATATTCAACTCAAGAGGCATCCAGCTATTGCTGGTAAAAAATGCCGCCCAGGCCCTCAGCACCCTGCAGCACAGGCGGATACATACCGCCATCGTTGATATGGACTGCGAAGCGCTCAGCGGCCTGGTGGTAATAAAAATGATACGCTCGGGATTTCCGCTGCTGCCTTGTATTCTCATCGCAGACAGTGCTGAGCAAAAGCTGTTGTCGGAAGCGCTTGAGCTGGATGTGTTCAGCGTGATAAATAAGCCCGTGGACATCCTGCTGCTGCAAAGCCAGCTTCATAAACTCTTTTTGAAAAGGTATGGCAGTAGCGTTTTTGCGTTAAATTGTTAGAATAAAAACAAACTAAGTTTACAGGGTTTTTTGTCGTGAAAGGAGATAAGGCAATGAAAATTCGACCATTGGCTGACAAGGTTATTGTCGAGCGCATCGAGGCTGAGAACAAAACAGCAGGCGGAATCGTCCTGCCGGACACCGCCAAGGAAAAGCCTCAGCGGGGCAAGGTCATCAGCATCGGCACTGGAAAACTGCTCGATGACGGCTCAAGAAGCGAAATGCAGGTGAAAAAGGGTGATGAGGTTCTCTTTACAAGCTACGCAGGCACAGAAGTCAAACTCGACGGCAAAGAATATCTGATTATGGAAGAATCGGACATTATGGCAGTTATCGAAAAATAAATCCAAATAAATAATATCAGGAGATTATAAAATGGCAGCAAAAAAAATTGCTTTTAACACCGAGGCCCGCGAGGCAATCCGTCAGGGCATCAAAAAACTTGCCCAGGCAGTAAAAGTTACGCTGGGGCCTTGCGGAAGAAACGTCATACTTGAAAAATCTTATGGTTCACCGACCGTCACAAAGGACGGCGTTACCGTCGCAAAGGAAATCGAGCTGGAAGATTCATACGAAAATATGGGCGCCCAGATGGTCAAGGAAGTTGCCAGCAAAACCAGCACCGTCGCAGGCGACGGCACGACTACCGCGACAATCCTTGCCGAGTCTATTTTCGAGGAAGGTCTCAAAAATATCACCGCGGGTGCCAACCCTATGCAGGTAAAACGCGGCATTGATATGGCAGTTGAAAAAATAGTTGAAGAACTCAAGAGGATGAGCACATCTGTCGAATCAGAAAAACAAATCGAACAGGTAGCGACCTGCTCGGCTAATCAGGACGCCCAAATCGGCAAAACAATGGCCCAGGCTATGGAAAAGGTCGGCAAAGACGGCGTTATTACCGTCGAGGAAGGCCAGAGCCTTGAAACAACCGTCGAACTGGTCGAGGGTATGCAGTTCGACAAAGGATACATCAGCCCGCACTTCATGAACAACTACGAAAATATGACCTGTGTCCTTGAAAAACCGTATATCCTCATTCACGAAAAGAAAATCAGCTCGATAAAATCGCTTGTGCCGCTGCTTGAAAAAATTGCCAAGGCCGGCAAGCCTCTGCTGATTATCGCCGAAGAAGTCGAAGGCGAAGCGCTTGCAACGCTAGTCGTAAACAAGCTTCGCGGCGTTCTGCAGTGTGCAGCGGTAAAGGCACCCGGCTTCGGCGACAGGCGCAAGGCTATGCTTGCCGATATAGGTGTCATTACCGGCGGAGAGCCTGTTTTTGAAGACCTCGGAATCAACCTTGAAAACATTGACATCTCGCAGCTCGGCCAGGCCAAGCGGATTACTATCGACAAAGAAAATACCACCATCGTCGAAGGTGCAGGCTCAACCGAAGCCATTAAAGGCCGTATCGAGCAGATAAAGAAGGAAATCGAAACGACAACCAGCGACTATGATATTGAAAAACTTCAGGAAAGACTTGCCAAGCTCTCCGGAGGCGTCGCACAGATTAACGTCGGCGCTGCGACAGAAGCCGAAATGAAAGAAAAGAAAGCCCGTGTCGAGGACGCTCTTCACGCCTGCAGGGCGGCCGTCGAGGAAGGTATCCTGCCCGGCGGCGGGGTCTCTATGCTGCGAGCACTGAAGGCACTCGATAAAATAAAGGCAAAAGACGATGAGAAAATCGGCGTTGATATCGTAAAAAGGGCAGTCGTTGCGCCAATAAAGCAGATTGCCGTAAATGCAGGCCTTGACGGCTCAATCGTTGCTCAAAAGGTTTCCGACAGCAGCGATGTAAACTTCGGCTATGACGCCATGAGAAAAGAGTACGGCAATATGATTGAGCTCGGCGTTATTGTCCCGACAAAGGTCGAACGCATTGCCCTGCAAAACGGAGCCTCAATTGCTTCACTGCTGCTGACAACAGATGCGGTCGTCAGCGAAATACCGGAAAAGAAAGAAACGCCGCCGATGCCCCCGCATGGCGGAGGAATGTATTAAAAAAATTAAAAAATCAAAATTTAAAATGAAAAATTAAGGAATCCCGCACCTAAAAAAACTTTAGGTGCGGGATAATCGTTTTTTATGTTCTTTAAACTCTACTCAGATTCGTTCAAACAGCTTTCGAAAGGCTATGCAAAAGTCCTGTTTATTGTAGGCCTTTTGCTTATCGGCTTCGGCACACTCGTCTGGATTCTCAAGGAGGTCCTTGCCGTTATCGCCGCCGCAATATTTATTATAGTCGGATTCATATGCTGCTTTAATGCCGCCAGAATCTTTATAAACACCGTAAAAACCGACAAAAAAGGTGGCGACGTCAGAAGCAATGTCAAAATCCGAATCTGCCGTGAGGCATCCCCTAGCGGAGAACAGGATACAGATATCTAATCATTATGAACGAACAGCCGAAAACGGGGCCTAAAAGGTTTTTCAATTTTCTTATCGCCCACGCAGCCAGTCTTATCGTTACCGGCGCACTCTTGTACACCCTGCTGGCGAAATTTTACTGGGCAATTCACATAAACCGCCTCGGCCAGTATCCCGGCTGGATTGCCGCCGATGTCGCTGTGCTCGCGACAATTGAGCTGCTGTGCGTGCTTGTATGCTTCTTCTGGCAGCGCAACCGGACAATAAGAGGCATACTCATCGTCGCCGCCCTTGTCTGCACCTGGTCTGTAATCAATGCCGGCTGGCTCATCGCCACAGGAACTCAGGTCCTGCCTGCCGTACTGCTGCCGCTCTTCTACGACCCGCTCAGCAGATTCCAGATAATAGGCCATCATCTGGCAACAAGACCCATTGCCGCCATCGCACTTCTCGGGCCCAGCGCTATCGCCCTTGCATTCTTCTTTTATGTCCTGGCAAAACCGTTATTGCCGGGATTCACCAGAAAACATATACAAACAAGACTGATTATATACGTCATTCTGCTTGTCGCCTGCGGCATCGCGGCGAAAATCTCACAAACAAGCGATGTAACAAAAACATTCGCTGAACTGCGATACAACAGCCAGTTCAAAGCGGTCAAATCAATATTCGCCGGCATAATTCGAAATAATGCTCCCAAAACTACAACAAGGCACGTTAGAAAAATACCATTGGCTGACGAAGAACAAACTTCTCTGCCGCACCGCAGGTCCGCAGCAAAATTCAATCTCGTTATTGTCATTCTCGAGGGAATCGCACCCGGCCAGACTAAATTATTCAACAAAGACGGTGCAAATGTGCCGTTCTTTGCGAAACTGGCAGATAGCTGTGCTGATTTTACCGATTGCCGTACAATCGCCACGCATACCACAAAAGCTTTGTTTGCAATTCACACCGGCAGGTATCCGTCTATCAGCCAGGATTACATTGAAGCTGCCGTAAAAAATACTCCTTTCCAGAGTATCGTCACTATTCTGGAAAATTGCTGCGGATACCGCACCGCTTTTTTCCAGTCCGCAGCGGGCATCTTCGAGGCAAGGCCGGGGCTCGCGCACAATCTCGGCTTTGACAGGTTTTTCGCACGCGAGGATATCGGCGATGCAAATACACATCTTGGCTATCTGGCCGCTGACGAATTTGAATTAATTGAACCTGTCTGCCGCTGGATTGGACAATCTGAAAGACCTTTTATGATAACCATACTCGGCTCAGCAACACATGACCCTTATGAATTGCCGGCCTGGTACAAACCCGCTAACAAAAAAAATGACGAACCTGTGAAAAAATACCGCAGGGTTATTGAATACACCGATTCTTTTCTGGCGAGCTTTTACAAAAGACTGTCGCTGGCAACGGATGAAAAAAACCTTATTTTCTGCATCATTGGCGACCACGGTGAAGCCTTTGGCCAGCACGGCACATTCGGCCATGCAAGAATTCCCTATGACGAGGCGCTGAGGGTGTTCTGGTTTGTAAAATCGCCTAAATTGATTAAGAAGCCCGTCAAAATTGATTTTCCGGTCAGCCTTCTCGATGTTACGCCGACATTGCTCGGTCTTATGGGCTTTGATATTGCCAACGCCGGCTTTGACGGCATAAACGCGCTGGCGGCCGACCCTGCCGGCAGAAAGCTGTTCTTCTCGACCTGGATGAATAACGGGCCGGCCGGTTTCATATCAGGCCGACATAAATTCATTTATGACCCGACAAACAGAATGGTCATCGAATTTGACCTGACAGAAGACCCCGGAGAGTCTGAAGGAAAGCTCATTCCGGCAAAAAATTCCGAAAACCGGCAGTGTTCCCTAATCTCAGAAATCCTCAAATGGCAAAGAGAAATGTTTATCGACCTAAGCCCCGACAGCATTGAAAAATATCAGCGCCTTTTCGATAACTGGCTGTGCCAGACTAATAATAGGGAACCAAGAGCTATTTATGACAAGCGGTAAAAAGGACGCGCTTAGATAAGATAGCTGTTGCTTTTTTTAAACATCCTGCCATATTTTTGTTCTGCAAGGCGCTAGAGCCCATAAAAAACAGTTTTTCAGCATTATTATCACTCCTGATGTTGCCAAAATACAACACATTGCTAAATTTTAACATATCATTTTCGTATTTTTACGTTGCCGGATTAGTGCTAACCTTCTCAATATTCATAGCTTGCAGTAATTTCATCTGACAGATTCCATCCTTAAAAAATTCTGGCATAACCTTTGCTTGATTTTGGAACACCCTTTGACTTTTTCGGGGGGGGCTTTCTGAAATTCCCCGGAGGAGGAGAAGTAAGTAAAGCCCCCCTGTGGACGCAACCAGGGCTAAAAAAACTAAAAAAAAGAGCCCTGTAAATATAAATTGCGTTTGGTTCTGGAGCTGGCCAGGAGGAGGCAGCTCCTTTTTTATGCGCAGGACACCATAACTACTTTCCCGCTTTAACTTTCCCGCATATATCTTATAATCTCCAGTGCTATGAATAGAGCGATTTACAGAATTATAGATGCTAATTTCAACCGCGCACGCGAAGGCCTGCGGATAGCAGAAGAGTTCTGCCGATTCGCCCTGAACAATGAACATCTCAGCAGCCGCTGCAAACAAATCAGGCATCAGTTGAGCTCTGCGGTCAGCAGGCTCGATACGCAACGGCTTGTTGCCGCTCGTGATACTGAAAATGACGTCGGCCGCGAAATAAAAGTTGCCGACCAGATGAAACGAGGCGGATTCGAAGACTGCGTTACCGCCGGCTTTGCAAGAACCACAGAGGCAATGAGGGTCCTCACCGAAGCTGCCGCAACCATAGATACAACTATCGCCGGCATATTAGAGCAGCTTCGCTATGATTGTTACGTTCTCGAAAAAGATATATCCCTCTTTAGCTCCTGTGCCTTAAGATTCGCAAAAGTGAGGCTTTACGGCATTATAACAGTTGAAAGCTGCCCGGATGCTCTTAAAGTGGCAAAGGCTGCGGCCCAAAACGGGGCCGACTGCCTGCAGTTGCGAGCAAAAAAAATGACCGATGCCGGTCTGGTCGCACTGGCTAAAAAATTTGTCGAGTTATGTAAACATTATAACATAATCAGTATAATCAATGACAGAGCGGACATCGCCGTTGCAGCGCAGGCCGATGGAATTCACCTCGGCCAGGACGACCTGCCGCCTGCAGAAGCTCGCAAGTGCCAGCTTGCGCCTTTAATTACGGGAATAAGCACACATTCTATGGATGAACTTACTAAAGCAATTGAACAAATGCCGCACTACGTCGGGTTGGGTTCAGTTTTTTCGACAGATACCAAACAACAGGCAAAAGTTGCCGGTCTTGAGTACATAACCAGAGCAATTCAGTTTCTTAAAGATAAACCCATTGAAGCCGTTGCAGTCGGCGGTATAAATCCGGAAACGATTGAAAAGGTTCTGCAGGCCGGCGCAAGAAGAATTGCAGTATCATCCTGCATCTGCAAAGCTGAAAATCCAGGCAAAGTGTGCAAGAAACTGAAGCAAAAAATCCTCGAATTTTATCCGCCATAGCACAAATGCGCGAAGGCTAAATCGTCAGGAATAACTGCAAAACTAAACGCCAATTGGCCGTAAGTCTTTTGGTATACAAAAGCTATACATCTATTAGCAAGCATAGTTATCCACCTTTTTGCGCAGTCGTTAAAGATTAACGACGCAGATAAACCTTAAACTCCTGTTGAATTCATTCACATACCAATCAGTATGCCCATAAAAAAAACAAAGCTATACGTCATTTTCTTAACTGTCTATTACAAAACAGGTTACAACAACGACCGTCGGCCCCCTTCACAAAATTGCTCAACTTCATAAAAAAACAGCTCGCAATTTCATCACTTTCTCCGCTCTCCGCAAAATGTTTATCTTAACACCACAATAGTGTTATCAACATTCTGTCCACAGAATTAAAGACTTATCTTTTCGCAAATGAATATTCTTATCAGCAACATAATGTCAAAAAAAGGCTTTGCATTTATAGTGGTTATTTTAACAGAGTTTATTATATTAAGTCGGCTTAACTAATAATCTCCAAAAGGAATGTTTTTAATGAAATCAGGCACAAAAAAAAGATTAAGTCGGGCACTGGAAAGCAGGGATAAATTTATCATTGTTGCCGAGCTTACCGGCGGGCCTAATTTCAGCTATGAGCCGATTAGAAAATTCCTTCAGGCTCACAGCCAGGCCGACGGCAAAGACATACCTGCCGATTTTGACTTTGTCGGCATAACCAACCCGCAAAGCCCGGGAGGAGTCGCTAATCTCGAACCAGCAGACGTTCATCATTTTGCAATAACCAATAATCTGCTCGGCCGGCTCGACTTTATCCCACACGTAACCTGCAAAGATATGAACAAAGACGCTATATTAAGTCTTTTAAATACCCATAAATCAGCAGGTATCGAAAGCCTGCTTGCTATTACAGGCGACAAACCGACAGAAGCAAAAGGCGTCTTTGAACTCGAATCCCTCGGCCTGCTCAACCTGATTGGCCGCTTAAATAACAGCGCCATCATATCAGCAAAGCCGCAGAGCCTTCAATCTGTGCCGCAGTTTTTCCCAGGCGCCGCCGTCTCGCCGTTTAAATATAACGAAGAGTCCCTGCTCCAGCAGTACTTCAAAATGGAAAAGAAAATCGCATCCGGCGCAAAATTCCTCATAACTCAGGTCGGCTGGGACTGGAAAAAAAGCGTTGAATTAATGCGGTATCTTACGGATGAAAAAATCGACATCCCTGTCATCGGCAACGTTTATCTTCTCAGCACGATTACGCCTGCCCCGAGATTAATGCACGACATAAAACTGCCAGGCTGTTTTGTCAGCGATGAGCTTCTCGAAAAGATCTGCAGCGAAAATATCGACCAGCACGTCGAGCGCGCCGCCCAGCAGATTGCGATGTACAAATCCATCGGCGCTGCAGGCGTCGATGTCGGCGGACTGCCTGATTATGAAACGTTCATAAAGATTCTAAAACGCGCCGCCGAAATAGGCGACGGCTGGCAGCAGTTCAAAGACAATCTCTGCTGGCCTGCCAAAGAAGCTTACTACCTCTACGACGACGCAGGCAGCAGAAAACCGCTCGCCAAATTCAGAAAGACCTTTAAGCTGTGTTTCTTTAATTTTATGCACGCTGCCCTCTTTGACACGCAGTATCCCGGCTATCATATTCTTAAAAAGACAATGAAATTCCTCGGTGCAGACAAAGGCAATGGCTTTTTCTATAAAACTTTCTTCGCAGTGGAAAAACCGGTCAAGTACTGCCTGTTTGAATGTGAAGAATGCGGCGATTGCTGCCTGCCCGAGGACTTTGGCCTTTGCACAATCGGCGGCTGCGAAAAAGGAATGCACAACGCGCCCTGCGGCGACTCAACCGTCGAAGGCAAATGCGGAAACAATCTCGAGATAACCTGCATCGGCGACCGCATCTACAAGGCAGCGGCGGCACAGGCAGGCGGACTTGAAAACTTGCGAAAAACCATCAACAAACCCAGAAGACCCGAACTTGAGCACACAGCCTCGATACTGAATTATCTTTTTGGCAAAGACCATACGCAGAAAAACCCGCTCATCAGCACAGGCGAGCTTATACACGCCTCGATACCCAAAACCGGCCAGATTATGAAGCAGCTTCACGAGCTGGGCGACAATGCCTTCGAGCAGCCCAGCCCGCAGCTTGATTACATAAAAGCACTGATAGAATCGCAGGCCGATGATGGCGCAGATTATATCGCAGTCAATATCGACCAGTTCGGAGAATCAGACCCTGCCTTTGCGGTAAAGCTGATGAAAAAATACGTAAAATTAGTCCGCAAATACGGCAGAGCTGTGCCGGTCTGCATCGACAGCGGCGATGATAACGTGCTGATTGCAGGCCTGAAAGAATGGTACGACACCAATGAAAAAGTGACGCCGCCACTCGTAAACTCCGTAAAAGTTCACACGATTGATAACATAATGCCGCTTAAAAAACACTTCGATTATAAATTTATCGGCCTGCTCATCAGCGAAACAAAGGCTGTAGATGCAGACGCTACCGGCGGAGTCGATGACCTTTATAACCTGGCAAAGACAATTTACGATGCAGCCGTCGGCAAGTACGGCTTTAAGCCTCAGGAAATCTTCTTTGATTCCACGGTATTTCCTCTTGCGATTGATATGCCGATGCAGCCCGGCGTGGCGAGTTACACATATCGAACGTTCAATGCTATCAGGAAGATAAAGACCGACCCGCAGCTGCGGAAATGTCATTTCTCACTCGGCATAACTAATTGTGTGCGAGACCTGCCCGGCAGGAAAATCGGCGTCGCCCGTGCCTATACTGAGGTTGCTATGCGTTACGGCCTTGACGCAGCAATCCTAAATCTCGCTCACCAGTTCGGCTTAAAGCCCGCAGACCCCAAGCTTGTGGAACTGGTCGAGGCCTTTGCGAATATGGACGGCTCGGAGGAAAAAACAACGGCTGGCATGAAACTCATGAGCCAATTCTGCTCAAAAAACCGCAAGACCACCGCATAGAATCAACACACTCTTGACTTTAGCCGCTTATGGGTTTAAATTTGACATCTCTAAGTCTTTAAAGAAAGGCAAGTAATGGCAGTAACGAGATTTGCACCTTCGCCGACAGGCTATCTTCACATTGGCGGGGCGAGGACCGCGCTGTTTAGTCTGCTTTGGGCTCGTAAATCAGGCGGCAAATTCATCTTGCGCATTGAGGACACTGACCAGAGCAGAAACACGCCCACTGCCGCAAAGCAGGTGATGAACGATTTGCGCTGGCTGGGCCTTGATTGGGACGAAGGCCCCGAGGTTGGCGGGCCTGCCGAGCCGTACTTTCAGTCGCAGCGAAAAGCCATATACGAAAAATATGCGAAGCAGCTCGTCGAGCAGGGCAAGGCTTATTATTGCTTTGATACAACCCAGGAGCTTGAACAAATGCGGCAGAAAGCCGCTGCAGAAAAAAAGAATTTCCTTTATCCCCGCCCTGCCAGGTTTCCAGACAGCAGCCAGACAGAGCAGGCTCGTTCGCAGGGCAAGCCCGTCACGGTGCGCTTTTGTATGGGCAGCGACCAAATCATCGTGGATGATGTTATCCGCAGGCAGGTGAAATTTGACGGCAGCCAAATCAGCGATTTTATAATTCTAAAAAGCGACGGCCTGCCGACATATCATTTTGCCTGCGTCGTTGACGATGAGCTTATGGGTGTTACGCACGTTCTGCGAGGACAGGAACATCTGATGAACACGCCGAGCCATATCGCGCTGCAAAATGCGCTCGGCTTTAAAACGCCCCTTTACGCTCATATGTCCGTTACCGTCAGCAATGCCGGCGGAAAAATGTCAAAGCGAGACAGGGCAAAAGTCCTGAAAGACGCGATAAAAAGAACAGAAAATCCGGCTGGGCAGGAGCTTGCCTCCGCCGGCGGGATTTCAATTCAGCAATTGGAGGAATTTCTCACCGGCGATTGGCTGCCCGACCAGCCCGCCATTGACGCGATGGCCGAATTTCTGAATGTCGAGCTGCCCGAAGTAAACATTGTCGATTTTTTCAAAAGCGGCTATCTGCCCGAGGCGCTCGTCAATTTTATAGCCCTTTTAGGTTACAGTCCCCCGGGTAATAAAGAGATTTTAACGATGCAGGAGCTTATTGATACCTTTGACCCCTCGCGATTCAATAAGACAAACAGCTTGTTCGACAGAAAAAAACTGCTGGCGTTCAACACAGGACATATAAAGCTGCTGGATAAAGAAAAACTTTTGAAAAGATACAGGAATTTTCTCAAAGGCACAAATTCTCCTGCGGCAAACGCCGATGACAAACTGCTTTTGCGGATACTGACAGCAGGTATCGGCGCAAGAACGCTCGCCGAGATTGAGCAAAAAAGCGCTTTTTTATTTATCGACTGTGATAAAATAGAATATAACGAAAAGGATGTCGAAAAGGTCCTGCTAAAAAACAACGGCGAAGGGCTTTTAATGCTTGCAGAGCTGAAGAGACGCCTGACAGAAATTGAGGTGATTACCGAGCAGGCGATAGCAAAAATGCTGCGGGCCTTAGCCGAGGAAAAAGAGGCAGGCCTCGGCAAAGTTGCCCAGCCGCTGCGGCTGGCAATCTGCGGAACAACCGTCTCGCTGCCGATATTTGAGTCGGTAGATATGCTCGGCATCGAGGAAACTATCAAAAGAATCGACAGGGCAATAGATAACTTTGGGAATATAAAAAATAAAATATAAAAATGAAAAACGACAAAGAAAAATTTGAAAATGACTTTAAAAAACGCCTTTACAATTTTGCGCTGCGCCTTATTGAACTGCTCGACCAACTCCCCGATGATAACGTATCAAAACGTCTTGGTGACCAGTTATTAAAAAGTGGAACGAGTATTTTGGCAAATTACATTGAAGGACAAACCGCGAGCAGTAAAAAAGACTTTACCAATTATTTTCACATTTCTCTGAAATCTGCCAATGAAAGCAAGGTTTGGCTGGCGCTCCTGAGAGACAGTAAACGCATAAAACCGGACAAGTCAGAGTGGTTTTTAAAAGAGCTGGGTGAAATTTCCAATATCTTCGGCTCAAGCCTTCTAACACTAAAGGGCAAGAAATAATTTTTAATTTTTATATGTAGTTTTTATTTTTTAGTTTTTATTTTTGATATAAAAGGGTGATTTATGAGTTTGCTTGTAACGGGTTCTATAGGGATTGACACGGTAACAACGCCATTCGGCAAGAGCGAAAGCTGTCTGGGCGGGTCGGCTGTTTATTTCAGTATGGCGGCGAGTTTCTTTTCACCGGTGCGGTTTGTCGGCGTTGTAGGCGATGACTGTCCCTTTGATTTGGCAAAGACTTTTGCCGGCAGGGACATTGACCTTTCAGGCCTTGAGGTAAGAGCGGGCAGCAAAACCTTCAGATGGAAAGGCTCTTATCAGGGCGATATGAGTCATGCGCTGACCGATGCGATCCAGCTGAACGTGCTCGCCGAACGGCCGCCGATTGTGCCGGAGCATTTCAGAGACAGCGAATTTGTATTTCTCGCAAATACCCATCCTTCACTGCAACTCCAGCTTCTCGAACAGCTTAAAAAACCTAAATTCGTCGTTGCTGATACGATGAACTGCTGGATTGAGAATCAGGCCGACGAATTAAAAAAACTGCTGCACCGGATAGATGCGCTGATACTTAACGAGGGCGAGGCAAAGATGCTGACTAAAGTTGACAATCTGGCCATTGCCGCACAAGAGCTGCTGGAAATGGGCCCCAAGACGGTAATTATCAAGAAAGGCTCACACGGCGCGATTTCACTGGAAAGCAGCGGCAACTGGTTTGTTCTGCCGGCCTATCCGACCAAAGACATTAAGGACCCGACGGGAGCAGGAGATGTCTTCGCTGGTGCGGCTTTAGGTTACCTGGCAAACGCCGACAAGACCGATACCGAACACATCAGAACTGCTACTGCCTATGGAACGGCAGCCGCTTCATTGGTTATCGAGGGCTTTTCGCTTTCAGCCCTTACCGCTGCCGGCAGAAATGTTATAGACGCCCGCCTTGAGCAGCTTCGCAAAATGACGAAATTCTAAAAAAGAATATAGAATGAGACTATTTGTTGCAATCGATATTAACGATGATGTCCGCAAAGCTGTTGCAAACCTGCAGCGCCGGCTTAAGGACAAAATGAAAAACGGCAACGGCCTCAAATGGGCCGAGCCTGAAAATATGCACCTGACCCTGAAATTCCTCGGCGAAACCGAAGAAAACCGAATCGACGAGATTAACACTGCCATTGAAATTGCCTGCGACGATAAAAAAGCCTTTGAATTCAGTTTGTCGGCGCTCGGCACGTTCGGCAGGCCTGCCAAGGTGCTTTGGCTCGGCAGCGAAAAACCGGATGAGAGAATTGTCAAACTTGCCGCCGATCTGGAGCAGGCCCTTGAGCAGCTCGGCTTCGAAAAAGAAAACAGGCCCTTCAGCGCACATCTGACTTTAGGCAGGGTAAAAGACAAGGGCGTTGACAAAAACTTAAGGCGGACTTTGAAAGATTGCATTAAAGCAGATGTCCCGCAGATAAGCGTTGACACAATCTGCCTGTATAAAAGTCAGTTGACACAGGACGGCCCAATATATACTCTGCTAAGGAAAATCGAACTAAAAAAAGACATTTGACGGGAAGAAATCATGACAAAAAAGGAAAAGAAGACGGAGAAAGAAAAATCAAGTGCCAAGGACGGTGCCCTTGAAAGGGCCATTGCGCAGATAGAAAAGCAGTACGGCAGCGGCTCGATAATGCAGATGGACGAGAGCAAATACGCAAAAATCGAAGGCATCCCGACGGGGTCACTGTCGCTCGATATAGCGATGGGCGGCTGCGGAATGCCGCGGGGCAGGGTAGTAGAGCTCTTCGGGCCCGAATCCAGCGGAAAAACGACGCTCGCGCTGCACGTAATAGCAAACGCACAGAAGGCAAAAGGCATCGCGGCATTTATCGACGCCGAACACGCCCTCGACACCACCTGGGCCAAGAAAATAGGCGTCGATGTCAGCAGTATGCTGGTCAGCCAGCCTGATAACGGCGAGCAGGCGCTCAGCATCACAGAAATGCTGATACGGTCAAATGCGGTTGACGTTATCGTCATCGATTCAGTCGCAGCGCTTACACCCGCCGTCGAGCTCGAAGGTGAGATGGGACAGTCGCATATGGGACTCCATGCGAGGCTTATGAGCCAGGCGATGAGAAAGCTCACAGGCGTCATAAACAAGAGCAAGACCTGTCTGATTTTTATCAACCAGATAAGAATGAAAATCGGCGTGATGTTCGGCAACCCTGAAACCACAACAGGCGGCAGAGCCCTTAAATTCTACAGTTCGGTAAGGCTCGACGTCAGGCGCATTTCCACAATAAAGGAGGCAAACATCGCACTGGGCAGCAGGATAAGGGCGCGGGTCGTCAAGAACAAGATTGCCCCGCCTTTCAGGGATGCGGAATTTGACATTATGTTCGCTTCAGGCATAAGCTATGAAGGCGACCTTGTCGATTTGGGCACGAACTGCGGCGTTATCACCAAGAGCGGCGCCTGGCTGCAGTACGGCGAAATAAGACTCGGCCAGGGCAGGGAAAATGCAAAAAGATATCTTATCGAGAACAAAGACCTCACCGAAGAGATAAAAGACAAAATTCTCATCACATTAGGCGTAAAAGAAAAATAATTTATTTGGTCAGCCCCGCTCCCTATGGGATGGCTGACGCCACAGCACGGAGTTTACCCCCGCGCAGGCAGGAGGGCGCTACTGCTTACCCGCCGCCGGCGACAACTCAGACCAATCACTGATATCATCAGAATTGATGAATTGACAGACAAATCTCAATGGCTATAATTTATGCCGGAGATAAAATATGTAAAATTTACTTTGATTGCAGTCGAGAGGAATAAAATGGAGCATAAAATTTCCGGTTTTTTAGAAATTGTCCTGAGCATTTTAATTTTACTAATTGCCGGCAAGGCAGTCTCAGCAGAGCCTTATCCGTTTCCCGATTTGGCTGGCGAGCCGAATTTTATAAATTTCGAAGATTTCACTGCCTTTGCCGCCAACTGGCAAAAAACCAGCGGCCAGTTGGCAGGCGATTTTGACGACAGCAATACCGTTGATTTTGACGATTTGGCATACCTGTCCTTTTACTGGCTGACTGAGCGCTGGGAATGTAGTAAGATGGACATTGACGAAAGCGGACGGATTGATTTTGCCGATTTTGCGATATTTGCAAACAACTGGCAAAAATCAGGGGCTAATCTCCGGGGAGATTTCGACTGCAGCGGCAAAGTTGACCTCGACGATTTAAAATACTTGTCTTATTACTGGCTGACTGAGCAATGGGAATGTAGTAAAATAGACATAGACACCAGCGGCAGAATTGATTTTGCAGATTTTGTAATTTTCGCAGACTGCTGGCTGCAGGACGTTGGCGATGCAAACTACAGCAGCGATTGTGATTTTGACGATAATGGGCAAGTTGACATTTACGATTTGAAGGCTTTTTGCGACTGCTGGCTCAAAGGCGCAACGCCGCAGGACATCTGGGGAAAGTTCAAGGCCGCTCTTGCCACAGGTGATATAAATGAGGCGGTTAGTTATTTTACAGAAATTTCCGCAGAAAAATATCGCATTTTATTCCAGGAACTTGAAGCCTATCTTCCGCAAATGGCGGCCGATATGGGTGAGCTGATTTTTATAGAGCAGAGCGAGGAAATGGCTTATTACGACCTTTTGCGCCAGGAAAATGGCGATACTTACGGCTATCCCGTAATTTTCGTTATGGATGAAACAGGTCAGTGGAGAATCTACGATTTTTAGCTTCCCGATTTCTGATGATAGCGTGCAAGAATAAAGTTTAGGAGATTAACTAATGCAGGAAAAGAAACGAAAATTTCCATTAAGCATTCCAGAGGTTGTTTTCTTGATAATACTTATACCTGTCATCTTTTACGTCGCTATGAGAATATTTATAAAACCAATGAACAGCCCTGATATGCCAGATTGGTTTTTCGGTCCGCTTGGGCCACTAATCGTCATAGGATTTGATGTTTTGTGGATTATTGGTATGAGAATCTTACCTTTAAAGAATATGAGAGTAAAAATATACCCAACATTATTTGTGCTTACCCTTTCAGTTTCGGCGTTAGCTAGTTGGGCGCTATTAAAGTTATTAAGCGATATGTGGTAATCACGGATAGTTATTCTTTTAAACCTAAACTGGTGTCTATCAGGAGGTTCTTTAAAAATGAGAAAACAAGTTGTACTGTTAGCGATGATTCTTTTATTTATCCACCAGGCCGATTGTTTGGCGTGGGGAAACAAGAAAACACACCCCACTTTGACTGCCAAGGCAGTTGAAGTTAATGACGTGGCAGACAGTTATTTGAAAAATCAACTTGGAATGAGTCAGGGATTGCAAACACGATTGACTTGGGATTTCCCCAATGAGATCAAGCAAAGGATGATAAAAGGAGAGGCAAAACCAGATACTGTCACAAGAACCATACAGGAATGGTTAAAGGCAGGAAGTATAATTGAAGATGAAGATGGACGATATTGGCCTATTCGATCGCGGCATCATTTTCACGCGCCAATTGCAACGCAGGGACGAGAAACATTTTAGGAGAATAACCAATGCAGAAAGGTGAACAAAAAAGCACAGCGAACCGCTTTGTGATCGCTTTTGAGATTGTTTTTCTAACAATAACGGCAATAGTAGTTTATGGTGGAGGCATATTATTGTTAGGCGAACCAATTAACCGTCACATGCCAAACTGGTTTTTTAGCCCAATAGGTTTCTTTATGATAATAGGGATCGATATTATATGGATTTTTTGCGTTAAACTATGGAAGCCTAAAAGTGTACAGATGAGAATAATAATAAAAATTCTATCAGTTTTTATATTTGCTCTATCCGCATCAGTATTGACCAACTGGCTTATACTAAACCTATTAAGTGATATATGGTGAATTTTACCGAAAAAACTACCATTTTCAAAGGAACCATAATAATATGAAAAGACAAATCTACATGATGTTAGTATCTCTTCCCATATTTTTGGTATTATGTAAATCATTACTTGCTTGGGAAAACAAAAAGACACACCCCGCAATGACAAAAGAAGCTATCACTGCTTCATTGATAGATAATTACCTGAAAAATCACCTTGACACACCTGATGGAATCAATTCTCAAATACAATATGATTTGGAGATGTACAATTCATATATCAAAAAGAGAATGGAGAGAGGAAAAGTGGACGATCCTGATAATTCAACTCGGGCAATCGTAGAGTGGATAAAAGCCGGCAGTACAATAGAAGATGAAGACGGTCAAAGATATTCCATCCGAGCAAGACATCACTTTCACGATCCAACCTGCAATTTCCAGGATTTTAATGAACCAGGACGAAACGCAGGATTGGATAACAAGACTGACCATCCAAATTATAGTTATTTCTTTGCGTGGCTTACTGGTATATATACAGATGAGTTCGACGTAACCGGCCAATCTGCTTTAGTTTGGATGATAGAAGGAACTGCTGAAAAGGAACCGACAGTCAACGATGAATCCTGGCATAATGCCAGAGACCATTTCTACTTCGCTCTTACTGATTCCATACAGACCGACCGTGAAGAATATCTGGCTGCGATGTTTCTCGATTTAGGGTGCATTTTGCATATGATTGAGGATATGGGAGTTCCGGCGCACACAAGAAACGATTTTCTTTTTGCCCATTACCGACCACCATTAGGAAGAGGCAATCCTTTAGAAACATGGACTGAGGAACAGATTGAAGATAATGGAGGTAACATACCATCTGATTGGCTGAATGGCTGGACGCCGCAGGCAAAGGTCTTCTCAAAGCTTGCCCACTACTGGGATATAAATAATTACACAGGCCAGTATGTTGGAACTACTCCGCTATCTAACTGGGGCCTGTCGGAACAAACCAATTATCAATTCTTATCCAAAAGCACAATCTTCAGGGCAAATGACGGCACAAAATATTATTTCCCTCAGCCTGACCCCTGCAATGTAGCAGGGTATATCGAGCCGGGCGTTTATTCCGTGGGTTCGATTCCCGTTCATTACAGATATATCAGCGGCTATGACATAACCCATCTGGCTCGAACAAAATATACTGAGAAATACGCATACATAGCGGGAATGCCGTATCCCGTGCCTACAGGAACGGTAGTATATCACACTACTTTTGACAGGCTTGTTTATGAAGATTACGCCACAGTTACAATTCCACGCACGATTGATTATGCGACCGGTCTTGCAAATTACTTTTTCCGCGGCAGATTAAAAGTCGAGCCGAATTTGACTGACCCAAATATTGCAAAACTCGTCATTACCAATGACTCAAATAACTCAGGCGTCCCGCAAACACTCAAAGGCGGAATGTTCGAAATCTACCGCGATGATGCAAACGATACCAGAACCCAAATCGAACCAAATAGCATCACATTCACGCCGCAATGGACATCGGCCAGCACATTGCCAAACGATGGCGGCCTGACAAAACTAAACGCACAATTTGTCAAGCCGGAACGAGTAAAAAGATACATTGTCCTTTACAAAGGCAATATCTGCGAAAATCCTGCCGACCCCGACCCCTGCGATGCAAATGCCATAGCAGTATGCGTTCTTAAACCAGGCTTTGAAATCATAGCCTGGGGCAATGATGATTACAACCAGGTAAGCAATGTTCCGGCAGGAGCTGATTTTATAGATGTTGCCGCAGGCAAACGGCACGGCTTGGCATTAAAATCCGACGGCACAATTTGCGCCTGGGGCCAGAACCTTTACGGCCAGTGCAATGTCCCGCCGGATGACAATGACTTCTTCACTGCTGTTGCCGCAGGCGCTCGTCATAGTATTGCGCTCAAATCAGACGGCTCTATCGTTGTCTGGGGCGATGACAGCTTATATCAAATCAGCGACAGGCCGGCAGACAGCAACTTTACAGCTATAGCCGCAGGCGAATATCACAGCCTGGCTTTGAAAAATGATGGTTCAATTGTCGGCTGGGGCGGCTGGAATTCCTTTGGCGAGTGCGATGCGCCGCCTGCCGACCCTAACACAGTTTACGTGGGCATTTCCGCAGGCAGGTATCACAGTATGGCCCTGCAATCGGATGGTATTCCCAAGGCGTGGGGAAGTAACTATCAGGGTCAGACGAGGTTTTACCAGAGCATTTCAGGCATAGCGCAGGTTGCAGCGTGTGATTATTACAGTATGGTTCTCCGGGACGACCAGTGGATTACCACGTGGGGCAACAGCGACTGGGTTATTCCCGATGAGCTTCCGCGTTATCATCATCGTCCTGCGGATGGCAATGATTTTGCAGCCGTTGCTGCCGGCTGGGACCACATTTTGGCTTTGACAATTGATGGCAAAGTTTTTGCGTATGATTGGCCGATGGGCGATTATCCTTTTGAGATTTTCGCCAGGGATGTTCCTGCTGATATAGTATTTACTGAAGATATTTCAGCAGGCCATGATTTCAGTTTAGCCTTAAAAGCCCCGTAGCAGCAGGCGACCTTCATCGTCCCGCCTCAAAAACGACTTCTTGACATTCTTCTTTTTTCGGAGATACTATTTTTATGTTAACAGCGTCCGAAATAAGAAAATCCTTTATCGACTTTTTCCTCGAGAAAAAACATGCCTTTGTGCCGTCCTGGCCTGTGATTCCAATCGGCGATGATACGCTTCTTTTTACAAACGCAGGGATGAACCAGTTTAAGGATGTCTTTTTAGCCGCAGGCAGCAGACAGTACACCCGCGCCGTCAACAGCCAAAAGTGCATACGCGCAGGCGGAAAGCACAACGACCTCGAGGATGTCGGCACTGATACCTATCATCACACATTTTTTGAAATGTTAGGCAACTGGTCGTTCGGCGATTACTTTAAAGCTGAGGCAATCGAATGGGCCTGGCAGCTTTTGACGAAGGTCTGGAAAATCGACCCGTCGCGCCTGCACGTAACATATTTCGAAGGCGACAAAAACGATAATCTCATCCCTGATAATGAAACACGCGATTTTTGGCGCCGGTTCCTGCCCGACGAAAGAATCCACAAGGGAGACAAAAAAGACAACTTCTGGGAAATGGGCGAGACCGGCCCCTGCGGGCCCTGCAGCGAAATTCATTACGATGCCACAGACGACAAATCGGGAGCAAAATTAGTCAACGCAGGCTCCCCCGATTGTATCGAAATATGGAACCTCGTTTTCATTCAGTACAACCGCGATGCAAACGGAAAATTGACGCCCCTGCCCGCAAAGCACGTCGATACCGGTATGGGACTTGAAAGAATCGCCGCAGTTCTGCAGAATAAAAGCTCCAATTACGATACCGACCTGTTTAGCCCCATCATAAAAACGATAAGCAAAATAACCGGCAAAAAATACGCGGGCAGTCCCAATGAAAAAACCGATATCGCATTTCGCGTTATCGCCGACCATTTGCGCTGTCTCGTCTTTGCAATCACCGACGGCTGTATGCCGGCCAACGAAGCCAGAGGCTACGTCCTGCGAAGGATTTTAAGGAGGGCCGCGAGATTCGGACGGACGCTCGATATGCGCGAGCCTTTTATTTATAAGCTTGTCGATGTCGTCGTAAATTCAATGTCCCCTGCGTTTGAAGAATTAAAGCCCAGAGCCGACCTCGTAAAAACCGTCATAAAATCCGAGGAGGAAAGCTTTGGCAGAACGCTCGACAGGGGCCTTGAAATATTCGCTGCAGCAGCAGAAAAAGCTAAAAACAAAACTATCAGCGGTGATGATGCTTTTGAACTATACGATACTTACGGTTTTCCGCTCGATTTGACACAGCTCATGGCAAGAGAAAAAGGTCTTGCGGTTGATACGGCAGGCTTCGAAAAACTTATGGCCGAGCAGAGACAACGGGCGCGTGCCGCGCAGAAAACGGGCAGCTTCGCTTCGCTGGTTACGGATACCAATCTGCCTGAAACTGAAGATTCCGCAAAATACTTCGATGAAAAAATAACCGCCCAAGTTCTCGGCTGGATTGACGGCAAAGGCTTTCACACAAAAGGCGGTATAAGTATCTCGGCTGAGCAGACGGCGCTCGTGCTGGACAAGACCTGCTTTTATGCCGAGTCAGGCGGGCAGGCAGGCGATGCGGGCAGGCTCGCCGGCCCTGCAGGAAGTTTCCTCGTACAGGCAGCGGAAAAAATCGCCGATTGTGTCCTGCACAGAGGCGGTGTGGAAAACGGAACGATAAGCGCAGGCGATAAAGTCGAAGTAATCGTCGATGTCGCAAGAAGAGAGACCAAAAAAAACCATACCGCAACGCATCTCTTGCAGTGGTCGCTGCAGCAGGTAATGGGCAGGACCGTTGCACAGCAGGGAAGCCTGGTCTCGCCAGAGTATCTGAGATTTGATTTTACCTCGCCGCGGGCACTAAAATCGGATGAAATCAGGGAAGTTGAAGAGCTTGTAAATGAAAAAATCGCTGCTGCTCTGCCGGTAACCAGCGCGACTTTGCCGATAAAAGAAGCCAAAAAGCTCGGGGCAATGGCGCTGTTTGGCGAGAAATACGGCGATACCGTAAGGGTCATTGCAGTCGGCGCCGAGGATGAAAATCACTTGCCGGACGCATTCAGCAGGGAGTTCTGTGGCGGCACGCACGTCTCAAATACTGCCGTCATAGGCGGCTTTAAAATCATAAAGGAAGAAAGCATCTCTGCAGGCATCCGCAGAATCACGGCGCTGACGGGCAGGGCACTTGCCGGGCATTATGAAAAAATAAGCGAAATCGTCGACAAACTTAGCCAGGCCCTGAAAGTACCTGCCGAGCAAATCTGCCGGCGTGTCGATAAAATCATCGAGGACAACAAAAGCCTCGCAAAACAGCTTAAAAACGCTTCAAAGCAGAGCGGCACAGATATTATGAGCAAGGCAAGGCAGCTTTTGGAAAATTGCGAGAAAATCGGGCCGACTTCGATTATAGTTAGCGTTATTGATTCAGCGCCTGTTGAAGAAGCAAGAAACGCGATAGATATGCTCAAGAAGAAAGCCGGCTCTGCTGCCATGGTTTTTGGAATGGCTGATGGCGACAAGGTTACGCTGCTTGTGGGAGTTAGCGACGACCTTATAAAAAGGGGATTAAAGGCAGGAGACGTCGTAAAAGAAATCGCCCCGCTCGTTGGCGGCGCTGGCGGCGGAAGGCCGCAAATGGCTCAGGCTGGCGGAAAAAAAAGTGAAAACCTCCCGCAGGCATTGCAGAGGGCAATTGAGTTTATAAAAGAGAAACTTTCTCAATAATATGGCACAGCAGCAAACAAGAAGTTCGATGCTGGAGCAGTTGGGCGGCTGGGTAGTTACCGCTGTGGGCAACTGCGGCAGATTCGCCAGGTTTCAGGCTGAATCTTTAGTCGCCTCCTTTGCAGCGTGTTTAAGGCCCCCGACTTATCCATTGATATGGAATCAGATGCTCGCCATCGGCGTCCGCAGCGTACTCGTCGTTGCTATCACCGGAGCGTTTGTGGGGATGGTGCTTGCGATTCAGGCCTATGACCAGCTTGCAGGGCTGGGAATTGAAGAACATCTTGGCGTACTAATTAACCTGTCAGTCGTAAAAGAACTGGGGCCTGTGCTGGCAGCAGTTATGCTCGCCGGCAGAGTCGGCGGAGCACTTACCGCAGAACTCGGCACAATGAACGTAACAGAACAAATACTGGCAGTCCGCAGTATGGGCACCGACCCAATAAAATACCTCGTGGCTCCACGATTAATAGCCTGCCTGCTCCTTACACCATTCCTGATAATCTATGCCGATATCCTCGGTATCCTCGGCGGATACTTCATCAGCGTACCCTACCTCGGTATCAATAGCAAAGCCTACTGGAGCCTCAGCGCCGGAGGCGTCGAAATGTGGGATATCTCAATAGGCGTTGTAAAAGGCTTCTTCTTCGGAGCAGCAATCGCAGGCGTAAGCTGCTATAAAGGCTTCCACTGCAAAGAAGGTGCTCATGGCGTAGGCCAGGCGTGTACAGAAGGGTTCGTCGGCAGTTTTATCCTGATACTGGCGATAGACTTTGTCCTGGTAGTGGTATTCAAGGCTATTTACTCAACATTGTGG
The DNA here is from genome assembly GCA_964619675.1 of uncultured Planctomycetaceae bacterium. Lineage (GTDB taxonomy): Bacteria > Planctomycetota > Phycisphaerae > Sedimentisphaerales > UBA12454 > JAPLMW01. The sequence goes on along the minus strand of CAZUEO010000005.1, from coordinate 50,151 downwards.
CCATTGAAAATACTGCTTTAAGCAGATTACAGATTGTAGATTATAGATTACAGAATAATGGAACCGCCGGCCCGCCTGCGGCGGGCAAGAGTTGAAAGTCGAATAGCCGAGTCGATAATTAGTCGCTGGTCGCTGGTCGCCAGTAAAAAATATCAAATATAAAAAATAAAAAATAAAAACGACAAATAAAAATTAAAAATGTACACTAAACTCTCACCACAGAGGGCACGAAGAGTACAAAGAAGTCCAGAGTATTTGGCATTTAGTATATGGTATTTGGTGAAAGGAGCCGCCTGCGGGCGGATATCTCACCCTGATGAGATAGTCTAAGAGACATCTCACAGGGCAGGCGGGGTAAACATAGGAGAAATAAAGGAATGGCGGAAAAGAGAATTCAGAATACAGTCCTATGGACTCCTTACGGAGAATTCAGTAGACAGAATTAAGGAATCGGGCACGGATTTAAAAATCTGGGGAAAAAAAGAATGGCAGAAAATAGGGGAAAATCGAGCCGAATTAGAAGCAAAGGAGAAATAAGCGAATGGCAAAGATACATAAAATAGACGGCAATTCGGCAAGCCCACAAAAAGAACTTGCGGAACTGCTCAAATCCCGCTTCCCAGAGATTTTTGCCGAAGGCAAAATCAGCCCAGACAAACTAAAACAAACACTCGGCGAAGAACTCGATACAAATAATGAACGATACGGCCTAAGCTGGGCGGGAAAAAGCGAGTGCTTTCGCCATATACAAGAAACCACGACAGCAACACTGAAAATCTCAGATTTGAAATCTCAGAGCTCAGAAAATATTTTTATTGAAGGGGATAATTTAGAGGTCCTTAAAGTCCTGCAAAAAACCTATTACGGCAAAATAAAGATGATTTATATCGACCCGCCATATAATACCGGCAACGACAGTTTTATTTATCCCGACAGATTCAAAGAGGAGAAAGAAGATTACGAACTGCGGGCAGGGATAAAAGACGCCGAAGGACTACTTACAAAAGACGGTTTCTGGCGAAAGAACAGTAAAGATGCAGGCCATTTTCATTCAAACTGGCTTTCAATGATATATCCGAGACTTTTTCTGGCAAGAAATCTGCTCCGTGATGACGGCGTTATTTTTGTTTCAATCGATGACAACGAAGTCTATAACCTGCGAATGATTATGAATGAAATTTTTGGAGAGGAAAGTTTTGTTGCGCAACTTATTTGGAAAAGCCGTCAAAATAAAGATAATCGAAATATCACGGGCGTTTCGATCGATCATGAATATGTACTTGTTTATACGAGAACTTCAGGAAATAGGATAAGAGGTTCAGAAAGAAATAAAGAACAATACAAAAATCCAGACAATGATCCAAGAGGAGACTGGGTAAGCGGAAATATGGTAGGTTTATTGCCGGAAGAACAAAGGCCTAATTGTCATTATGACTTAATAAATCCCAAGACTGGTATTAATTATGGCAAACCTAAAATGGGGTGGCGATATGATAAAAACACCATGCAAAAATTGATTGAAGAAGATAGGATAATCTGGCCGCAGTCACAAAAAGGAAGACCACGCAGAAAAATATTTCTTTCTGAACTTAATGACGAGTTCACGGGTTATTCTTCGATTATAGCACCTGATATATATACAAGAAATGGAACCAATGAATTAGAAGAATTATTTAAAGCTAGATATATGGAGTTCCCAAAGCCTACAGAATTAATTAGAGAGCTGTTAGTACAAGGCTTAGGTGAAGATGATATCGTTCTCGATTTTTTTGCCGGGTCTTGTACAACGGCACACGCAGTAATGGCTTTGAATGCTGAAGATGGCGGGAACAGGAAATTTATCTGCGTTCAGTTGGCAGAGCCTTGCGAAGAAGACAGCGAGGCATATAAAGCGGGCTTTAAGACAATAGCTGAAATAGGCAAGGAAAGGCTCCGGCGGGCGGCGGAAAAGATAAAAAAGGAGATAGAAGGGAATCTCAAATTTGACAAAAACAAATTGGATTTGGGATTTAAGGTCTTTAAATTAGAGCAGAGTAATTTCAAGCAGTGGCGAGAAGATATAAAAACGGCCGGCCAATTAAAAGAGCAGATGAAGATGTTCGTTGATAATACGAAAAAGGGTGCGGCCGTTGAAGATATGCTCTTTGAGATTATTCTTAAAAACAGCCGATTTGATTTGAATGTAAAGATTGAAAAGAAAAATTTTGATTCAATTGATTATTTCAGTCTTGCGGACGGTATGGAGATTATCTGCCTTGCAGAGAAAATAACAAAAAAATTCGTCGAAAAGATTATAAAAGAAAAGCCCCAGAGGTTTACCTGCCTTGATATTGCTTTTAGTAATAACGACCGGTTAAAGACGAATACGGCTCTGCAGATGGAAGGCGAAAGAATAGAATTTAAAGTAATATGACGAATCTCAGATTTAAAATCTCAAATTTCAGAAAACTAAAAAATAGCAGATTTGAAGTTTCAGATTTCATAAACGGATATCAGATTTGAGATTTCAAATTTCAAATAGGTTTTGAAGGATAAAAAAGATGAAATATGAGCGGTTTGAAGATTTACCGGTGTGGCAGTTAGCGATAGAACTGGCCAAAGGAGTGTATGAGCTGACTAAAGACAAGTTCTTCAATCAGCCCGGGGACCTTCGCGACCAGATGCGTCGTTCTTCGCTTTCAGTTTCGAATAATATAGCAGAAGGATTTGAGCGCGGCTCAACGGCGGAACTGCTCGCCTTCTTATATATCTCCCGCGGCTCGTGCGGAGAAACACGCTCAATGCTGCTTTTTACAGAACTGTTTCCAGAAGCGGCACATCTGAAATCTCAGATTTCAGATCTCAAATCAAAAGCGGAATCGTGCTCACGGCAGATACGCGGATGGGCGGACAGCCTGCAAAACAGCGATATAAAAGGACAACGGCATTTAAATGAAAATACACGCGGCATATATGAAGCGAAAAGACGTGCAGATGCGTTTGAAAAACAAATTCAGGAAACTTTGAGAAAGGCCAGGCCGCAGGATTATCCAGAAGATAAATAATCTCAGATTTGAGATTTCAAATTTCAAATTGGTGCAAAATGAAACTTCAATTTGACGCAAATCAGGAATTTCAGAAAGATGCTATAAATGCAACGGTTGAAATATTTGCGGGTCAACCTGCGGGGGCGAGCGATTTTGCCTATGCAAAGGCTACATCAGTTGGCGGAACATTTTTGAGCGTTGTTGCGAATAATTTAATCCTTGACAATGAAACAATATTAAAAAATCTTCAAATTATTCAGCAGAGAAATGAAATAGAAGTCTCAAATAAACTCGATGGTTTTCATTTTTCAATAGAGATGGAAACCGGCACGGGCAAAACTTATGTTTATCTGCGGACGATACACGAATTACATAAAAATTACGGTTTTAAGAAGTTTATTATTGTTGTGCCGAGCCTGGCGATTAAAGAAGGCGTATTAAAGAACCTTGAAATAACAAAAGAGCATTTTGATATGCTCTATGAAAAGCCGACACTGGATTACCACGAATTTGACCCTAAAAAAAGAGGGCTTGCCAGAAATTTTGCAACGACCAACACTTTGCAGATAATGGTAATGAATATAGACCAGTTCACAAGGGCAGGAAACATATTTTTTCAGCAAAGCGACTGGGGAGTGCCGGCAGAGTTTATCAAGGCGACAAGACCGATAGTTATCGTAGATGAGCCTCAAAATATGGAGACGGATATCAGGAGGCAGGCGATAGCAAATCTTAATCCATTATGCACGCTTCGATATTCCGCAACACATACGGTAAGATACAATGAAATTTACCGGCTTGACCCCGTAAGGGCTTATGATTTGGGGCTTGTCAAAAGAATTGAGGTTGATGGGATAACAGAGGCAGATAATTTCAACCTGGCGTATATTGAAGTAAAAAGCATAAAACCGCAAACTAGAAAAATAATCGCAAAGCTGAAAATAGATGTTAATACAAACGAGGGGGTCGTGAAAAAAGATGTGAATGTTTCGGTTGGCGACGACCTTTATGAAAAGTCAAACAAAAGGGACCTGTATAAAGAGGGATTTATTGTAAGTGAAATAGACAGGGAGGGCATAACATTTAATAACGGTATAACTATTAATGTCGGGCAAAAACAAGGCGGGCTGACCGATGAGATAATGAGGTATCAAATTGAAAGCACAATAAATAATCATTTTGAAAAGGAAAAACGATTAAAAGATAAGGGGATAAAAGTTTTAACACTGTTCTTTATCGACAGAGTGGCTAATTACCGCAATTATGAAAATGAAAATCCTGTTAAAGGCAAAATAGCTTTATGGTTTGAAGAATTTTACGAAAAGGCAAGAAACCAAAACAAATATAAAGGGTTGCTGAATTATAAGGCCCGGCAGGCTCACAATGGTTATTTCGCGCAGGATAAAAAAGGAAACTGGAAGGATTCTCGCGAAGGGAGGGATACCATAGACGATGATAGTGCGTATCAACTGATAATGAAAGACAAAGAACGGCTTCTTGATGTGAACGAACCTTTGAGATTTATATTTTCACATTCGGCCTTACGCGAAGGCTGGGATAATCCAAACGTATTTCAAATATGCACACTGAATGAAACACAATCAACACTAAAGAAAAGACAGGAGATCGGCAGAGGTATGAGACTGCCTGTAAATCAGGATGGTAAAAGAGTATTTGATGAAAACATAAATATTCTTACCGTTATAGCGAATGAATATTATGAAGATTTTGCAAAAGCCCTACAGTCTGAGATTGAAGAAGAATGCGGCGTTAGTTTCGGCGGCAGGATTAAGAACAAAAAGAAGAAAAAACAAATAAAGCTGCAAAAGAATTTACAGCTTGATGAGAATTTTAAACTCTTATGGGATAAAATTAAGCAGAAGACCCATTACAGCGTTGATTATGATACCAATGAATTGATAAAGAGGGCAGGCAAAAAAATAGGTGATATTAAAATCACAAAGCCAAAACTGATAAGGACCAAAGCCGATATTGAAATTGATAAAACCGCTGTTACGGCAGAACTCAGAACACAATCCAGTAGGGATTTATATGGCGATATAGAAACCGTCCCGGATATTCTTTCATACATTCAGAACAAGACCAGATTAACCCGTGATACCATTTGCCGCATTTTACTTGAATCGGGCAAAATTGATGATGTATTTATCAACCCTCAGCAGTTTATGGATAAAGTTTGTGTCGAGATAAACGAGGTTCTAAATGAAATGATGGTTGATGGGATTAAATATGAAAAGATAGCAGATTCATACTGGGAACAGAGGCTTTTTGACAGTGAAGAACTTTACGGATACCTTGACGATTTATTCGAAGTTATGAAAAAAGAAAAAACCGTTTATGATTATGTTCAAATAGAAAGCTATACGGAAAAGGAATTTGCAAAAGACTGTGAAAAAAGAGATGATATCAAGTTTTATCTCAAACTGCCTTTCTGGTTTAAGATAGAAACTCCGCTCGGTACATATAATCCTGATTGGGCACTGGTTTATGAAGGAGATAAGAAAGTTTATTTTGTTGCAGAAACCAAAGGGACAAATCGCATAGAGGAATTGCGACAAGAAGAACAACAAAAAATCAAGTGCGGCAAAAAGCATTTCGAGCAATTTAAGGATGTCAGTTTTAAAGCCCCCGTAAAAACTCTTAATGATGTGATATTGAATTAGCAAAGATAAATAAATAGGAGCAAAGCAAATGGCCCCTACCTTTCCCTGCTTTTGCAGGGATAAACTGTCGGGGTAAACTGTCGCAAGAATTATAGTTGCTGCCGAGGGCTGCGATGACCCCGATGAGATAGCCGAAGCGGCATCTCACGGGGCAGGGGAACAATTGATTACCGAACCGAAGGCAGCAACTGCATCCAAAATACGTAAAAAAATGACAAACCCCGCCAAAGTGTTGGCAGGGCTAACCACGAAAAGAACTGTTGCGGACGAGGGGAATAAATTATAAAATAAGGTCAAAATGGAAACGACAAAAATAGCAGTATTCAAAGGCAAGGAAATAAGAAAAACTATTCATAAAGACGAATGGTGGTTCGTTGTCGAAGATGTCGTTTTTGCGCTGACTGATTCCAATGACCCAAAACAATACATCAATAAAATGCGGAAACGAGACCCACAGCTATCCAAAGGATGGGTACAATTTGTACATACCCTTTTGATAGATACCGACGGCGGCCCACAGAAGGTAAATTGTGCCGATACGGAAGGTATTTTCCGCATAATTCAGTCAATACCAAGCCCCAAAGCAGAGCCTTTTAAACGCTGGCTGGCAAGGGTCGGTTATGAACGCATCCGGGAAATTGAAGACCCGGAACTGGCGACAAAAAGAACCCGCGCACTTTACAAGGCCAAGGGATACTCCGATAACTGGATAGAAAAACGTATGCGGGGGATAGCTGTTCGGGAAGAACTTACCGACGAATGGAAGACCCGGGGCGTTAAGGAACAAACAGAATATGGGATATTAACCGCGGAAATATCGAAAGCGGCTTTTGGTTTAACGCCAGGCGAATATAAGAAACTTAAAGGACTTGACCGCGAAAATCTGCGAGATCATATGACAGACCTCGAGCTAATTTTTTCTATGCTTGGTGAGGCGGCCACAACAGAAATAACCAGAAATCGCGATGCACAGAGATTTGACGAAAATAAGCAAGCCGCTGTCGAAGGAGGCGATGTTGCAGGAAAGGCACGCAAAGACCTTGAATCAAAGTCCAGTAAAAGAGTAATTTCGAGACAAAACTATCTGCAGCGGCCTGAAAACAAAAAACTTTTTAAAGGCAATAAATAAAATAAGGTTGAAATGGAAAAGGAAATAAAACCCGCTCAAAGCGAGGTCCGCCAAAGGCGGTCAGGCGATAGAATAATCGTTCTTAAAAACCTTGTCAAAAGGTTCGGAAAAAATGTCGTGCTTAACGATATCTCGCTTGCCTTCGAAAAGGGCAAGACTACCGCTATAATCGGGCCAAGCGGATGCGGAAAAACCGTACTCATAAAACATATAATAGTACTACTGCGGCCTGGCTCAGGGGAAGTCTATTTTCACGGTCAGCGAATCGATAACCTGCCTGAGAGCAAACTCGGCGATATCCGCACGCAGATGGGCTTTCTGTTCCAAAGCGGGGCACTGTTCGACAGTATGACCGTTTATGAAAATATCATCTTCCCGGTCGAGCAGCAGCAGCATATCAAAGACCATAAAAAGCTCGACGAGATTGTCAGGACCAAGCTTGCAATGATGGGAATGGACGGCTTTCAAAATTATTATCCGGCAAGGCTCTCCGGCGGACAGAAAAAAAGGGTCGCACTTGCAAGGGCAATCGCACTGAATCCGGAAGTTATCCTCTACGATGAGCCGACAACGGGACTTGACCCTGTAAGAGCGGATATTATTAACGAACTGATTTTGAAACTGAGAAAAGAGCTCGGCGTTACAACCATAGTGGTTACACACGATATGAACAGCGCATATAAGATAGCAGACCGGATTATAATGCTGCATAACGGCAAAGTAATCGTTGACGGCAACGCAGAAACAATCAAAAACAGCACACTGCCCGCTGTTCGGCAGTTTATCAAAGGAGAAATAAGCGTAACAGACCTGCAGGGACTGCAGGTTTCATTCGAAGATATAAGGGACGACGGTAAAAAATAAGGGGAAATCGTCAAAAGGTCGCGGTTGCCCGCCGCGGCTCGACACCGCGTCGAGACGGGCGCTGCTCGTTTCGTATGACGTAAGACGGTTGCGTATTAACTCTTAAACACAGATTACCCGGATTTTCTCACCTACGCTATGATGCAATGCCTTTGGCGGCTGGCAAACTATGTAAATCCGCATTTTTAGAGGAATATAGACCCTTTGACCGCGCTCGGGATGACACTTTTTTTAAAAAAAAGTATCATTTTCCCTTGACTTTTGTTAGATAATATAGTAAAATAGCTGTGTTATTTGGCAAGCAAATAACTAATTTAAGATGTAAAATTCAATATTTAAAATTTTTTGAATTCGACATTTGGAGAGAACGTATGGCAACTAAATGCAAAATCGATTACCTGATGTTCAAAGTCAGAGGCCGACTCGTAAAAGTCGATGCGGATATCTATTACAAAATTTTCAGCACCCGACACGAACCGCCTTACAGAAAATACAACGGCGATATCAAGACAATCCAAATCGCAAGCGAAGGCTATCCGGTAATTATCGTCGGAGATAAACCGCCACAAAGGCACCTGCGGCTTTCACGGTTCGTAATGAATGCCAAAGAAGGCCAGCTCGTCGACCACAGGAACAGAGACCCGCTTGATAACCGAAGAGAAAATCTGCGGATTGTAACCAAAAGACAAAATAACCTGAATAAGAAATGCAAAAACGGAACAGGATTTATCGGTGTCTGCCTAAAGAACAGGAAGTGTGGAAAATACTGCCAGGCAACATATCAGCTAAGCGGCGGCAAACAATTATCATTCCAACTGCCTGACAGCCCGCATAACCGAATCGTCGCGGCTATGGCACGCGATAAATTTGTGCTGCAGCAGCAGGAAGAAGAATACGCGCCGCTGAACTTCCCGTGTTTCAAAAATGAGCCATTCAGAAGCTATCTGCTGCAGGAGGATTTGAGAAGCAGGGCAGAAAAGCCGCGCCGCAGGCATAGACAAAATAATGAAAATAAACTATAATGAAAGTCAAATGAACAGACCTGTCAAAAGTTCTTCAGCACCGCAGCAGATTGCCAAAGAAATTTCGCAATTGATAGCGGGCGATTGTTTGGCTGATATTTTTACGCGCGCGGCGTTCAGCACCGATGCGAGCATTTACCAGATAATCCCGCTTTGCGTCGTTGCGCCCAAAAATGAAGACGACGTTGCTATTGTTGTAAGATACGCTTATCGCAATAATATACCTGTCGTTGCTCGCGGGGCGGGCAGCGGCCTTGCGGGAGAGTCGCTAACGAGCGGCATTATGCTCGATACGACCCGCTATATGAACAAGATTATCGGCGCAAGCACCGATGTAAGCACTGTAGTCTGCCAGCCGGGCGTTGTGCTTGACGAGGTTAATAGTTTCCTTGCGAAGTTCGGCAAAAAAATCGGGCCGGACCCGTCAAGCAGCAACCGCGCTACAGCAGGCGGCGTTGTCGCAAATAACGCTACCGGTTCACACTCACTAAAATATGGTTACATCGCCCAGTATGTTGAAAAAATAAAGGCGGTTCTTGCGGACGGTACGGCTGCTGAATTTGTAAATAATGTTGAGCTAAACTCCCGACCACAGGGGTTGGGGCTAACCATTTCGCAAAAATGTTTTGAACTGCTGAATTCAAATGCTTCGATTATTGAAAAGGCTCAGCCGAAAACAAAACGCAGCCACAGCGGATACAATATCGCAGAGATTGTTCAGGGCAACAAAATTGATATGGCCAAACTTCTCGCAGGTTCTGAAGGCACACTGGCGGTTTTTACTGAAATTACGCTGCGGACGGTTGATGCGGAGCAGGTCAAAGCAGTAGTGCAGTTTGAATTCGATTCGCTTGAGAAAACGGCTAAAGCAGTGCCGCTGATTGTCAATTGCGGCGCCGACGCCTGCGAGCTGATGGACAGCAGACTGATTAAAATCGCAAGAGACGCCTTCGAGCAGTATCGCAATATTCTCAATCCTGTCTCGGCTGCAAGTCTGCTTGTCGAGCATTCAGGCCAGACGGTGCCGGAAGTTAAAGACAAAATTGGAAAAACTATTTTGGCGGTCAGTTCTCTTGCGTTCAACAAGACAACCATCTTCGAGCCTGCCGTGCAAAAGAGGTTGTGGAAATGCCGAAAGGATGCGGTGCCGCTTTTAAGCAGGGTAAAGGGCTTGAAACAGCCTGTTGCCTTCGTTGAGGATGTTTCCGTTGAGAATACGAGGCTGGCCGACTATGTGAGGGGGCTTGAGAAAATCGGCAGAAAATACGAAGTTGATATGGCCTATTACGGCCATGCGGGCGACGGCGAACTGCATATAAGGCCTTATCTGGATTTGTCAAAGCCCGACGATGTTAAAAAAATGACACAGATAGCCGATGAGGTTTTCTCGCTTGCCTGGTCGCTGGGCGGCTCGATAAGCGGCGAACATGCCGACGGCCTGGTGCGAGCGGCATTTATCAGGAAACAGTTCGGCAATGAATATTATGAAATTTTAAGACAGATAAAGAAAATCTTTGACCCTTCGAATATTCTCAACCCGGGCAAAATCATCAGCGACAGAACCGATATAATGACACAGGACCTGCGCGGCAAAAATAAAATTATCGACGAGAGAGTAAAGACAAAACTTAATTTTAAGCCTGACGAATTTAAGTTTGAGCTTGTTCAATGCAGCGGCTGCGGGGTTTGCCGAAGTAATGAAGAGGGCTTGCGGATGTGTCCTGTGTTTCGTGCAACAGGAGATGAGATGTTTTCTTCTCGCGCAAGAGCAAATCTGCTCAGCGCCTGGGCAAAGGGAATTCTGACAGAGCAGGATTTAGAATCGAAGAAATTCAGAGAAATTCTCGCAACCTGCCTGAATTGCAGGGCTTGCGTGATTGATTGCCCTTCGGGTGTGGATGTTCCAAAAATGATGATGGAAGTCCGCACGAAATTGACAAAGAGCCGCACAGCAAAGATTTTGGCTTCCAACCGCTATATGAGTATGCTCGCCTCTGCTTTTGCGCCGCTGAGCAATATTTTTATGAGCCTTGCGCCTGCCAGATGGATTATGCAAATTTTAACAGGCATAGATAAAAGAAGAAAAATGCCGAAATTCGGCTTCTCGACTTTTATAAGAAAAGCAAACAAATATTTAGCAGAGCAGCCTAAATTACAAAACCCTGTCGATAAGGTTGCGTATTTTACGGATACCTTTGTTAATTATAACGACCACGAACTTGGCTTTGCCGTTATAAAATTTTTAAGATTCAATAATATCGATGTAACTATTCCCAAACAAAGGCCTGCGCCGCTACCTGCCATTGTTTACGGCGACATAAAAACAAGTAAAAAAGATTTAGAATATAATGTTCAATCTCTGTCCGAGGCCGTAAGGCAGGGTTATAAAATTGTCTGCTCCGAGCCTAGCGCGGCCTTGTGTCTTAAAGAAGATTTGCGGTTTTTTATAGATAGCAGTGAAGCAAAGATGGTTTCGGAAAATACGTATGAGCTTTTTGAATATCTGAAAAACTTAATGAACCAAAATAAACTGGATTCCTGCTTACGCGGGAATGACTCATCGCCGTTCCGGCGACGGCTAAACGGTAACGTTTTTGTTCATCATACGCCCTGCCATCTTCTTGCATTGGGAGATAAACCCACGTCAATAAAGGTTTTAAAAGAGCTTGCGGGGATTGACGTAAAAGAGCTTGACGGCGGATGCTGCGGGATAGCGGGCACGTTCGGGATGCAAAAGAAAAATTACGAGCTTTCAATGCAAATCGGCAGGAAACTGGCAGAAAAAATAGAAAAATCAGGAGCAGATGTCGTTTTAACAGAATGCTCAACCTGCAAAATGCAGATTGAACATATAACCGGCAAAAAAGTCGAACACCCGATTAAAATCTTGGCCAAGGCCTGCGGCCTGTTATAATAATAGTATGGCGGACAAATTAAAAGAAGCCGTTTTATATCAGCCTCTTGACGATAAAAAGGTGCAGTGCGGCCTTTGCAACTGGCGATGCCTGATAAACGATGGTTCTTTAGGACATTGCTGCGTTCGCAAAAACGTTGACGGGAAATTGTATTCACTTAATTATTATTCGTTATGCGCAGCCAATCCCGACCCGATTGAAAAAAAGCCGCTCTTTCATTTCCAGCCCGGCAGCAAAAGTTTTTCCATAGCTGCGCCCGGCTGCAATTTCCAGTGCGCCTTCTGCCAGAACTGGCATATAAGCCAGATAGCAAAAGACGAGGGCAAAATCGAGGGACAGCCGCTTGAGCCTGCGAGGGTTGTAGAGTTTGCACTAAAAACGGACTGCAGGAGCATTGCATACACATATACCGAGCCGACGATATTTATGGAGCTTGCGGCCGACTGCGGCAGACTTGCAAAACAGAAAGGTCTTGCCAACGTCTTTGTTTCAAACGGCTATATGACAAAAGAGGCAATCGATTTTGCGGCAGACTGGCTCGACGGTATAAATATCGATTTAAAATCCTTCAGCGAAGATTACTATAAGAATCTCTGCAAGGCAAAACTAAAACCTGTGCTTGAAACGATTGATTACATCGCCAACCACACAAAGATATGGATGGAAGTAACTACTCTCGTTGTGCCGGGACAGAACGATTCGGATGAGGAACTGAAAAAAATTGCAGAATTTCTCATCAATACCTGCGGCACCGATGTTCCCTGGCACATCAGCAGATTCTGGCCGCAGTATAAATTCTCCGATTCGCAGCCAACGCCGCTGTCCACACTTCAGAAGGCTGAGATAATCGCAAAGGCAGCAGGCCTGCGCTATATTTACATCGGCAATCTGCAAACAACGAAGGGAGAAAATACTTATTGTCCAAAATGTCAACAATTGCTGGTTGAACGTAAAGGCTTTTATGTGACGAAAAACAAAATCAAAAACGGTCATTGCCCCGACTGCAATGAAAAAATTGCAGGTTTTAAACTTAGCGGTTAAAAAAATATTTGTTGTTTACAAGTCGTAATAATAATATTATAGTCTGTAATATGTATTAAATCAGAATTGTCGCATAACGGGGCGTTGAAAAACAAATTCGCCTGACAATAATATAAACTTCGATACTCAACCATCTTTAACGACACTTCTCCTATTAGTACTAACTTTTGTTAAATGAGGCACTTATGTATGCAAACAGCGTACCGGTTTTGAAGATAGGTAATTTAACAATCAACCCGCCTATAATACAGGGCGGGATGGGCATCAGGGTATCGGGGGCAAAACTTGCTGCTGCTGCTGCAAACACCGGATGCGCAGGAATTATTGCCGGTACGGGGATTGGAATGTTTGAGGATTTCCAGGGCACCAATTTATTAGTTTTTAACAGCGAGTCCTTGAGAGGTGAAATCAGAAAGGCCAGAAGCCTTACCAAGGGGATAATCGGTGTCAATGTAATGGTTGCCCTTACTGATTATGAAAATCTCGTGAAAACCGCGGTTGAAGAAAACGTTGATATGATAATTGCCGGAGCCGGTCTGCCGCTGGACTTGCCGAAATTCCTTAACGGAAAAGATATTAAACTGATTCCGATTATTTCCTCATCGAGAGCTTTTCAAATCATTTGCAGAAGATGGCAAAGTCATTTCAACAAACTTCCCGACGCCGTGATTGTGGAAGGCGTTCACGCAGGCGGTCATTTAGGGTATTCTTACGAGAGCGTAACGGGAAATACGGCTCTTACTCTTGAGCAAATAGTCGAGGATGTAATTATCGTAGCCAATTCTTTCGAGCCTATCATACCAGTAATTGCGGCGGGCGGAATTTTCGACGGCGAAGATATTGCCCGTTTCCTTAGATTAGGCGTCTCAGGAGTTCAGATGGCAACGCGTTTTGTCTGTACGGATGAGTGCGATGTTCACCCCAACTTTAAGCAGGCTTATTTAAACGCCAAAGCGGGGGATATAACAATCATCAAAAGCCCTGTGGGCCTGCCGGGCAGAGTTATAAACAACAGTTTTGTGGAGAAAATCAAGCAGGGCAAAACTGTGCCCTTCGAATGCAATTATAAGTGTCTTAGGACCTGTGAGCCTGAAAAGGCTCCATATTGCATAGCGAAGGTTCTGGCAAACGCAGCAAAGGGCAAAATGGACGAATCTTTCGCATTCGCCGGCTCAAATGCCGGCAAGTGCAATGAAATCATACCTGTAAAAAAGCTTGTGGAGAAACTGGTTGAAGAATTAAGTTTATCGCTTGCAGCAGAAAAGCGTGTTCCAGCTTAAACGGGTATTTACCTTTATCATCTGCATCAAAACTCTATTGTATCAAGGCTTTTATTATATATAATAACTTAAAGCTTTGAAAGCAGGTTTAATGAAGATTGTTGCGGATGAAAATATACCTTTTGCAAAAGAATGCTTCAGCTCGGCAGGGGACGTTTTAACTGCAAGCGGCAGGAAAATTACACAGGGCCTTCTAAAAGACGCCGATGCGCTTTTGGTCCGCAGCATAACGAAAGTCGGCAGAGAACTGCTCGACGGCACAAATGTAAAATTTGTCGGCACGGCAACAATCGGATTTGAGCACGTTAACATTGATTACCTCGCCGCAAAAAAAATCGGCTTTGCATCGGCGCCCGGCTCAAACGCAAACTCAGTGGCTGAATATATGGTCTCTGCGCTTTTAAATCTGGCCGACAAATACAACTTTGAATTGGCTGAAAAATCAATCGGCATTGTCGGCGTCGGCAATGTCGGAAGCAGGGTTGAAAAAAAGACCAAGGCACTCGGAATAAAGACCGTTTTAAATGACCCGCCCCTGAAAAGAAAAACAGGTGATGAAAAATACCGGCCTATAAAGGAAATTTTCGACTGCGATATTGTTACGCTTCATACACCCCTGACGCTTGAAGGAAAAGATAAAACTTATCATCTGGCCGATGAAAAATTTTTCGAATCCTTAAAAACCGGCGCAATTTTTATCAATACCTCCCGCGGCAGGGTGCACGATAGCCCGGCCCTGAAAAAGGCCATAAGCAGCGGCAAAATAAAGGCTTGCGTTTTAGACGTCTGGGAAAATGAGCCAAATATTGATACTGAACTTGTGAAAATGGTCGATTTTGGAACACCTCATATCGCAGGCTATTCCTACGACGGCAAGGCAGCAGGGATGATTATGATTTATGATGCTTTCTGCAAACATTTCGGGATTAAACCGAGATTTGCAACCAGAGACTTTCTGCCTAAAGCAGATGTCGAGCGGATTGTTGATATGTCGCTGTCAGCAGCTGTGAATACACTTTACGACATAAAAAAGGACGATGAGAAATTGCGGCAGATAATAAGACAGCAGGATGAAAATCGCAGGGCGTATTTTGACGCCTTGCGGAAAAATTATCCCGTCCGCAGGGAATTTCAGAACACAGTTATTTCCGTTAACGATGAGAAACTCAAAAAGGTTTTTGATAGTTTAGGCTTCAAAATTGCAGGATAAAACTCGCGACATTTTAATCTGGCCTGGCGGAAAGCTTGATTTTTCTGACGGCTGTATTGTTATGGGCGTTTTGAATGTAACGAGCGATTCATTCAGCGACGGGGGCGATTTTCTCGATACACAAAAGGCCGTAGAGCACGGCATTGGGATGGCACAGCAGGGAGCAGCAATAATTGATGTCGGCGCAGAATCCACGCGCCCCGGCTCAAAGCCGGTCAGTATAAAAGAGCAAATAGAAAGAGCGATACCCGTTATTGAAAAGCTCGCGGCAGAAGTAAAAATTCCCATAAGCATCGACAGTAAAAACTATGAAGTTACAAAAGCCGCTCTTGACGGCGGCGCAGCGATAATAAATGACATAACCGCACTAAGCGATAAAAGGACGGCGCAGCTCGCTGCGGAAAAAAAAGTGCCTGTAATACTAATGCACATTCAGGGCGAGCCGGCCACAATGCAAATCGAGCCGAAGTATAAAGACGTTGTCCGCCAGGTGCTTAATTATTTGCTTCAGAGAGCCAAGGCTGCTCAAAAGACGGGAGTTGAGAAAGAAAAAATATTCATTGACCCGGGTATCGGGTTCGGTAAGACGCTGGAGCATAATCTGGAACTTTTGCGCAATATTAATGTTTTTGTAAACAGTGGTTATAAAGTTCTGCTCGGCACAAGCAGAAAGGCTTTTATCGGCGCTTTGACGGGCAAAAAAGAGCCTAAGGAAAGGATATTCGGCACGGCTGCTGCGGTTGCGCTGGCAACGGCAGCAGGGGTTTCAATCGTCAGGGTTCACGATGTCGCACAAATGGTCGATGTGGTGAAGGTCGCAAACGGACTGCGGCGAAAATCTTAAGATTGAAATATCCTCCAGCCTCATATATAATACGCCCCGGCTTGTTGGAATTTGAAGAGTTTAAGAAATGCAGCCAAAAAATCGACCTGAAAAAATCCGCTGGGCATCGGTGCCTGTTTACAAACCTGAACCGGCCAAAGGCGAGGGAGGCTTTCGCCTCGGTATCGATATTGGTTCGACAAGCTCTGATGTAGTTGTACTTGACGGGCAGCAGAAAATTATTTACAGCAGCTACCAGCGTACAAAAGGCAGAGCGGCTCAAATGCTCGCTGGGCAGCTCGATGAGCTTTTTAAAATCATAAACATCAGCAGGATAGAAGCCGCCGCCGCTACAGGCTCGGCATCGAGACTGATAGCATCGCTGCTCGATATTCCTTATGTCAATGAGGTCTCGGCTCAGGCCTTGGCGATTATAAATTTGTATCCGCATTTCAGCCAGGCAACGGTAATCGAGATGGGCGGCCAGGACAGCAAGCTTATTTTCCTCAAGACCGAAAACGGCCGGCTGGCACCGGCGGATTTCGCACTGAACAGCGCCTGTGCGGCAGGGACCGGCTCGTTTCTCGACCAGCAGGCACAGCGGCTCGGCGTCAACATCGAAAACGAATTCGGAAAAATGGCGCTCTCGGCAAAAAATGTCCCGACCCTTGCCGGCAGATGTTCTGTTTTTGCCAAAAGCGATATGATTCATCTCCAGCAGCAGGCCACTCCCACCGAAGAAATAATCGCAGGACTTTGTCTTGCTCTTGCCAGAAATTTAAAGAGCAATCTCGGCAGGGGCAGGGAACTCGTAAAGCCGGTGATTTTTACCGGCGGCGTAGCAGCCAACGCAGGAGTAGCTCGTGCAATCGAACAGGCACTCGGCCTCCAGAGCAGCCAAATTATAGTTCCTAAAGAACATTTCTTTACCGGCGCAATCGGAGCAATACTTGCTGCAAATAAAACTAACCGCCCGGCCTCGCCTTCGGCGAAAGCCGAGGCGGGCAAGTTAAAAATTGACGGATTGTATGAATATCTTAATTCGCAGAAAGAAATTCTCGAGCACGCTGGCCGCAGAGAGGCTCTTTCAAAACCATCTTTCGCTCCGCCAAAGGGTGATATTCGTCGATTGCCGCCAGAGGGCAAAGAAAAAATCAAGGCGTATCTCGGTGTCGACGTCGGCAGTATAAGCACAAACGTCGTTGTGTCCGACAGTCAAAATAATGTGCTCGCAAAAGCTTATCTTATGACGGCAGGCAGACCGCTTGAGGCGGTTAAAAAAGGTCTGCAGATGGTTGTCGAGGAAATCGGCGAGCGAGTGGAAATAAAGGGCGCTGCGACGACAGGGTCGGGCAGGTACCTTACAGGCGATTTCATAGGCGCCGACATCGTGATAAATGAAATTACCGCTCAGGCAACCGGCGCTGCTATCGTAAATCCCGCAGTTGATACTATCTTTGAAATCGGCGGGCAGGACAGCAAGTTCATCGCTCTCAAAGACGGTGTTGTTGTTGACTTCGAGATGAATCACGCCTGCGCTGCGGGAACAGGCTCGTTTCTCGAAGAACAGGCTGAAAGACTCGACATAAGCATAAAGGACGAATTTGCAGCTCTTGCCTTTCAAAGCGCTGCACCTATAAAACTCGGTGAAAGATGCACGGTGTTTATGGAATCCGACCTGCTTGATTATCAGCAGCAGGGAGCCGAGACAAAAGACCTCGTCGCAGGACTTGCCTATTCGATAGCAACCAATTATCTCAATCGCGTCGTCGGCAGGAGAAAACTCGGTGATAATATCTTTTTCCAGGGAGGAACGGCATTTAACAAGGCCGTCTGGGCAGCGTTTGAAAAAATTCTCGGCAAGCCCGTCCGCGTGCCGGACCATCATGAGGTAACCGGCGCACTCGGCGCCGCTGCAATCGCAGCAGATTTTATGAAAAAACAGAAAGAGAAAAACACGTCTGCCGCCAGCAGGTTCAGAGGCTTCGAAAATCTTGTCGGGGTTAAATACGAGGTCGAGACCTTTACCTGCGAGCATTGCTCGAATAATTGTGAAATCAAAAAAGTCAGTCTGCCCGGCTGTGAGCCGCTGTATTACGGTTCGCGATGCGACAGGTATAACGTATCAAAGACAAAAAAACGCAAAAAGTCAGCACCCGCTTTTGAATACCGCCAGCAGATGCTGCGGCGTTTTGCAAGACTCGATGAACCAACCGATGTCACACGCAAGGAAAAAATCGGTATACCTATGGCCCTTGCAAACTGGCAGTATTTGCCGCTGTTCAACGTATTTTTCAAAAGCATGGGCTTTGAGCCTTACATAACGCAGCCTTCCGGCAGGTCAACTGTCAAAAGCGGCATTGAATCGGTTACGGCAGAACCTTGTTTTCCGGTTAAGGTCGCTTTTGGTCATATTGCAGAACTCATTGAGCAGGAAGTTGAATATATCTTTCTGCCGAGCATTGTAACGCTTGAAAACACCTTTGAGCTGAACAGGACATCGAAGCTCTGTCCTTATGTCCAGTCTCTGCCGTATCAGGTAAAAGCAGCATTTGCCGGCAAACTGGGCGCCAGCAGAATACTTTCGCCTGTTATACGGCTGGGCGACGGCAGGAAAGAGCTGGTCAAAAGCTTTGTAAAACTTGCAGCGCAACTAAAAATAAAACCGGCGCCGGCGAAAAAGGCGCTCCAGGAAGCCCTTGCGGCACAAAAGGCATTTGAAAAGAGCCTTATTGAAAAAGGCCGCCAGCTTCTGTCTTCGACTGACGATACGGGCAGGCTGTTTGTACTTATCGGCAGGCCTTACAACAGCTGCGACAGCCATATAAACCTGCGTCTTGCGGACAAGCTTGCCGGGCTGGGGGTTGACATAATACCAATGGATATGCTCTCTTTCGCTGATGCGCCCATCGGCGATGAGGCTTTGCACAGCAGCGTTTACTGGGGCTTAGGACAGAAAATTCTGCGAGCCGCTGAAATTATAAAACAGGACAAGCGATTGTTCGCAGTGTATCTGTCGAATTTCAGCTGCGGACCGGATTCTTTCCTGATGACGTTCTTCAAGAACATCATGGCCGATAAACCCTGTCTGTTTCTTGAGCTGGATGAACACTCCGCCGATGCGGGGCTTGTTACCAGGCTTGAAGCCTTCCTCGACAGCCTCAGCCACTACAAGCCAAAACAAGCGGCAAAAATTGAGGTGAAAAATACTTCGCAGGCCATCGGTAACCGAAAGATATTTATTCCTTATATGAGCGATTGCTCTTACGGGATGGCAGCGGCAATGAAAGCTCACGGCAGGAACGCGAAAGTTATGAAATGCGCCGATGAACAGGGATTGCTCATCGGCAGAAAATTTACAACCGGCAAAGAATGCCTGCCCTGTGCGATAACAACCGGCGATATGCTTGTTGCCGCGCAAAGGAAAGATTTTGACCCGGCAAAGAGCGCATTTTTCATGCCTTCCGCTTCCGGACCATGCAGGCTTGGACTGTACAATTGTCTGCAAAGACTTGTGCTTGGATATGCGGGCATGGACGAAGCTGAGATTATTTCGCCGAATCAGGATACAACCTTTTATGAGGAATTTGCCGGTTCGACAGACAAGAGACGTTCAAGATTCATGCTCGATGCCTGGTTTGCAATGGTTGGTATTGACCTTATGGGCAAACTTCTTTTAAAGGTACGACCCTATGCAAAAGATAAAAATATTGTTGAGCAGATTTATAACGAACGTCTGAAGCTTTGGATAGAAGCTGCGGAAAACAAAGATTCTTTCGGGCAGAGGAAGAAGCTTATGGCCGACATTGCGAAGAGATTTTCTCAGATTGAGTTTGATTATACCGCCCGTAAACCCAGGATAGGCATTGTCGGCGAAATTTATGTCAGAAGTCATCCCTTCGCCAACAACAATATAATAAAGCGGCTCGAAGAGCTTGGGGCAGTTTGCTCGCTTGCTTCGCTTGCCGAATGGATTTATTACACAAACTTCACAAGATTAGCCACAGCAAAAAGAAACAGGGAATTCAAAAACTATCTTGTTAATCTTACAACCGACTTCCTGGAACACCGGATAGAAAAATCACTTGCTGCACCGCTTGAAAAGAGATTCGGCAGATTGACGGACAACAGTATTACAGAGCTTCTGCACTGCAGCAGGCCTTATATGGATGATTCATTTGAAGGCGAGGCGATTTTGAGTATCGCCAAAACTGTCGAGTTTTTCCACGAGGGCTACAGCGGTGTGGTAAATGTTATGCCTTTCAGCTGTATGCCCTCGACAATCGTCAGCAGTATAACGCCGCAGATAAGCAAAGACTGTAACTATATGCCGATACTCAATATAAGTTTCGACGGCTCGGAAGACGTAACATTTCAGACCCGGCTGGAGGCATTTTTTGAGCAATGCTGCAGAAGAGCCGATTCGCTGCTCGGTGTGTCAGAAGCCCTCCAAAGATAAAAAATTAAAAATTTAAAGGCCTGAGGCAACAAATTTAATTTTTTCTTTTCCCCATTGTCCTTCCTGATTCTATAATAAGCGACAATTAAAAGAACTATCGTATTATCCATAAGGTCATAAGATATGGCGGAGAAGGGATTTACGCATTTGCACCTGCATACGCAGTTTTCGCTGCTGGATGGGGCGATTGTGCCGAAAAGGCTTTTTGGCCGATGCAGCGAAATGGGGATGGACTGTGCAGCTATAACCGACCACGGGAATATGTTTGGCGTCGTCGATTTCTACACCGCAGCGCTGGCAGCAAACATCAAACCAATCATCGGAATCGAGGCTTACGTTGCACCGGACTCGCGCTTCAATAGGCAAAAATCCTCAATCGCTAACGCCGCATATCATCTTATTCTGCTGGCAGAAAACAATACCGGCTATCGCAACCTGCTCAAGCTCGCAAGTATCGGTTATACGGAAGGCTTTTATTACCGGCCTCGAATCGACAAAGAAATTCTGGCACAACTTAATGAAGGCCTTATCTGCTCAACGGCTTGTATGAAAGGCGAGGTCAACGCCGCCCTTGCAAAACAGGATATTGAATCCGCCAGGAAAGCAGTTGAAGATTATCTGAAAATATTCGGCAGCGAGAGATTTTTCCTCGAGATTCAGCAGCACGAGCCGAGCGATGCACCGCACGTTAGAGAGGCTGTGAAGGATTTGGCGCAAAAGATGTCGCTGCCGTTACTTGCGACAAACGATGTACATTTTTTAGACGCCGACGACTGGGAGGCACACGATGCACTTACCTGCATAAGCACCGGCAAACGAGTAACAGAAACAAACAGAATGACTTACCCACCCGATGTATTTTTTAAATCGCCCCAACAAATGCGGGAAATGTTCTCTGACGTTCCGGAGGCCTGCGATAATACTTTGATTGTCGCGGCCAGATGCAACGTTGAAATCGACACAAAAAACCGTCATTCGCCTACATTCAGGCCGCAGGACGGCTCAACGCCTGAAGAATTTCTTACGAAACTATGCTATGAAGGCGCGAAAAAGCGATATGGCAAAATCACCGATGAAATAAAACAGCGGCTTGACCGCGAACTTGAAGTTATCGAGAGCAAAGGCTTTTCGAGTTATTTTTTGATTGTCTGGGACTTCTGCAGATACGCGGCGGAGAACAACATCCCGACCGGCGCACGCGGCAGCGGAGTCGGCACGGTAGTCGGATACTGTCTGGGATTGTGCAACGTTGACCCGATTCGCTATGACCTGCTCTTTGAGCGCTTTATGGACCCGCAGCGAAATGAAATGCCTGACATCGATATCGATATTTGCCAGGACGGCAGGGCAAAAACGCTTGAATACGTCCGCAGAAAATACGGCCACATCGCACAGATAATCACCTTCGGAACAATGAAGGCCCGCGCTGTAATCCGCGATGTATGCAGGGTGCTGGATGTGCCGCTGGCCGAGGCCGACAGGCTGGCAAAAATGGTACCGGCAAGTCTCGGCATAACACTTGAAGACGCTTTAAAGCAGGAACCAGACTTCAAAAAAGCCTATGATTCAAACCCAACAACAAGAAAAGTTATCGAGATAGGTAAAAGGCTTGAAGGTCTTACGAGACACGCTTCAGTTCACGCCTGCGGCGTTGTCATCGCCGATGAGCCTTTGACGAATTTTGTGCCGCTGTACCGCGACCCGAAATCGGAAGACATCATTACGCAGTTTGAAGGGCCTGTGATAGACAAAATCGGCCTTTTAAAAATGGACTTTTTAGGCCTGCGGACATTAAGCGTTATTCAGCGAACCATCGAACTTGTAGAATCGATTCACGGCGAAAAAATCGACATTGAAAAAATCGACCTTACCGACCCGAAGGTCTTTGAGGTCTTCGCAGCCGGCAGAACAAAAGGGATATTCCAGTTCGAATCGGGCGGTATGCAGGATTTGCTTATGCGATTGCGTCCCGACCGTATTGAAGAGCTTATCGCGGCAAATGCGCTTTACCGGCCGGGGCCGATGGCTCTAATCGGCGACTTTATAGACCGCAAACACGGGGCAAAATGGTCCGTGCCGCACAAAATTATGGAAGATGTGCTTGCGGAAACCTTCGGCATTATGGTCTATCAGGAACAGGTAATGCGAATCTGCAATCTGCTGGGCGATATACCGCTGCGGCAGGCTTATACGCTTATCAAGGCAATCAGCAAGAAACAGGGCTCTGTGATTTCAAAACAAAAGCATAAATTCATCGAGGGCTGCGGCGGCAAAGGTCTGAGCGGGGAAAAGGCAAATGAAATTTTTGAGCTTATACACCGCTTCGCAGGCTATGGCTTCAATAAAAGCCACGCGACACGTTACTCAATCATCGCCTTTCAGACCGCTTATCTGAAGGTTTACTGGCCGATAGAGTTTATGGCTTCGCTTTTGACCTATGAAAAAGGCGATGTCGACAAGGTGGCTGATTATATCAATGAATGCAGGCAGATGGGCATCGACGTTGCCCCGCCGGACATAAATGAAAGCTTCACCGATTTTACGGTAATCTATCAGCAGCAGCACAGAACCGACAGCGGGATGATACGCTTCGGGCTGGCAGTGGTAAAAGGTGTCGGAGAAAAAGCGGTCGAGCAAATTATTATCTCAAGAAAAAAACTGGGACAATTCAGAAGTCTTTTCCATTTCTGCGAGAACGTCGATTTACGGCTCGTCAATAAACAGGTAATCGAAGGCCTGATAAAGGCAGGAGCTTTCGACAGGCTCGGCGGAAGCAGGGCACAAATGACCGCGGCGCTTGAAACGGCAATGAAGGCGGGTTCTATTCTGCAAACCGACCGCGCTGCGGGCCAATTAGGGCTATTTGAGGCAGGCGCTGCAAAACCGGATTACGAAAAAGACCACCAGAAACTGCCTGATGTGCCCGCCTGGCCGGAGACACAAATGCTGGCTTACGAAAAAGAGGTGCTCGGCCTTTATGTAACGAAAAATCCGCTGAGCAAATACGCCGACACAATCAGCGTTTACAGCACAGCGAATACTTCACAGCTTACCGAAGACAGAGAAAGTCAAACAATTGTAATCGGCGGAATGGTTCAGAAAATCCGCAACATCGTTACCAAGAACGGCAGAAATGCCGGCTCAAAAATGGCCGTTTTTACCCTCGAGGATTTGCAGGGAAGCTGCGAGGTTGTAATGTGGTCGGACTGCTACGCACGATTTACAAACATCCTCAAAGTTGATAAGGTTTTGTTCGTAAAAGGCAGGTTGGATTTTACGCGCGAGATGCCGCAGATAATCTGCGATGAGTTAATTGAGCTTGACCGTATCAGCCAGAGGCTGGCGGGAAAAAATATAAATATCCTTCTGGCCGAGTCCGAGATAACAAAAGAAAAAATCGCACACATAAAAAGCATCTGCTCAGTTCATCGAGGCAGAAGTCCTGTTTATGTTACGGTAAAAACGAATAAGGGCCTTACAATAAAAACCGCTGTGGGTAAAAATCTGGCGGTTAATCCTTCAACCGATTTCTGCAGGCAGATGGAAAATCTCGTCGGCGCACAGAATCTTCAGCTTTCAAGATAATAAACAAGGCGGCAGTTTAAACCGCCGCCTTTCTACGGGTGAGAGACGGGAATCGAACCCGCGACCCTCAGATCCACAATCTGATGCTCTAACCAACTGAGCTACTCCCACCATTAACCAATTTCAAATTTGAAATCTCAAATCAATTTTTAACCGCCGCCTGGGCTGCTGCGAGCCTTGCAATCGGCACTCTGAAAGGCGAGCAGGACACATAATCCATACCAACTTTGTGGCAAAATTCAATACTTGCAGGGTCGCCGCCGTGTTCGCCGCAGATGCCTACCTCAAGATTTTTGCGGGCTTTCCTGCCGCGCTCGATACCTATTTTAATTAATTCGCCGATGCCGACCTGGTCAATGCTCTGGAACGGGTCGCCCGGCAAAATGCCCTTGCTGACGTAATCCGGCAGAAAACCGCCAATGTCGTCGCGTGAAAAACCAAAGCCCATTTGAGTAAGGTCGTTTGTGCCGTAGCTGAAAAATTCGGCAACTTCGGCAATTTGGCCGGCTACAAGCGCCGCTCGAGGAATTTCAATCATTGTACCGAACATATGACGAATTTCTTTAACGCCGGTCTTTTTGCAGACCTCGGCGTAAACTTCTTTGGCAATTTGTAGCTGGAATTCAATTTCCTTCACATCACAAACAACCGGTATCATTATTTCAGGATACGGATTTTTACCTGCCTTAATCAGTTCGGCGGCAGCTTCAAAAACAGCCTTTATCTGCATCCTGCTTACTTCGGGATAAGTAATGCCCAGCCTTACGCCGCGGTGACCCATCATCGGGTTGGATTCGTGCAGTGAATCAGCACGTTTATTGAACTCATCGGCGTTGATATTAAGTTCTTTCGCAAGGCCTGCCCGTTTTTGGGCGTCCTGCGGTACAAACTCATGCAGCGGCGGGTCAAGCAGCCTTATTACCACCGGCAGATTGTCCATCGCCTCAAGTGTGCCTTTTATATCCTTCTTGACGAACGGATAAAGCTGGTCAATCGCTTTCTGCCTTTCTTCTTTGGTATTGCTCATAATCATCTTGCGAAGCAAAAACAACGCTTCATCCGAACCTTTGCCGTAGAACATATGCTCCGTTCTGAATAAGCCTATACCTTCTGCGCCGAACTGTCTTGCCTTTGCGGCATCGGCAGGCGTTTCAGCATTGGTGCGAATGCCGAGTTTCCTTACCGAATCACAAATTTTCAAGAAGTCATCGAGCTCTTTGTTTTCCCGTGAAGCATCTATCATCGGCAATTGACCTTCATAAACAAGCCCTTTTGTGCCGTTAAGCGTAATCCAGTCGCCTTCCTTAAGCACCTTGCCGTCAACATGAAGCTGCTTTTTAGCATATTCGACTTCCAGCACGCCGCATCCGACGATGCAGCACCTGCCCCAGCCTCTTGCAACCAGTGCCGCATGGCTTGTCATTCCACCACGAGCAGTCAAGATAGCCTGAGCGGCTCGCATACCTTCAACGTCTTCCGGGTTAGTTTCTTCGCGGACGAGAATAACCTTTTTGCCCTGCTTTGCCCATGCGACCGCATCGGGTGCGGAGAAAACGATTTGTCCTTTCGCTCCGCCGGGACCTGCAGGCAGACCTTTTGCAACAGCCTTGTGCTGTCTTTCCGCAACAGGGTCGATAATCGGATGCAAAAGCTCATCGATCTGTGCGGGAGTTACACGTAAACAAGCCATTTGGTTTGTGATGAGTTTTTCTTTCAGCATATCGACGGCCATCCGCACCGCGGCCGGCCCGTTGCGTTTGCCGACGCGGCACTGCAGCATAAACAGCTTGCTGTTTTCAATAGTAAATTCAATATCAAGCATATCGCGGTAGTGCTCTTCAAGCTTATCTTGTATTGCGAACAACTCCTTGTAAGCCGCGGGCATCTTCTTTTCGAGAGAAACTTCGTCTTTATTATGCTCACTTTTTGAGGATTCGTTTATTGGCGCCGGTGTCCTTGTACCTGCCACGACATCTTCACCCTGTGCGTTGACAAGATATTCGCCGTAAAATTTATTCTCACCGTTGCCTGGATTTCGCGTAAAGGCCACACCCGTAGCGCTATCCTGGCCCATATTGCCGAATACCATTGTCTGAACGTTTACCGCGGTGCCCCAGTCATCGGGAATGCCTTCAATCTTCCTGTACGATATAGCCCTTTTGCCGTCCCACGATGCAAAGACCGCTTCGATGCCGCCCCAGAGCTGCTTCATAGGGTCATCAGGAAATTCCTTTTTAAGCACTTCTTTAATTTTTACCTTAAATTGGGCGCACAGGTTTTTTAGGTCCTCTGTGGTCAGGTCAACATCGCTTTTGCAGCCTTTTTGTTTCTTCAATTCGTTCATTACTCTTTCAAGCTGCTTGCGGATACCCATATCGTCGGCAGGTTCTATCCCTGCCGCCTTTTCCATAACGACATCGCTGTACATCATCATCAATCTGCGATACGCATCATAAACAAATCTCTCATCGCCGCTAAGAGCGACAAGACCGGGGATAGTTTTTTCAGTAAGACCGACGTTAAGAACAGTCTCCATCATTCCCGGCATACTGCTTCTGGCACCACTTCTTACGGAAACCAGCAGCGGGTTGGCGGCATCGCCGAACTTTTTATCCATTATCTGCTCAACTCCGGCAAGTGCTTTTTCAACATCGACCTTCAATTGAGCAGGGTATTTTCTTTCATTCTGATAAAAATAAGTGCATACCTCTGTCGTGATTGTAAAGCCCGGAGGTACAGGCACGCCGAGACTTGCCATCTCGGCAAGGTTTGCTCCCTTGCCGCCGAGGAGCTCCTTCATTTTTGCGTTTCCTTCGGCCTTGCCTGCGCCAAAGAAGTAAACCATTTTCTCAATCTTAGCCATCTCTGTAAGTCTCCTTAAACAAATAAGTAAGCCGTCGGGCTGTTAAATTAAAAACCGCCATTTGAAAACAAAAATGAGGTGCATAAGTATAAGGATATGCCGAGAAACTGTCAACGATTAAACGGCCTCAAAACGGGGGCGGCTTTATCTTTCTTATGCTCAAAAAGCCGCTAATGACGGTAATTAAAATCGTGATGCCGTAAGTAACCGTCGTAAACCAATATCCCCACTGAGCGGTCTGGACGTGAGCCATCTTTACAACTATCGTACCGACAGCAAAGGCCTGGACAAACATTTTTAATTTACCTGAAACTGTCGCGGGGAATTTTATTCCCTTCGCCTCGCTGTAATGCCGCAGGACCGTTACAAAAGCTTCTCTTGCAATGATTATCCCTGCAAAGCCCCATTGAATTACAGCGAGCCGGGCGCTGGAAAGGTTAAACAATCTTGGCTGACCAATAAGAGCAAACACGACAAACGAGCCGCAGATGAGAATTTTATCCGCAAGCGGGTCAACCATCCTGCCGAATTTGCTTGCAACATTTAATTTTCTGGCGACCGGACCGTCAAACATATCAGTCAAGCCCGCGATGACAAAAATTACAAACGCAAGGTCAAGATAACCCGGGAAAGACATATCCCTGTCGGCAGACAGTGTCGGCTCGAAGAAAATCATCGCGAGAAAAACCACCGCCAGAACTAATCTGCTGCCTGTCAGGATGTTCGGTATCTGCCTTACCATAGAATGTAGAATATAGAATGTAGAAGGAAAAATCAACACCTTTTAGCAAGCAGGTCATATTCTTTAAAGCTGGTAATTTTTGCTTTTACAAAATTGCCCGCCTTATCATCACAGCCCTCTATAAAGCAAACGCTGTCGATATGCGGCGCCTGCCCGTAGAACCTGCCTACAGCCGCTCCTGCCGGACGATTTTCATCAACCAGGCAGTCAATAACCTCACCCTTGCGAGACCTGTTTTTCTCAAAGGCTATTTCCTGCTGGACAAGCATAAGCTGTCGTCTTCTTTGCTCCCTGATGTCATGCGGAATCCGGCCAGCCAACTGAGCCGCCTTTGTGCCTTCTTCAGGCCAGAAGATAAAACAACCAAGCGCATCGAAACGCATCTGCTTTACAAAATCAACAAGCTCTTCAAATTGCCCTTCAGTCTCACCGGGAAAACCGACAATCACCGTTGTTCGCAGCACAATATCAGGAATGTTTTTATGCAGCTTTTCAATAAGTTCTGTAATCTTCTGCCTTGTGCCAGGCCTGTGCATATTTCTTAAAACCTGGTCGCTGATATGCTGTATCGGCACATCAACATAATGCACAACCTTTTTACTTTGTGCGATTGTCTCAATGAGACTATCTGTAATGCCGGCAGGATTAAGATACATAAGCCGCAGCCACCTGAGCTTCTCGATTTTTTCAAGCTCGCCGATAACTTTCAGCAAACCATCTTTCTGGCCGAGGTCCCTGCCGTAGTTTGCGGTGTCCTGAGCAATAACCGACAGTTCGAGAGCACCTGCATCGGCAAGCTGATTGGCCTCTGCGATAATATCCTCCAGCGGCTTGCTTCTGAAGGGGCCCTTTATTGCCGGGATTGTGCAGAAGGAACAATTCACATCGCAGCCTTCACTTATTCGAAGATACGCCCAGTGTGAAGGATTTATCAGGAGTCTGTCGGCATCTTTTTGCACTTTATGCGTCCAGTCGGCGGGACTGTCATAAAATTTTGCGCCGGACCGACTGAAAAGATTTTCAATTATGCCCGCTATATTATCTCTTTGTCCCAAGCATACGACAGCATCGACATCGGGGAATCTTTTCAGAAATGTTTCCTTCATTCTCTCCGGCAGGCATCCTGCAATGACGATTTTTTTTATTTTCCCCTTGCGCTTGCGCCCAAGGGCGCGGTTTATCGCCTCTGCCGCCTCGTCAATTGCAGGTTTTATAAATCCACAGGTATTAATTACCACAACATCGGCGTTGTCGGCGTCATAGTCAATTACAAAACCTGCCTGAGCAATCAGCGCAAGCATTCGTTCCGAATCGACAACATTTTTCGGACAGCCTAATGCAACAAAACCCACCGTCAGCGTCTTTTGGTTGTTCATTTGGACAGTTTCCTAAACGCGAGTGTAAAAATATTCCTTTTCTCTTTAAGATACTTTCTTTCGTAGTTTGTGCCGACAAGTTCATCGCCTTCAGCACCGGCAGGCCTGACAAATTTGATGGGCTTTAATTTTTCCGCAAATCCTTCAAAAACATTCTGCATCTGCTCAAAATACTCAGCATAGTCCGTCGTGATATTAATCAGGCCGCCTTTCTTGAGACAGCGAGTCATTTGTGCGACATTTTCTGCGCAGATAAAACGCCTTTTATGATGCCGTTTCTTCGGCCAGGGGTCGGGAAAATAGATATGAAAACATTCGACAGTGCTGCTGTTTATTGAGTTAGCGATAAAAGATGCCGCCTCGGTGCGTATTATCCGCACATTTCCTATCCTCTGTCTGCCAATTCTGTCCACCGCATATTTATAATATTTGCTTGCCCACTCAATGCCGAGAAAATCTATCTTCTCAAATACTTTTGCCTGATTCACCAGGAAAGTACCTCTGCCCGAGCCTATCTCAATATGTACCGGATTATTACGTCCGAAAACGTCAGAAAAACTCACTTTCCCGTCGATATCCTCAGGCCGCAATGCAACACCCGGATACTCTTTCAACTGCCTTTTTGCCATTATAAAAAGCCTTTTTATTCCTGCCTGCCTTATTGTGCCCCAAAACAATCTCAAGTCAAGTCTGGTAAATTTCGATACAGATTTTGAGAAACCTCTTGAACCGTATAGCGTAGAAACTAAAAAGCTGCTTTTGGGGTTAGGAACAGGGAAAATGATAAGGCCCATAACAATAAGACGAAGGCGTGTTTTGATAGATGTTGACACACAAAAGGACTTTTTCATAGCCAGCGGCACTGCCTGCATCAGAAATCATCGCAGAGTGCTTATGAACATAAGAAGAGCTATGGCCTGGGCGAGAGCCAAAAACCTCAGGGTGGTCTCAACCAATCTGTGCAAAGCCGGTAAAAACGGCGACGAGTTCTGCGTCATCGGCACCAACGGCCAGCGAAAAATATCATATACGCTTCGCAACAGGAGAGTAGTGCTCGCAGCCGATGGCTGCACCGACCTGCAAAGAGATATATTCGTATATTACGACCAGATAATTCTGCAAAAAAGATGTAATGACCCATTTGACGAGCCTCGCGCCGAAAGATTCCTGTCGGAGCTGAAAGCCGATGAATTTATCGTTATCGGCGCCATGGCCGAAGGCGCCGTGGCAGCAACCGTTCTGGGACTTCTGCAGAGAGGCAAAAAGGTAACCATTTTCGCCGACGCGGTCGGCACACACAACAGGCGAAAGGCCGACGTCGCTTTCCGAAAAATGAAGGCAAAGGGCGCTTCTCTCGTTGAAACGCGGGACTATACAGGTTCGAGCCATCTTAAAAGCGTCGGCATCTGCAAGTGCAAACTCTGCAAAATCAATGAAAAACAGCACCATCTCAAGGCTCACGTCGGTGCATAACCATCCGCTTTGAATTTAAGTCTTTTGTGCCGCAGGCTGCGATATTTCTGTGGGGGCTCTGTCAGGCGGCGCCCCTCTGCCGCGATACACAATAACACCGGTAGGACACCTGAACATCGCCGTTTCAAAAGATGAACCCTGTTGATATTTTGCATAATCCAGCTTCGCAAGATTGTCCGTCACTTTGAAGGCATCGTTTTGTTTTGTGCACAATCTGCAGGCGATACAGCCGACTTTACAAAAAGCCTTGGTATCCTTCGCGTTTTCACGGCTCCGACAGGCAACCGTCATCATCGCCTCATAACTGAACGGCACCATTTCGATAAGTCCTCTGGGACAGGCCTTCGAACAGGCGGTGCAGCCCGTGCATTTTTCATAATTAATTGTTGCAAGACCATCAATAATGTCGATTGCGCCGAATTTACACGCCGCCTTGCAGTCGCCAAAACCAAGGCAGCCAAACTTGCAGGCCTGCACATTGGCAAGTGCATTTGCGCTCGTGCAGGTTGGTATGCCGCCGTACTTTGCCAGATAAGTCCTGTCGCCGGTATGAGCACGACAATGAACAATCGGCCTTACAGGCACCTTTGAGCCGCTGACCGCCAGGCTGAGAATCTCCGCTATCTTTTCCGAACAGCTACTGCCGCCTGGTGCACACTTGCCGATAAGCAGCGGGTCGGCAGCAACAGCTTTGGCATAAGATGCACAGCCTGCAAAACCGCACGCGCCGCAGTCTATCCGCGGCAAAACCCCATATATACGCTCAATTCTCGGGTCTATCTGGACCTTCAGCTTCCTGCTGGCAATCAAAAGTGCTATGGAGAAACCCGCTCCCAAAACCAGCATTATCAATCCTGCCGGCCAGGAAGAATTCCAAAGTGAAATTATATCGGCTAAAATCATTTAATCATTCCTGCAAAGCCCATAAACGCCAGCGCCAGCAGGCCGGCAGTTATCAGAGTAATCGGGGGCCCGTCAAGACATTTGGGCACATCGGCAAATCTCAGTTGCTCCCTGATGCCGGCCATTATGCATATCGCCAGCGTAAAACCAATTCCCGCGCCGAAGCTCAGCACCGCGGCCTGAACAAAATTATCAATGCCCCAAACATAAAGAAACAGGCAAAGCCCTAAAATAGCGCAGTTGGTGGTGATTAGCGGCAGAAATATGCCGAAGCTTTCATACAACGGCGGGAAAAATTTCCGCAGGTACATCTCGACAAGCTGCACGGCGCCGGCTATTACGAGTATGAAACAAACATACCGGGTAATCTCCAGCCCGTAAGGCATCAGTATCATATGGTCGATAAGCCATGTCATAATGCCCGCAAGGGTGATAACAAACGTTACCGCCATGCCCATACCGAAAGCCATATCTATCCTGCCGGAGACGCCCAGATAAGGACAGATGCCGAGAAATTTTGAAAAGACAAGATTGTTGACCACAACAATCGAAACAAACGCCATTAATAAAACATAAAAAGTATCCATTGCAGAATCCTTCAGGATTTTTAATTCTTAATTTGCCTTAGTTTTCGTCATAAAATTAACAAGTCCTATCATAAGCCCCAGCGTAATAAACGCCCCGACGGGCATTCTCATCGCCGCCCAGGGCACAAAACCTTTCCATAAAACGGGAATATCCCAAACAGTTCCCACGGCCAGCATTTCCCGAACGGCAGCGAGAATGCAAAGCACGACAGTGAAACCTATGCCCATGCTTATCGCATCGACGGCGCTTACGAAAATGCCGTTTTTGCTTGCGCAGGCCTCGGCTCGGGCGATAATTATGCAGTTGACGATAATCAGCGGAACGTAAGGGCCGAGCATTTCACTCATCCGCGGAACAAAGGCCCGCAAAAACAAATCCGCAATCGTAACAAACGTCGCAATCGTCAGCGTAAACATCAGGATTCTCAGATGCGGCTTTAGAAGCTTCCGCATAAAACTAACGACGATATTACTGCAGAAAAGAACAAACAAAACGCTCAGTCCCATAGTCAGGGCAGGCTTTACCGCAGTCGTAACAGCAAGCGTAGGACACATGCCGAGAAGCAGACGCAGAACCGGCAGCTCGGTCCACAAACCGCCCTTCACCGCATCCAAAGCCGTCATTGTCCTGTCTGCCATTACCTGACAAGTCCTTTCTGTTTAAGCCGCTCTTTTACCTGCTCAAGATAATTGTTAAAAACATTGACGACAGCGGTGCTGGATACCGTCGCACCACTGATAGCTATAACTTCATTATCAATTTTGCAGGCGTCTCCGCTCTTTGATAAACCAAGTTTCATTACCGGCGCGCCCGCAAACTGCCTGCGGAAATAATCCCCCTTAATCCGGTCACCGAAGCCGGGGGTCTCGTTGCTGGCAAGAACGCTGTAACCTGCTATTCTTTCAAATGCCGCATCGACACCGATGACAAGCTCAATCTTGTCGGCAAAACCCATCCCTTCCGCCCTGAAACAGAAGCCCGCATCATTGCCGTCAGCGCCAACGGCTTTATAGACATCCGTCTTTACGATTTTGCCCCTGCCAATATCCACCTGCACATCTTCACAGACAATCTCGAACCTGTTCGCATCGGTTATGAGAGATTTCATAAGTCCGTTGAGCTTATCCTTTTTATTTTGCTGGACTCTCGGCGACCACGCGGTATTGGCCAGCGCAAGCAGCAGACCAAAAACAAAGGCCGAGACAAGCAGCAGCCAGCTCTGCTGAACATAATGCCTTATTGCTTTAAACATTGGGCATGCCTCCTGCCGGCGTAATTTTACATAATCTGTCTATCAGCGGCGTAACGGAATTCATCAGCAGAATAGAAAACATCATACCTTCGGGATATTCGCCGACCATTCGTATAAGCATTGTCAGGCCTCCTACGCCTATTCCGAATATCCACATTCCTTTTTTCGTCAGCGGCGACGTAACGGGGTCTGTGGCAATGAAAAAAGCCCCGAGCAGCATACCGCCGCTCATCAGATGGAAAAACGGAGAGGCATATGCAGTGCTGTCCGTAAAATAACCTATCGACGAGACTATAACCGCAGAGCTCAGCACTGCCAAAGGAATATGAAAACTGATAACCCCTGTCAGCAGCAGGTATATCCCGCCGATTATCAACGCAAGCGAGCTTGTCTCACCCAGACAGCCGCCCCTTTGACCGAAGAATAAATCCCTGAGCATATTATTTGCTGTTGACGCATCCACTTTTGCACTGCCTTGGGCATCCTTGCTTTTTATCGCCTCTTTGCTCCACGCAAGAGGTGTTGCCTGCGTTATGGCAGAAGTATTTGCAACCGAAATCTGGGGCATATTTTTGTCTATCGTCGCAGGCACCGTCCAGGTAGTCATCATAACCCCGAACGAGGCCGTCAGAAAAGCGCGACCAGCCATTGCGGGATTAAATATATTTGCGCCAAGCCCGCCAAAGACCATTTTGCCGATTGCTATTGCAAAGACGCTGCCGATTATCGCTGCCCAGACCGGCAGCGCAGGCGGAACTGAAAAGGCCAGTATGACACCCGTTATCGCCGCGCTGAAATCACCCAGCGAATTGGCTTTTCCGGCGATTATATTGCACAGCCATTCCGTCAGGCAGCAGGCCGCGACACAAACTACCGTAAGCACCACGGCCCTCGTACGGAAATACCATACCGCCGCAATAAACGCCGGCAAAAGCCCGAGCAGCACATTAAGCATTATCCGGCTCGTCGGAAAATGAATGCTGATGTGCGGCGAAGACGATATTTTAATGTTTCTTAACATCCATTGCTTTCTCGCGATTTATTTCGGCATAAGCCTTTTCTGCCTCGCGACAAGAATTTTCCCGGTCTTTATAAAACCTGCAAGCTCTATATTTGCAGGACATACATAACTGCAGCCGCCGCACTCGATACAGACGGACATATAATACTGCTCAGCCACATCAAGCATATTACGTTTGACAGCGTGAGCTATTTTTGTCGGATTGATATTTGACGGACAAACCGCGATACATCTGCCGCAGCGGATGCACGGCGTCTCTTTTCCGCTGACTTTCGCTCTGCCTATTTCCTCCTCGGTAAGGGTAACAATCGCACCTGACGTTTTTGTTATCGGCGTCGACAAGTCAGCGATGGCAAAGCCCATCATCGGCCCGCCAAGCACAACCCTTGCCGCCTTCTTGGTCAGTCCGCCGGCAAGTTCAATCAGCTCTCCTGCTGCCATCCCGACAGGAGCGTAAAAATTACCTGGCTGTTTTATCCCGCTTCCCGACACTGTAACAGGCCGGTGCGTTAGGGGGCCGGCCAGCACAACTGCTTGTGCTATTGCCGCCGCCGTGGCGACGTTCGTAACAAGCACGCCTATCATCGGCGGTATCCCGCCTGCCGGCACCTCTCTGTTAAGTATCGATTTTATAAGCTGCCTCTCGCCGCCCTGCGGGTACTTGGTCTTTACGATAGCAACCTCAACGCCTGCCGCCGCCGGTATATTCTTAATCGCCCTTCTAAAGGCATCTGCGGCTTTGGGTTTGTTATCTTCAATGCCTATATAGATATTATTACAGTCCAGCGCCTTGCCGACAAGCAGCGCCCCAGCGAGAATCTGATTGGTCCATTCGAGCATTATGCGGTAGTCACAGGTGATAAAAGGCTCACATTCACAACCGTTGATTATCACGGTACGTATCGGCGCATCAGGATTTATCTTTATCTTTACGCTCGTCGGGAACCCGGCGCCGCCCATACCGACAATGCCTGCATTCCTGACAGCGTTGAAAATTTCCTCAGATACAAACCTGTCGGGATTGAAGCTGGCGTCGAATTTATCTGCCGCAGGCTGCATGGGCTGATTATCTTCGCCGGACTCTATAATAATCGCTTCTGCCCTGCCGAGTACCGGATGAGAGCAAAGCGCGATATCCCTTACTGTCCCGTTCACAGGCGAATGAACCGAAGCTGATACAAACGCATCGGCGCTGCCGATAAGCTCACCTGCCGTCACACGGTCTTTTTTATTAACTGCCGGTCTGCATATCGCCCCGATGTGCTGGCTGAGCATAACGGCAAGCTGCTTGGGCACAGGCACAGACTTTATCGCTTCATCCTCCGTCAACTGTTTATAATCAGGCGGATGAACACCTCCCTTAAACGTCATCTTTCCGAAACGCTTAATTCTTAACTTCTCCGGAATTTTAAAACCATAAGATATAAAAACACAATTGCCGCTGCTGCGGCAAGGGCAAGCAGGCTCCTGCCAAGCAAGCTGTTAATCCTTTCAGCAAGCAGTTTTTCCGCTCCGGCAAGCACAATAATAAAGAGAACCAGCGGCAGCAAAAAGGCCTGGACAACCTTTAGCAGAACTGACGGGCCCTTTGAGCCGCCAAATTCCTTAAAAACCTGGCTACAGCGGTCTTTTTGGCTGCAGTCTTTACATTGCTGATCCATACTATGTGCCCGAAAATAAAATAAACCCTTCATATAACCAAAATTAATACGCTTTTCAAGCCAATTCAACCCCGGCAATTGAATGCATCACAGACATCGGTAACGGCAATACCAACAAAATAGAAACCGAATTTCGTTTATGTAACCTGTTATAAATCAGATAGTTACATTTTTAAGCTTTTTTAGACCCTATAATATCGGTACTTAATTGTACAACCCCTACCCGTTATCTATTTCTCCTAAAATACCATTTTTGCCTTGATTTACATTATAGGACGAGATAGAATATATACTATTCCGACAAGAAGGAGTTTGGAGGAGCGAGAAGCCTGATTTCCGCCCAAACTCCCCTACGAGTACCGCGTGGCGTACCGAACAGTGGTTATTCCGGGTACGCTTGAATATTAAGTAGCTTTTTCTGCGCGTACATGGACAGGGCAAAAGAAAAAATGACGCGACGGAACGCAGGTGCTATGGGTGATGCTATGGCCGCAGGGCAACGCAGCGTTATGCGAAGCGAATTTGTCATCGGCACTTCTCCCGCCTTTGGCTCAATTCTCGAAACAATCAATACAGTTGCATCAAGGCAGTGCCCTATGATAATCACCGGCGAAACCGGTGCAGGCAAGGAGATGGTTGCGCGCCAGATACACCTATGCAGTGACAGAGCTGACAAGGTCTTTGTTCCGGTCGACTGCACTACACTAACAGGCCAGTTGTTTGAGAGTCAATTATTTGGTCACGTCCGCGGCGCATTTACCGGCGCCATAAGCGACACGCTGGGCTTTTTCAGGGCCGCCGACGGGGGAACTATATTCCTCGACGAAATCAGCGAAATACCCCTCGACCTGCAGGCAAAGCTCCTCCGCGTCCTGCAGGAATCTTCCGTCACGCCGGTCGGCTCGGTCAAATCTTATCCGATAGATATCAGGGTGCTCTGCGCCACAAATCAGGATTTAAAACAGCTCCTCGACAGCAACAAATTCCGACCGGATTTGTTCTACCGGCTCAACGTCATAACAGTCAATGTGCCCCCGCTTAGACAGCGCCCGCAGGACATTATCGACCTTGCCGAGTATTTCCTCGCCCGCCAGGCCGAATTTTACAACGAGCCTTACAAAGTTCTGGCCGACCAGACCAAAAAGCTTCTGCTCGAATACTGCTGGCCGGGAAATGTCCGCGAGCTTGCCAACATAATGGAAAGGGCTTATGTCCTAACGGACACAGAAATGATAACACCTGCCGCCCTTCCTGCCGAAATTCTCACAGCAGCCCCTGTCCAAAACGGAAAGGCCCGTCTGCCGACGCTCGATGAAGCACAGCGAAAGGTCATAATTGCGGCACTTGAAACGACTGGCGGCAAAAAAATGGCGGCTGCCAAAATACTCGGCCTCGAACGAAGAAAACTCAACCGCCTCCTCGAAAAACTAAACATCCCGCCGGTCGAAACACAATAGCACCCTATTTCTTCTCCTTCATCGCCTTTTTTTCCTGCTCCTCGGCTATTTTGTCTATCTTTTTTGCCTGCTTTGCCTGCTTGGTAGGCAGCTGGACCTTCACGCCGAGCCTGCCCAGCTCACCTGCAACCTCGGCCTGCGATGGGTCAAGCTCAAACGTTTTGCGAAGATACATCTCGGCATTAGCCCTGTCATTTTTGAGCAGATAATAATAGCCAAGCTGCCTGTTTATCGCCACCGACTCCGGCGCCAGATTATGCGCCTGCTTATAACAGGCAACAGCGTATTCATCAAGCCCCTCGTCCTGAAAGGCCCTGCCTAAAAGCAGCGAGTGCTTTGCGCTAACAGATGCCTGAGTCATATACATATCAGCGATTATCTCGCTTTTAGCCCTATCGCCCTTGTCTATCAGCAGTTTGACTATTGAGGCCTGACCCTCGTGATGCACCGGGTCGAACGCAAGTGTCTTATTGTATTCCCACTCCGCATTATCCCACATACCCTGACTGTGATAAAGCTTACCGAGCTCATAATGAGCCTTCGGATTTTCGTACTTCCTGTCAAGATCTTTTAAAAGCTTGGCTTTCTCTTTCTCTGATTCGCCGCTGAGCTCCTTATCGGAAACCTTCTCGCCGTACATTGTCTTTTGCTGTTTCCTGTCGCAGCCGGCCGTTATAACAGCCAGCCCGACAATAATTAACAAAATTTTAAAAAGCCTTGTCATCTTTCAATCCTTTCCATTCTGCCCGTCTGCCCATCCTATTTCAGCTATCAGTATGAAGGACTGATGAGCAATTTTCAAGTCAAAAACCACTAAAAGAATTATATATCAAGGTTCTGCACTTCCAGCGCGTGTTCCTGGATATAAGTACGTCTTTTCTCGACATCATCTCCCATCAGGATGCTGAACAGCCTGTCGGCCTCGACTGCATCGTCGAGGGTAACCTTCAAAAGGGTTCTTTTTGTCGGGTCCATTGTCGTTTCCCAGAGCTGGTCAGCGTTCATTTCGCCGAGACCCTTGAAGCGTTTTATCTCGATTCCTTTGCCGCCGATTTGCCTTATCCCGCCCGATACCTGCTCGAGCGAAGCTACTTCATACTCATCCGTGCCGTTAATCAGCTTGAATTTTGCGGGCATCGCCTCGCCTGAAACCTTCCGCTCGACCTTTAATAGAAAATCCTTGAAGTCGAGTCCGAATCTCTCCTTCAGCCTGGCATTTATACCGTTTGCCCTGCCTATCTCGTGCAGCTCTTCGGCAACTACCTTCTCAGGCTGGTCGTCCTGCTCGGCGCCGCTGGCCGCTTCAATCTGTGCCCTCCTTTTTTCAAATTTACTCTTGTCGTAATAGAACTCGCTGGTGCCCTCAAAGCGGATATGATATTCCGGAAGCTGCTGGCCCGTATACTGCGTCTGCACAAACTGCTTGAAGGAAATACCTCTTCTTTCAAGCACCGCGATATTGCGCTCAAGGTCACTCAGCAGCTTTACAAGTTCCTTAAGCTCACTGCCGCTTATTTTTCTTACCTTGCCGTTGTTATTAATTACAAGCTGTGTCCCTTCAATACCGCGTGATACCATCCGTTTTCGCATCTCCTGCTCCGCCAGGATATATTCCGGTTTTTTCTTTCCCTTGACGGCAAGCTCATACAGCGGCGGCTGTGCTATGTAAACAATGTCCCGTTCGAAAAGCTCCGGCATCTGCCTGAAAAGAAATGTCAGCAGCAGCGTTCTTATGTGTGCACCGTCAACGTCGGCGTCTGTCATCAGGACAATCTTGCCATAGCGGCACTTATTAATATCAAAATCATCCGCGCCGATTCCCGTCCCCAGCGCGCTTATGATGGTACGTATTTCTTCATGAGCAAGCATTTTATCAACTCTTGCTTTCTCTACGTTAAGAATCTTGCCTCGCAACGGCAGTATAGCCTGAATATTTCTGTCTCTGCCGCCTTTTGCGCTGCCGCCTGCGGAATCACCCTCGACAAGGAAAAGTTCCGTACTCGCCACCTCCTTGCTCGAGCAGTCCCACAGCTTGCCCGGCAGACTACCTCCGCCAAGCGCTCCTTTCCTGCGGGTAAGCTCTCTGGCCTTGCGGGCCGCCTCCCTGGCGACAGCGGCCTGAATAGCTTTGGTTAGTATTCTCTTTGCCTGGCCGGGATTTTCCTCAAGATAGTTGCCAAGCTGTTCATTAACAGTTGTCTCTACAAAGCTGCCCACCTCCGGATTGCTCAATCTCACCTTCGTCTGCGCCTCGAAGTGCGGATCGGCAAGTTTAACTGATATGACCGCCGTCAGACCCTCCCGGATGTCCTCACCTGACGGGGACTGGCCATTTTTGAGAAGATTTGCCTTTTTGGCATACGCGTTCATCGTGCGGGTAAGAGCAGTTTTAAAGCCGCTCAAGTGTGTCCCGCCATCGATATTTCTTATATTATTCGCAAAGGCAAGAATGTTCTCGATATAGCTGGTGCTGTACTGCATCGCAATTTCACAAACCATATGCGTCCCGGCGTCTTCTTTTAAAAAGTAAACGACACCTGAATGTAGCGACTCCTTGCCTTCGTTGAGATGTTTTATAAACGAGCGCAATCCATCTTCAAAATGAAATATATCTTTTTTGTTCTGCCGGTCATCCTGAAAGGTTATCTTTACGCCCGCGTTGAGGTATGCGACCTCGCGGATTCTCTTGCAGAGTGTCGCATAATCAAATTCCAAATCTCCGAAAATCTGCTCATCCGGCAGAAACCTTATCTGTGTGCCTCTTTTGTTAATAGGCCCTATTTCCTTAACAGACCCTTTGGCATCGCCCCTTTCACATTCAAAATGATAATGTTTGTCGTCACGGTAAACGTCCGCCTCGAGCCATTCACTCAATGCGTTAACCACACTCACGCCTACACCGTGAAGCCCGCCGGCAACTTTATACGCCCCGTGATCGAACTTGCCGCCGGAATGAAGCGTCGTAAGCACAACTTCAAGCGCGCTTTTGCCGGCTTCTTTGTGAATATCCACAGGTATGCCGCTGCCGTTGTCCTCAACTGAACAGCTCCCGTCAACGTGAATGCGGACGATTATCGTATCACACCGGCCCGCCATCGCCTCATCTATGGAATTGTCCAAAACTTCGTAAACAAGATGATGCAGCCCGCCCTGCTGACGATTACCGATATACATCTCAGGCCTCTTGCGCACAGCCTCAAGACCTGCAAGAATCTTTATATTGCTCGCATTGTAGCTATGGTCTTTCATATCAGTGTCTTACTTCCTTTAATTAAAAGTGCCGGCCGATGTTATTCCAGGCAGATTAGTTTCATTTCCCTGATGTTTGAAGAAGGGCATTGCTGCCTTAATTCTTCGATAATCTGCCCTGCCCGTGAGCGCAATTCAAACATATACGGCCCGGATTTCACTTTTACCTTCATAATCCCCCCCGTAAGCGACTCTATCCGGCAATTATCGACAAGGCCGTCTCCTGCCACCTGCTCAAAAACCTCGGTAACGGATACGTTCCGCCTGGCAGGCCTGGCGACCTTCCTTAAAAACAGTTTCAATTCGCTGGCGATATTACCACTGCCCGCGGTTTTTCCCCGCCTAAACCTTATCGCCCTATTCGTTTTTGCAAGCAAAACTTCCGTGTTCATACAAACCATATTAAATATAAAAATTAAGGAAATTGCCCCGATATATCGGGGCTCCATAATCTTTTATGTTTCATTTTTTATCTTTTGTTTCCGGCTATGACAGGCTTACCGGCATAACAATATACAGATAGTTTGCGCCGCTTTTAATAAGCCCCGGCCGGTCAGACTGGCCCAACTGCAGCTCAAAAGAATCTTCCCTAATGACCTTCAGCGCCTCCACAATAAACTGCGGGTTAAAACCTATCTCCATCGCTTCACCTTTATAGTCAATCCCCATATCGATTTCAGCATCACCCATCTCAGGCGCCCTGCTGGTAAATATGAGAGATTTTTTGCTTAGCGCCAGCCTGACTCCTTTAGAGTCTTCATTGGTCAGAAGCGCTGCTCTTCTGACCGCGCTCAGAGTAGCTGCCGTATTGAGTGCAAGCTTGTTTTTGTAATCGGTCGGTATGATATCCTCATACTTCGGGAAGTTTCCTTCGACAAGCGTTGAGCTTATCACAACACTGCCGCAGGCAATTACAATCTTGTTGTCGGCAAGACGAACTGCTACCTCGTCCTTTTCGCCGGCCCCGATTCTTCCCAGCAGCGCCATTGTCTTGGCGGGTACTATAATCTTTTCCGTCTCGAGCTTCTTGTCCGCCTCATCAGCCAGAGTAAGCTTGTATTTTGCGAGTCTTCGGCCGTCCGTTCCCACCAGGGTTAGTTTCTTGCCGATTGCTTCCCATAGTATCCCGCTCAGGGCGTAACGGGTATTTTCCTTCGCCGTTGCGAAAAGGCAATGCTCAAGTGCTTCCTGCAACTTTACGAGGTTCACTTTGATTTGTGCTTTACCTTCAAAACCCGGTATCTCAGGATACTGGTCCGGCGGGTATCCATAAATCGTGAAATGGCTGTCTGCGCCCCGCAGGTGACTGGTCCCCTCGGTAACCTGAAAGTCGAGAACTTCATCAACACTTTCACGAACAATGGAAGCAACCCGCTCCGCCGGAACGACTGCCTCACCTGCCTCTTCAACCTGTGCATGGGAAATAGAACAGGTTATGCCTATCTCGAAATCAGTAGCACTTACTAAAACACCCTCCTTGCCCGCCTCTATTTTTAATCCCTGAAGGATTGGCTTTGTGGTCCTTGCCGGCACAACTGTTGTAACAAGCGCCAGCGACTCGGATAATGCCGCTCGATTAAACTTAATTTTCATCCTTTATTCCTCGCTAACTCATAAAAAAGTGAAGATTTTAATCCATTTACCAGACAGGTAGTATACACCAAAAAACAAAATTGGCAATGGCTTTTGATTATTTAACATGAGACATTTTTTGTCGTTTCTATTAAGAAAAACAGTATAGTACTATTAATATATAAGAGAAATTATTAGTAGTAATCATATAGAAGAAGCGTTTGTTAGTAATGCCGGCAGGAGGACACGGCAACCTCTTATGCGATAGTAGTTTATAACACATAATAACCTTTTTTTGTGTGGGGATAACCTGTTAGGTACGGTGTTGTTTTAAGGCAGGATGTAACGGGCCCAAAAGATGCTCTGCTTAAAGGGCAGCGGAACCTGCCGGTTACGGGGAAATGTCACAGGGAAAATAACAGATTATGTACCCGATTTACAACAAGGCAGGCTATCTTTTTTTGTGATTGTCGATAATTCCCTGTGCCCTTTCGAGGACTTTCTTTCGCAGTGCCGCAGGCGCTAATATCTGTACCTGGTCGCCGTAGCCCAATATCCACCAGGAAATCTCGCCCAATCCGTCGATACGGAAACTTAGGGTTACAGAACCATCCTCGTTCCATTGTGCCTGTTGTGTGTTGTGCCACTGAACTTCCGATACGTTATGGGCAACAAGAGACGAGAATTTTAGTTTGACACTGTATAACTTTCCTTCCGGGATAAGTGACCATGCCCTGCCGAGGTATTCGTAAAGGTCAAAGCTCTCGCCGTCGGCAAAATGGTTACCGAGGGCTGCAACAGAGTTTATCC
The DNA here is from genome assembly GCA_964619675.1 of uncultured Planctomycetaceae bacterium. Lineage (GTDB taxonomy): Bacteria > Planctomycetota > Phycisphaerae > Sedimentisphaerales > UBA12454 > JAPLMW01. Next base: position 7,146 of record CAZUEO010000005.1, on the reverse strand, counting down.
TGGTGAGATTAAAGGTCCTGACCATTTTGTGAAAACCTGAAAGGCCGATTACATACCAGGAGCGTTTCTTGTAGAGCAGGTGATAGGGGTGTAGTGTGGTGTTTATCATTTGTTGTTCATAGAGAGAGCGGTACTCTAAATTCAGCTTAGTTTTTGTCCTGATTGCCTTTTGAATGGTATTATATATTATGTCAAGTGATTTGATTGCTGCGTGTGGTTCAGGAGCGACAGTCACCTTCTGCAACGAGGCCTGACAGTAGTTTCGTACTTCGATGGGCAGGTTGTTTTCAACCTTCAGGCCTGCCAGAAGAGCTGCATTTCTGAATGGTATGGGTAAGTGATTTCGTACTTTATGGACGAGCGTCAGCAGGCTCAGAGCCTCGGCGAGGTTAAAATCGACAGGCGGCAGGAAAAACTTGGGGTCTATACTGTATCCGCCATCTTTTGTGTCGTATCGATAAGGCACACCGATACTTTGCAGCTCTTTGAGGTCTCGAAAGATTGTTCGCCGGCTTACACCGAGGATTTCCTCCAGGTCGGCGGGTGAGTATTTCTCGTTGGATTGCAGGGTTGTAAGAATTTTTACAATCCTGCCGATTCTACCGTGTTTCATCCTCCTTTTTCCTTACTGAATTGCACCAAAACTGCGATTTGTCCGACAGGATTATACCACAATCTCTGATTGTTTCAAGGCCTAATTGTAACTAACTGCCTGATTATCATTTGTGCGACATTTTGTGATGCCGAGCCTGCGGCAAGCGGCCTTGTAAGTTCGGCGAGTTCACTGCTCAATTGGGCCAGTTTTTCAGGGGCGTTTAGAAGATTTTCACAGGTGCTGACGATGGGGACAATCGACGAAAAGTAAGGCATAAACTCAGGCACAAGCCCACCTTGCGGCAAGGTCTCGCCTTTGGCGGGCTCCTTTTGCGAAAGGATGTTGACGAGCGAAAGGTGTTTGGTTGTTATCAGCCTTTTACCGATAAGATGCCATAAGTACTTGTTGGATTGGTATATTATCACCATTGGACAGGCTGCCGCTGCGACCTGCAGCGTGGCAGAGCCGCTGGCGACAAGTGCAAAATCAGCTTCCTTTGCCGTTTTGTAAACCGTGTCAACTGCAAATTGCGGCTGGAGTGTTTTAAGTACAGTTTTTCTAAGGACTTCCAGTGTTGTATCATCTGCGGCGACAGCAGAAAATCGAATATTCGGATGGCGAGCCTTTAATCTTGCGGCAATTTCCAGCATCGCAGGCCAAAGCGACTTTATTTCAGCAGGTCTTGAGCCGGGCACAAGAGCAATGTGAGCGTTAGATATTGAATAAGCTGAGTAGCTTTTACTCTTTATTTGGCCGGAGGTTATATCTTCAAGTATAGGCGAGCCGACAAAGCTGCAATCCAAACCTCGGCTGGCAAACCAGTCCTGCTCGAAAGGCAAAATGCACGCAAGTCCCGCTGTACAAAGCCTTTTCAATTTCTTGATTCGCCACGGAGCCCATGCCCATAATTGTGGAGCAACATAAAATAACGTCTTTATATCTGCTTTTGCAGCGGCCTTTGCGATGTGAAAATTGAAACTCGGGGAATCACAAACTATTACAAGGTCAGGCTTTGCGTTGATAAAATACCGCTGAGCCTGCCTGATTGCCCGAAGAAAGAAAAAGATGTGGCTAAAAGCCTTGTAAGTCATTGCAGCCCTTTGCGTTGTGTCGAGTAGAAGCTTGCAGCCGGCAGCAGTCATTCTCGGCCCACCAAGACCTGCAAATTCAAAGCTGTAACCTGTTTTTTTTAAAGCTGTTATGAGATTCGCACAGGCGCGGTCGCCGCTGGCCTCGGCAGCACTTAAGAAAATCCGGTAAACTCGGTCGGTATTTGGCATAAACCCCTAATAAAATAAAACTTATCAAAACTCAAGGAGAAAGATAGCTATCAGGGAAGTAAAGACCGATTAAGAGGCCGTTTAAAATTTCAGAAACCTCAAAAAATCGGCGTTTTTGATAGCAAAAATGAGGCCTGTAAATTCTAAAATCAACGATCTCAGACCGGAGGGTACTAAAGAAGGGTCGGAAGAGGAAAATCGAAAATCGAGAGTCGAAAATAGAAATAGGTAAAAGTGAATAGTGAAAATTGAAAATTTTAGAAGCCGCCAAAGGCGGAATTATTTATGTAGAAAATTTTACGTAAGTCGTTTAAGTGCGCTGGAAAAATTAATGTAAGTCCTTAACTTTTTTCCAAAATAAAGAAGTTGCAAACAAATTTTTCAGCAAAAAGCGCATGATTTTTTTAAATTCGCGCAAGTTTTTAAAATCAGGCCAAAAATGAGGGGTAAAAAATGCGCATTTGGTCGAAAAACATGCGCGTTTTGTAAATTAACCGCGGATTACACGGATTACGCTGATTTTGAACGGTAAAAATTGCGCGTTTTGTAAAAAAAGATGCGCATTTTGTAAAAATAGCCACCAAGCCACTAAGACACTAAGAAGATAAAGATTACAGATAATAGATTATAGAATTGTGGAATTCGCCTGCGGCGGATGGATTTTTTTAAGCAGACGTTTTCGGTTGAGTTTGGGAAGAGGGGTTATATAATCTATGTTGGTTTTTTTAAAAAGTGTCCGAGGGAAAAATTATGGATGATGACAACTGTCATAGAAATCTGATGCCCGAAAAGTGAAAAGTAATTATGAAACGTTTAACGAATTTTAACTTCATTGAAGAGAAACTCTGTTTTCTTGCTACCCGCATAGAGGTACGTGGGCATTTGAATATTCTGGATATGAATGTGCATTCAGAAGACTTTTATCAGAATTTTTTAAATCTGCTTTTTGGTTGGAAGCTCGAAAATCTTAATAAAATACAACCTAACGCTCCAGGTATTGATTTAGTAGATACCACAAACAAGCAAATTGTTCAGGTTTCTGCTACTGCAACAAGGCGGAAGATTGAATCAGCCCTCAATAAAGACCTTTCAAATTACCACGGCTATTCCTTCAAATTTATATCCATCTCCAAAGATGCAAAAGACTTGCGAACCAAAACATTTGCGAATCCTCATAATCTATCATTCGATCCCAAGGATGACATTTTTGACATTCCTTCTCTTTTGAACATCATTCGGAGTATGGGTGTTGACAAACAACAAATAATTTGTGATTTTTTGAAAAAGGAACTCAAAAGTGAACCCGATCCAGACAAAATAGAATCCAATCTTACAACAATCATCAAAATTCTTTCTAAAGTGGATTGGAGCCAAAAGCCATCAAAACCAGAAACCATACCGTATGATATACCAGCAAAAATTTCATTCAATCAACTGGATAAAGCCAAGGATATTATTGAGGACTACAAAATTCACTATTGCCGCATTAATAAAATCTATTCAGATTTTGATAAGCAGGGTGTAAATAAAAGCCTTTCAATTCTTGATGGTATCCGCACGGAATATATAGCTATAGGCTCAGTGAGTTCACCCGATCAATGTTTTTTTTCAATTATCAAAAAAGTTGCTGAAAAAATTCGGGCAAGTGCCAATTATACACCTATTCCCGATGAAGAACTTTTGTTATGCGTAAAAATTCTTGTTGTGGATGCTTTTATACGGTGTAAGATATTCAAAAACCCTTTAGGAAATACCAATGCTTGTTCCTGATAACATACACCCTGAACAAACCATTTACTTCAACGGTGCATTTGTATTAAAGACTATTCAGAAGTGTCGTATGTTGAATATATTTGATTTGTATATACAGACAACAACTGAACGAGAAATGAGTATGCCTGTTTTTATTCTGTGTCTCGACTGGCTTTTTCTCCTCAATTTGGTTACTTTGAGTGAAGATGGCAAGGTAGAACTATGTTCTTGAAATCACTGACAATCACCCGTGACGATGATGTTGTAATTCGCGACATTCAATTTCGTGCTGGTATCAACCTCATTGTTGACGAAACCCCTGTTATCAGCGGCAAAGAGACCGGTAACAATGTCGGAAAAACAACGGTCTTGAAACTGGTTGATTTCTGCCTTGATGGTGAAGCGAATGAAATATACGCCGACCCTGAAAATAAACGGAACCAATATAAACTTGTTAAAGATTTTTTAGTCGATAAGAAAGTGCTCATTTCGCTGGTTCTCAAAGAAGATCTTTCGCAAGAAGATTCTCGGGAAGTGATTATTGAACGAAATTTTCTACCCCGCAAAAACAAAATTCAACGCATAGATGGCAATAATAAAACTGATGAGGAGTTTGAAGAATCTCTTACCTCTCTTCTTTTTCTAGGACATTACGGACGTAAACCAACTTTCCGCCAGATTATTGCTCACAATATTCGCTATAAAGATTTGAGTATCAATCAGACGATCAAAAATCTTCATCCGTATACTCGTGCTGATGAATACGAGACACTCTACCTCTTTCTTTTAGGCTGCGATTTTAGAGAGGGAAATACTAAACAGGAATTGCGTTCACAAATTGACGTTGAGGAAAAATTCAAGAAACGCCTTGAGTCAGAACAAACAAAATCAGCATACGAAGCCGCATTGGCTCTTCTTAAATCAGAAATAGATGAACTTGAGCGTCAAAAGGCAGCACTGAACTTGAATCCGAATTTTGAATCGGATTTGGATAAACTGAACAATGTAAAGTATCATATTAATCTTGCTTCATCTGAGATCGGCAGACTTGAACTACGAAAAGATTTGATTTTAGAAGCTCAGCATGAGATGCAAACCAGTGTATCCACTATCGATCTTAAGCAATTGCAGCAGATATATCAGCAGGCAACATCTCTGGTTAGCGGGATACAGAAAACCTTTCAGGAGCTTCATGACTTTCACAATAGGATGGTTGAGTCAAAGATACGATTTATAACGCAGGATTTGCCAAAGATTAATACGGAGCTTACTGCTAAACGGGAGTACCTGAATCGCCTCTTGGTAGAAGAGGCAGAATTGAGTACCGCTATTACCCAGAGTGATTCCTTTGAAGTGCTTGAACAGTTGATCGCAGAGCTTAATGCAAAATACCATACAAAGGGTGAATATGAAAGCACCCTGCGGCAATTAAACAACGTGGAGTCAAAACTAACTGAATTTAATGAAAAACTCGCCGCAATTGACAATGAACTTTTCTCCGATGAATTCGCTCTTAAAATCAAAGAACAGGTCGGCAAATTCAATGAGTATTTTTCATCTGTGTCATATGAGCTGTATGGTGAAAAATATGCATTGAAAGCTGATACAAAAACAGTAAAGGGGCGCCGCCTCTACGAATTCACAGCATTTAACCTCAATTTCAGTTCGGGGAAAAAACAAGGTGAAATATCCTGTTTTGATATCGCCTACACGCTCTTTGCTGACGAAGAGAATATCCCCTGTATGCACTTTCTCCTCAATGACAAAAAAGAACTGATGCATGATAATCAACTCCTGAAGATTGCCAATCTTGTCAGTACAAAAGGGATACAGTTTGTTGCATCAATTCTGAAAGACAAGTTGCCGGAGGAGTTGAATAAAGATGAGTATGTGGTTCTGAAATTATCACAGGACGAGAAACTTTTCAGGATTGAAACGGCTGACGACTGACGTTCGGCGGTGGAGATGGGATAAAGTGAGAAGGGGAACAGTTGAGCAGGTGAAAAGTTGAACAGGAGAACAGGGGGCAAGGAATATAAATTGTTTTAATAGATTCCTCCGCAATGGTCGGAATGACCCTGATGAAGTAGATGAAGTGCTTCATGGGGCAAGGGAATCGAGAATCGAAATTTGAAATTGGAAACAAACCCCGGCAAGGCATTGGCGGGGCAGAATAGAAAGGTTAAGAATGAAAAAGTTTAAGATAATAGCGATATTTGCAGCAATGCTGCTGTTTTTTTGGGGGTGTCTGCCTAAGGAAGATGCTGTGAGTATTTCAGAGGATTTAAAGGACAAGGAAATGGTAAAACTGAAAATCGGCGATACGGCGCCGGGGTTTGAGAGGCTTAATCAGGAGTTGCAAACGGTCTTTATTCACTTTGAGGGGGTTGTCTAAAATGCTCAACGAGCGGATTATAACGTATTTGTCCATTCTACCGATTTTTCTTGTGTCTTTGACAATCCATGAATACGCACACGGCTGGGTAGCTTACAAGTGCGGCGATGATACGGCCAAAAGGCTGGGCCGGCTGACTCTGAATCCACTTGCTCATATCACTCTTTTCGGTACTATTATACTTCCTTTGATTGCACATTTCGGCTGGGCAAAGCCGGTTCCTGTTAATTTTGCTGTTCTGACTAAAAGAGATATTTTCAAGGTTGCTGCCGCCGGGCCTGCCGTCAATATACTGCTGGCGATTGTGTTGGCATTGGCCTTTCACCTCTTTAAGCTGAATGCCTTGCCCGCTATTGGTAATTTTGTGCTGTTAGCGATATTCTTTAATCTTATTTTAGCTGTATTTAATCTGTTGCCGATACCCCCGCTGGACGGTTCCAAAATGGTTTATGTATGTTTGAAATCTCCGGAGGCCATCAGGGCTTATATGAATTATGCCCGGTACGGAATGATTATTCTTATAGGTTTTTTTGTACTTGGTGGATTCAGGCTGCTTCTTCCTGTCGTTGCCACGTTGTATGTCTTGCTCAGACTTCCGCCACCTGTACTGTGAAGGCCGCTTTCCTTGTGGCGTATCTTTCTTGGCTTAGGTGCCGTTCGGCTTTGCTCACGACAGGCGGTGATGTTGAGGAGGAAATAGTTAGGTCGATATATTATTCCCTGGAATAAGCTAATACTATAAGATAAAATATCAGTTCGGTTTTCTACAGCAAGCATTCATTAATTAAGAACAGGAGTCTGAAATTACAATTGGAGGCAAAAGGGAAAAATGGCTAATTTTGGTAATCGTATTATTCGAGCGGCTAAACTGGATGTTGCCTTGTATGAAGAAGTCGAGGCCGATAAGTCTGCGTTAGGTCAGGCTATGGGCGTTGTGGTTTTGTCCAGTATGGCGGCTGGAATAGGGAATGCTTCAAAAGCAGGGCTTTTGGGAATGCTGATAATGACAGTTGCAGCCCTTGTTGGATGGTATATCTGGGCGTACTTGACTTATTTCATTGGTACAAAATTGCTTCCAGAGCCACAGACTAAAGCTGATCACGGAGAGTTGTTGCGAACAATTG